>USEY01000024.1 GCA_900553815.1 uncultured Bacteroides sp.
AAGAACTAAATTATAAACAATTGAAAATCAGCTGGGACTAAGTGCCCAGCAGTGATATTTTATAAGAAGCAGATGCTTTATTTTATAATAGGTTGTTTTTCCTTGAGGCACCTCTGAAAGTATCACGTAATTCTTCAACTCTTTTACAGACAAACCTATTTGCGGTTCTTTTCCCATCAGTGCCGTGTAAGCTGCCGCATAAGCCTTGGTACTGACAGAAACCCATTCCTTAAACCCTTTATCAACAGCCTCTTTGTGTTCAGCTTCAATTTGAGGGAAATCCTTTTTCCAGCTGTTTGATTCTGTCATAATCCTCCTTAGTAATCAGCTTATATATCAAATCTTTGCTACCCGATGAACCTTCTTCTTTGAAATGACGCCATTGCATCATCAGTTGACTAGCTACCGCATACAAAGTACTGTCAGAAAGCAATGAAGCATTAGGCCTTACCTTATCAAAACTTCCACTTACATCTATCCAGTCATACATGATTCCTGAATTGATTTTAAAAATCATATCCTCTGAAACCTTTGCGTATTCATTAATACTCTCAACACCATTTTTATTTTCTCTGGCAATAATAAGGTCTGCTTCTGTCAATGAATCCAAAGATACATATTCATCCGTTACAAGATTTTTTATTTTCTGATAGCTGGGGATAATAATTTTAGTTCCTCCATTTAACCTTCTAAACCAAAAATCATATCGAAAAACAGGCATTGACAAAATTATCGTACCATTTTTAGCATGATAAAAAGTACCATTATGATCCATCAATAGCCCATAATACATATCATTGAAATTTGTTTTATCAGGATTAGCATTAGTTATATATTCACCGGGATAGAGAGTAGGGTTGTTACCTCCCAGCTGTATGGTATCAAAAATATATACCCACCTATCATTAGGAATTTCCTTAAGTTTATCCATTTCAGCTTTGAATGTTTTCTTCATGCTGACGCTGTCATCCAGAATATCTTCAATACTGCGCTCAAGGTCTTCCTCATTTGATGAAATCATACGTTCATATCTGGCTTTTGCAGCAGAAGAATTATATTTAGGCAAAGGAAATGTTCCCTTCTTTACCTGTTTTAAAGCTATGAGATATTGAATTTTGCCTTTAAAACGTTTTATATCTTCAAGACTTTCCTATATATATTGCTCTTGCGTTTTTCCTTTGAATGCTTTTTTGAAGAATTTAATACTATCTTCCTTAATATACTCATCCAATGTCTTCTGAGAGTGAGCATTTTGGGAATAATTCTGTTTAACTTCTTCAATATTCAACAAACAATAGCATTTCCATAATGAATCCAATTGAGGATTACTTACTTCTTTCTTTTTAATCTCAAAATTCTGCAACTGTGCAAAAAGAGATGTTTGCAGACATAGCAAACACAGAATCAAACAAGATTTTAATTGCGACATCACTTACTAAGTTTTTAATCATTCCAGTCCCCAAAATGATTATTATAATAACACAAGGCGTGAAACTGTATATTTTTCAAATACTGAAGTCATCTTAGATTAAAAAAATAACGCCTCTCATTCTAGCATCTCTTGGCTTAAAACACTTTTATTGACAAATTATCATTCTCCATATTTAGCAGAACATACCACAAACCGATGGCCGAACAGACCAAACTTGTATCCCCAAGCATTAGGTGTTCTGTTTGATACATGCAAATATACCTATTTACAACACACTGATACAAAGAAGATTATGGTTCATAATGGTTCATGCTATTTCTCTCTAGCCATTTAAACAATAATACACATTTTACGCTATACGCACTCCAAGAATAATATATATTGCATATACTTATCCAATCACGATATACCTTTGTCAAAAACATGTCTATATATTTATTGTTTACTAGCTACCATTAGATTACATTTTTATTCTATACAAAGTGTATCCCAAAAACTATCCGATACTTTTAATTAATCCATCCTTAAAAACACAACACAATTAACGAACGAAATAGAAAAGACAAAGTTTGAAAGGGAAAAATCATAATAACCTGCCTATATAGAAGAAGTTATTTTATTTTTTCATAATTTTGTTACAAGATAATGAATTACAATCAAACATGGACAGGACTGATTTTATTGAAAGCAGAGCAGATGTTGTGAAAAACATCTATACCCTTTATGCCTATGCCAAAAGTCCGATAATAGAAGATAAGCAGTGGGCTCTACAGCGATTTAAACAAGGACGCTGGTATGTAGTTGAACCATTCGGTAATACCTTGCTGTTTGCTCCAAGTCGCTTTGTCGGCTACAAAAACAATACGAAAGAAAAGCATATTGCCAATCACGGACACGGAACACAAACAAACAATAAACTTCGTGAATTGAATTTATATAAAGAATCTGTAGATGATTATCTATCTGAACAATTTAAACAATTCACAAAAGAATTAGGAATCGAAACAAACACTGCCTATTTTTTCATTCCGCGTGATTTGGAATTAATAGACCTGAAAAATAAACATAAATGCTACTTTATCTGTCCCACCCATTGCAAAGGACAAAAAGAGAATGCTTGGAAAAGTTTTCTCACTCAAAACATTATGGCTATTGGATGGAAAGCCACAGATTATACTCACTTTACCATTAATGAAATAAGACAAGAGTACATAGATGATTCAACTGCCATAGAACCTTTTACTTTAATAAAACAAATAAAAGAAGGTGATATAATATGTTGCACAAATAACAATCATGGACTATGGGGAATTGGAGTTGCTTTGTCTTCATATAAATATCAACAGAAAATCCACTATGCAGGCATAGATGAAGATGGTAATGATTCATATTACGCCCACTATATCAATGTTGCTTGGCTATGTTTCAAACAGCAAGGATATATTTCTACCTCCGAATTGAACATACAACTCCCAGAAACACAATGGCAGCCATACGGAACCTTAACCCAGAAAGCTGAAATTCCGCAATATATATCCAACTATTTATTACTAAACAATACCGAAACCATGGAAGATACCAACAATCTTAGAAAATATATTGAGCTATTAGAAGCGAACAAAAACCTTATTCTGACCGGAGCACCAGGAACAGGGAAAACGTATTTAGCCAAAGCAATCGCAAAACAGATGAAAGCAGAATATGAATTTGTTCAGTTTCATCCTTCTTATGATTATACCGATTTTGTAGAAGGCCTTCGCCCGACTCCACCGGATAAAAACGGGAATATAGGATTTCAGAGAAAAGATGGAGTATTCAAGGAATTTTGCAAAAAAGCAATCCCAACTTTTTTTCAAACAACCGCTACCAATAAGATTTATAACAATACTGCTAATTCATTTGAAGAAGCCTATAATCTTTTAATTAGTGCTATAGAAAAAAACAATATCATTCTTTATTCAGATTTCAGGAATAGTAAAACTGTTCTTAAAGTAGCAATTAAAGAAGATTTAAAGTACGATTACAAAGTCATTCAGTTTTATAAAACCAATAAATTTCAAAATGCACAGATAGAATATTTACAAAAAATCTATAACTATTATGTCGCAAAAGGACAATATGATATTCGACAAGAAGGACAAAAACAATTTGAAAATATCATAGGTAATACGTTAGATTATTCCTATTATAGAGGCATAGTACAAGGGCTATTAGATCTAACCGACAAAAAAGCTAACAATGAAGATTCAAATTGTAATATCCAATTGTTTGAGCAATGCTATTATGAATTAGTAACGGATATTAACAACGGAATAATTAATACAATCAAGTTAAAAACAGGGGAATCAACTAAACTAAATGTTAGTTCCAGCAACTCAATAAAATGGCAATGCCGAAATGATGAAAAGAATGATTCTGCTAATGCTGTAACATTGCATAGGTTACTAAAACTATACTCTAAATATAACGATATAAATCAAATTGATAATATAAAAAACGATGATATTAGGGATATTATTGGCGGTGCTGATTCTACTTATTATTGGGCAGTATTACGAGAGATTCTACTTAGAATGAAAATAAAACTAAGTAATGAGAAAAACACAAGTGCTCAATCCACACCCTATGTCTTCATCATCGATGAAATCAACCGTGGCGAAATCTCAAAAATTTTCGGTGAACTTTTCTTTAGCATCGACCCCGGCTATCGTGGAGAGAAAGGACGCGTGAAAACTCAATATCAAAATCTGATTACCGACGAAACAAACCCATTCTATAACGGCTTTTATGTCCCAAAGAATGTATATATCATTGGAACCATGAACGACATAGACCGAAGTGTGGAAAGCATGGACTTCGCCATGCGTCGCCGTTTTGCCTGGACAGAGATAAAAGCGAACGAAAACATAGGAATGCTGGAAGAGCTACACGAAATGAAAGATGAAGCAGTCAGTGTCATGAATCGGCTGAATGCTGCAATCTGGAATGAAGAAAACAATACGGGTATAGAAGGATTAAGTACCGCATACCACATTGGAGGTGCCTATTTCTGTAAACTATCACTTTACCTGAAGAATGACCCTGCCAACAAGGAAGCCGCCTACAAACAACTCTGGGAAAACCACCTGAAAGGCGTACTTTTTGAGTATCTGAGAGGAACAGCCAATGCAATGGAAAACCTGAAAATGCTTGAACAAGTCTACTACAACAAGAATAGCCATGATGATATTGAAGGATAACACAGCCTATTCTTCAACCGCTGACAATATTGAAGAATTTTTAGCACTGCAAAATATCGCAAACCGCAATATAGCCGAACTGGCAGATGAATATGGGAAAAGCCTGCTCATCTACCCCTATTCTTTCAGTGAATGCGAGGACGATATGGGTAAGCTACCGCTATTTTCTTTGCAAACCAGCTGGGATGGCAAACAATGTACAAAAGCCCATCTGACAACTGGCAACTTAGTCGGTTTCATAGGAGTCAATGGAGTGCCGATTTCCATCCATTCCCGTTTTTCCCGAAATACTGATGAAGACTTCTTTTTGCATTACATGCTTCAAAAGGTCTTGCACATCAATCTTGTCAACCTGACACATGGAACAAGCGACGAACAAATCTTTAATTTTCTGCTTTACCTGTTCCCAAAACTACTCAACAAAGCTTTAACGCAAGGGATATACAAAGAATACCGGCGAAACGAATATAACGATGCTAATGTACGAGGTGTTATAGACATCAACAGACACATCAAGCAAAACATGCCCTTCAATGGCCGCATAGCCTATCGCACGCGTGAGTTCAGTCACGATAACCATGTGACCGAACTGATAAGGCACACAATTGAGTATATCGGCACTACCAGGTACGGAAGAACACTACTGGAAAACAATGGCGAAACCCGTATCAGTGTAACCCAGATAGTAGCTGCCACCCCAAATTATAACAGACAAAAAAGGGAAGAAATAATAAAAAACAATCTAAGAATCAATAGTCACCCTTATTTTACCCACTATGCTCCCCTTCAAAAACTTTGCCTACGCATATTAAGACACGAAAGAATAAAATACGGACTAAAGGAAGACAAGATACAAGGCATTCTGTTCGATATCTCTTACTTGTGGGAAGAATATCTTGCCACCATTCTTACCCGACATGGATTCATACATCCCAATAACCGGAAATATATTGGCCGCATTTATTTGGCCAAGCGAAACATGTTTCCACGCTATCCAGATTTTTACAGAAAATCTGACGACACTATCATAGACGCTAAATATAAGACAGGTACAGAGAACAGAGAAGATGTTCATCAAATGATTACTTACCTCTACCGTTTAAAAGGAAAGTATGGAATTTTTATTCACCCAACCATCCAAGAACATGAAAGAAAAACCTATTTCTTACAAGGATATGGAGAATCTAACGACACAGAGTTACAAACATATTTATTCCATATTCCACAAGAAACGGACAATTATAGAAAGTTTATAACCCAAATCATAGAATCTGAAAAATTACTGAGTATACACATGAGTATGCTGGATTAAACAACAGATGAAAGCGAACTATATCCACATTATTCAACCATCTGACCCAAAACATGCTTGACCCAAAAACATTCCAACAGCATATACCCTTGAAGAAACAAACAGTAGATTCAGCCATCTTCAGCCTCTTTACTAACCCTGTGACAAGAAGATTTCCCAAGAATATATGGAACCCCTATCCGGTTCTCCACCTCCCCTACAAATAAAACACCGCCAGCACCACCACATTCGCTGCAATGACCCCGCCGAAGCCCACCAGCAGCCAACGACGCAACGGGCTGCGGCGCCCGGCAAAAAACAGGGCATAGCACAGGTTGACGGCAATGTTGCTCACGATGGCCTGCAAGCTGCATGCAGCAATGACCTCTACCGGGATGTTGCCCGTGCCCTGCAACAAGTTGAGGATGAAGGGCGTGATGTCGCTCAGACCTGAGACGAAGGACAGAGCCGTCAGACCGCCCGTGCCGGCATAGACCAGCGTGTAGTGCGTCACCACCGTGAACACCACGAACAACAGGGCGAATATCAGTGCTACCTTGAACTCCAGGGGGTTACTGCTGTCTTCCGCCTCCACCTGCCCCTCCACGGGAGCGGGCCGCTTGCGATGCAGGTACCACGCCACGCCCGCCGACAGCAACGACATGCCCAGCAGGTAGGGGTAGATGCTGGCCAGCGTTTCGCGACTGAAAATGCCTATCAGGATGAGGAAGCGCAGGAACATCATGCTGACCGCCATCAACATAGCCGCCACATACTCAGGCGCCTCACCGGGAGCAGCCGTACGGCTCTTGCGTGCCATCACCGAGATGGTGGCCGTGCTGCTGTACAGCCCGCCGATGATGCCCGACACCAGGATGCCCGACTCATGGAACACATAGCGACGCAGCAGGTAGGACAGGTAGGAAATGCCCGATACCACCACCGTGGCCAGCCAGATGCTGTAGGGAGTCAGGTTGATGCCCGGAATAAGGTTCTCGTCGGGCAGCATGGGCAGGATGATGCCGCTGATGGCCAGGAACTTGGCCAGCGTGGTCATCTCGTCGTTCTTCATGCGTTGCGCCAGCTCGGTAAAGGTATGCTTCAGCTCGGTGAAGAGCAACACCGTGACCACCAGCATGACGGCAAACCACGACGGCTGCGTCATGACCACCGGCGCCAGGCAATAGGTGATAAGGGCAATGACAATGGTGGTGACGCCAAAGACATGATACTGCGTCTGCTTGACATAATAGTTCAGTCCCAGCAGCAGTCCCAGCACCGCGCCGCCGCCCATGAACAGGCGATAGTCTGCCGGGTCGAGAATATAGAGCAGGTAGCCCAGTATGCCGATGAAAGTAAACGTACGGTCCGTGCCGAACAAAGTCGTCTCACCCTCGCGCTTCAGGCTGATTTTGCGTTGCGACAGCCCGATGAGCAAGGAAAACACGGTCACCAGCAGGAAGGTGACCAGCTCGCGCGGCAGGTATTGATAGATTCGTTCCATAACTCGATGCTGTGTGGGACGCCGCGGCTCAACGCTCCGCCGGATACATCGTATCCAGCAACCTGAGGCCGCTTGCAGTCCTGAATATACGGTGCCGGACATTCCCTATCATCGGCCCGCTGAAAGCGTCTTCGTAGATGTTGACCAAAAAGTCGGCCTCCACCAGTATCTGATAGTCGGCACCCTCTATGTCTTTGTACGTGTGGTGATGCCCCACCAGCCAGCAGACGCGCTCAATCTGTTCA
Source organism: uncultured Bacteroides sp. (assembly GCA_900553815.1). GTDB lineage: Bacteria > Bacteroidota > Bacteroidia > Bacteroidales > Bacteroidaceae > Bacteroides. Next base: position 7,712 of record USEY01000024.1, read on the forward strand.
GGCGTATAGCCACCCAAGGAAGTCAGCAGCTTGCGTGCCTCGGGCGGTCCCTCCAGTTCCTGGTGCTTGCCGTCGCATGAGCCGTATTTCTGTTCGCTCACGCGGATACCGATGTCATGTACAATGGCAGCTGTCTCCAGCACAAACAAGGTGTCAGCATCCAGTCCTTCCTGCGCACCGATGAGCGAGGCAAACTGGTAGACCTTGATGAAGTGCTGCACGCGCTTGGCGTCGCCCGCATTATAGGCTATCATGCTGTCAATCAATTGAAGGTGTTTCCGATTCATTATTCTTGTCCCAATTTTATATCACAGATTGCCATTTTCCGGCATCCTTTCAGTTCCTGCAACAAGTGCGGGATGACCCTGCGAACAAAACAGTCAGGATAAAATCATCTGCGGTCATCCGTTCCATCCTGTACCATCCGTGTGCCACTCATCACTCACCACTTATCACGCACCACCTACCGCTTATTCATTCCTGTTTCCACTCCCTGTACGGATGCTTCATCAGCTGCGAATTATAATATCGAACATCGCCCGTCACCTCGCGGCCAATGAACGCAGGCCGGTCAAACGGTTCGTCCTCCGAGGCCAGCTCCACTTCTGCCATCACCAAGCCCTCGTTGTCGCCGTAGAACTCGTCCACCTCGAACACGTGGCTGCCGCTGCGCACCAGGTAGCGCGTCTTGTCGATGACGCCCTCCTCGCACAGCTTCATCAGTTCCTCGGCCTCTTCCCGGGAGATTTCCTTTTCCCACTCATAGCGGCTCATGCCGGCGGCATCCGAAGCTCCCTTGATGGTGAGGTAGCCACGACCGTCGCGCAGGCGCACCCTGACGGTACGTCCTCGCGCGCTACAGATATACCCCTGCACAATACGGCTGTGGGCAAAAGCCTGCGACTTGTACTCGCCCGTCACCAGAAATTTGCGTTCTATCTCTCGTGGCATAACTGTCCTCCTTGGCGTTGTTTAAATATATGCGGAAACAAGCACCATGATGACGGCCAGCAATACAGCTACCGCAGAGATTATCAGCAGCACTTTCTTTCCCTGTTGTTCTTCCTTGCGACTGTGTGTCGCTTTCTTATTTTTTCCCATAGTTTGACAAATAGTTTAAAGTTCAACGATGAACAAAGTAAAACTAAAATCGGGAAGTTTGCAAGCGAAAGCCGAAGAAATTTCAGCCCGTCCACCTCTCCGCCTCCCGCTGCCCTCCTCCTCCGCCGGTACAGCCCATTCCTCGTACGTCCCCAAAATTGGTCAATTTTTCAAATCGACCTTTCCCGAAACCCACCAAAACCGCCCCAAAACCCCTATTCCTTCGTTTCCATCTGAACGAACTTGGTACGGACCAGGTACGAATGGGGTACGACTGAGGTACGAAGAAGGTGGATTTTGGTCGATTTTTTAGATTGAGAGAAATGAGACGCCTATGCTGCCGACATATTTCGGATGCTCCAATCAAAATTCTGCCCCGGCAGCTTGCCCACCTCCCATTTTTTCCCGAATATTGTACCCCAGAAACATGCCGGCCGGCAGGAGTCCCACCGCGACATCCTGCCGCCACGTACCTTAACCCCAACAACCTGTCATGAAAATAAGAACACTCCTGGCCGGCCTCTGCATGCTGGCAACTTCAGCGGCCGTACAGGCCGCACGCGTGGACACCCTGATGGTAGCAAGTCAAGCCATGCACAAGGAAATCAAAGTAGTCTACATCATCCCCGACCGCCTGCTGGCGCCCGACGCGCAGCCCTGCCCCACCGTTTACCTGCTGCACGGCTATGGCGGCAATGCCGGGACGTGGGTGGACATGAAACCCGAACTTGCCCGGATTGCCGACGAGAAGGGCATGCTGTTTGTCTGCCCCGACGGAAAAAACAGCTGGTACTGGGACAGCCCGCAGGACAGCACCTACCGGTATGAGACATTTGTGGGCACCGAACTGGTGAACTACACGGACAAGCGATTTGCCACGCTGCGCACGCCCAAGGCACGCGCCATATCGGGGCTGAGCATGGGAGGCCACGGAGCACTGTGGCTGGCCATCCGCCACAAGGATACCTTCGGAGCTGCCGGCAGCATGAGCGGAGGAGTGAATATCTGCGCCTTCCCCGGCAACTGGGAAATGAAAAAGAGGCTGGGCGACTATGAAACGAACCGGGAAGTGTGGGAGGCACACACGGTCATCAACCAGGTGGACCAGCTGCAAAACGGCGACCTGGCCCTTATCATCGACTGTGGCGAGGCTGACTTTTTCCTGAAGGTGAACCAGGCTCTGCACCAGGCTTTGCTGGACCGCAAGATTGACCACGACTTCATCACCCGACCGGGCGGACACAACCGGGCCTATTGGAGCAACTCCATTGACTACCACCTGCTGTTCTTCGAAAAGTTTTTCCAGAAGGGAAAAGAAGGGAAATGACGACCGGACGGAAGTTAAGAAATCCGGGAAAGACATGTTCCCGCAACGGCAGCCTGACTAATAACAAGCCTGCCGGCGACATGGTGGACGGAAGGATTTTTCCCGCGGGGAAAAGGTTTTATTATGAATATAATTATTATAGTTACAATAAAACCGCATACCATTAAAAATAAACAACTTATCCAATCCTGCTGTGAAAGGCAGGCATATTTTCAGCAGACGTTCTGCCTGTAAAAAGACGTATCAAAACAAACTAAACTCATCTTTTAGACGCGGATTGTACGGATTATGCGGATTGGTCAATAAAGGAATCCGCTCAACCCGCGTTATCCGCGTCTAAAAAACATGTTTTTATATCGTAAGCTCATTTTAATGCACCCCCGCCACTCAAAAGACAATCAAGGCAACGGAGCATACAAGACGGATGGGGGTGGACGCAGTGGGGTGTGCAAGACGATAGGGAAGGAAATCAACAAATTTTTCGTGCGCCTCGCATTTTTAACAAAAAAAAACAAATCACCTTATTTTTATTTATAACTTTGTGAATCAGCAGGATTTTCAGGGTTGCATGCAGAGACAGGGGAGACAGGAAGGAAATCCGCACAGGAGGGCCAAAGCCCCCTGTACCACTACCGTTGGACAACCTAAAACAGAGAGAATATGAAAAAGTTGACCTTCGCAGGACTTGCCGTCGCAGCCTTGATGGCAGCCTGCCAGAATGAAGACACGGGCAACAGGACGCCCAATGAAACCAATGAGTTTACACCCATCGAACTGACAGAGGCCGAAACAAGAATGGCCAAACAGACGTCGGACTTTGCGTTCCGTTTCTTCCGCACAGCCGACGCAGTGCTGACATCCCTCAAGGGAAGCGAACAGTCCATCTACCTGTCGCCGCTCAGTGCCTCGTATGCACTGTCCATGGCCACCGTGGGAGCCGAAGGCCAGACCCTGCAGGAGCTGACCGAGGCACTGGGGTTCACGGGGTTCAGCGTGGATGAAATCAATGCCTATAACCAGAAACTGCTGACGGAACTGGCCGGGCAGGACAATACAACCACCCTGAAGACAGCCAACTCTTTCTGGATGTTTGACGACTTCAGGGCGCTGGACACTTACCAGGCCATGCTGCAGGAAAGCTACGACGCCGAGGTAAGGACGCAGCCCCGCGAAACGGCCAAGGATGCCATCAACGACTGGTGCGCGGAGAAGACCAACGGACTGATACCCAAGATACTGAAGAATACGCCCGATGGGGTGGCCATGCTGATAAACGCCCTTTACTTCAAAGGCGTATGGGAAACGAAATTCAACAAGGACAACACCCGGCAGGAAGAGTTCAGATGCGAAGACGGCAGTACGCTGACGGTGGACATGATGGCGCAGCAAGAGGGCTTCAGGTATATGAAGGACGAACGGATGGCAGCCGTCAAGCTGCCTTATGGCAACAGGGCCTTCAACCTGTATGTACTGCTGCCCAACGAGGGCATGACGACCTCGCAGCTGATAGCCGGACTGGACCCGGCAAGCTGGGCGGAGATGCAGAATAATATGCGGATGAAAGATGTAGACCTCAAACTGCCACGGCTGAAGGTGAAAAGCGATACGAACAGTCTGGTGGAAACTCTGGAGGCCATGGGCGTGAAGAAAGCCTTCTCGCGTATAGAGGCCGAATTCGGCAAGATGAGCGACAAAAGCCTGTATATATCAAGCGTACAGCAGACAGTCAGCGTCACCATAAACGAGGAGGGCACGGAAGCGGCAGCAGTTACAAACATAGGTCTTGATTCAGCGGATAATCCTTTAGAGCCCGCAGTCTTCCACGCCAACCGGCCTTATGTATTCGTGCTGGAAGAGGAAAGCACGGGCACCGTCCTGTTTGTGGGAAAGGTGCAGAAGCCTTGAGAGAGGCAGAGGAAGAGGGCCTGCGCACCGAAGACGCGGGACAGGCCTGAACATACATCAAAAAATAGCTGACAAGACAAAAGACATGGCATACTGACGGCGCCACAGCGTGAGGGAGCCGCGGGCAAAGGTCGACAGACCGGTAGCGACAAGAGCGCAAGCCTGCGGAAACCTGCACTGAAAGGGCCGGCGGTATGCCATTGTCGTATTATCTTTCAGGCGCGGATGAAGCGGGTTGAGCGGATTTCTTTATTGACTAATCCGCATAATCCGTACAAGCCGTGTCTGAAAAAACATGTGGCTTGTAAGTCTGACCGGGCAAAAGAAAAATAGCCTAAACAACAAAAAATAGCCTAAACGACAAAAATAAAATAGCCTAAACGACAAAAAAGTGTGAACTTGACAATTAGCGTATTTTTGAGGCAGAAAAATGATGGAAATTTCACTTGTTTTTGCTTCTTTTGTAAACACACTTCGACCGATATATCCAGTATTTCCAAGAAACCGGAATAGTATTATCAGGCAAAATCAACATATCCGGCATTGCCGCCGGCATATATCAGAATAGCTATATCAACAATTGAGGAAGCGTTATGCTTGTTTTGTGGTGTCTCCACTCAAAATGCGGTGTTCCGGTTTCACGCTTCCATGTATTATCAGGTTCTTCCAAGAAACCGGGAAGACGTAATATAACCCACAGCTATGAAACAGTATTGGTCTTTTTTCAAATCGGGCAAGTTTGCATTTCTTGCGTTGTTCCTTGTTTCACTTACGGTCATATCGTGTGACAACGATGACAACAACAATGATTCTCCCGACCCTCCTATTGAGAAAGGTGAGATTGAGATTGCGGAAAATGCCCAAGCGCTCAACTATTTTGATTTCATCGATCCGAGCGACGTGGAAATCCTGGATGCTGACACGACACAAATTCGTGTAAGCCAGGCATACTTGGACAAGATAAAAACAAAAATAAACGAAGACGATGTGTTGTCTATATGGCGCAGCATTGACACAGCCCCCTTCATTCGGAAGGTATCAGCCGTATCGACAAGCGGAGAGGATGCCATCCTGACGACCACCCGGGGTACATTGGCAGACCTGATAAAGCATGGAGACTTCACGCTAAGCACGGAATTGTATGTTAACTACGCAGAGGAAAGCCTGGATAACCGTTATTCCAAAGACGGCGTTTATCATCCCAGCGGGGTTATCTTCGGCAGCACAGATGCCGATGGCGTCAATGAATATGCGACAGCCGAAGAACTGCTGGCCCAAGAAGCTACATGGCACATCTTCAACAAGGATGGAACAACCAACTATACGTTTAATGCAGAAGATTTATCCATAGGACTGAAGGATGTAGAAACTCACACGGCCTTAGACCTGGAAATCGGCGTCAAGATTTCCTGGTTCCAGTTACGTAACTTTGACTGCTACTTCAAAGGTGAATATAAACTGGATGGGCCCATATTCGTAGAATGGGCGGTGAAGGAAAAGTCAGCGAGCAGCGACTTGGTATTGACCTATTATCCGCCTGTCATAGTTATATTCCCGATAGCAGGCCCCATCCACATTTCAGTTATGGTAATACCTACCTTGAATATGGAATGCGAAGCACATGCCAAAGGCACCATAAGCATAACCATGCCCATGACGTTTGATTCTTCCTTCAAACTGGGTCCTACCTATGCAAAAGGCAAAGGCTGGAACTTCTATCATGAATTCGACCACTCATTTGACTGCCATGTAGACAAGACCAATGTCACTTACGCTGGCGAACTGGGTGCAAGCCTGGGCGTATATTTCAAGACGGAAGTCAATATATGCTATTGCGGAGGTCCTTTCGTCACGGTAGGCCCCTCTGTTTCGACAGAACTGGGCGCAAGCCTCGTTACAGGTTCCGACTATCAATTCAAGGTCAACACCAATGGCAAGTTTAAGCTGGGCGGTAAGGCAGGAGCCGAATTGCACATGCTGGGCTTTTCGTTGGGCAAGTGGGAAACAGAATATAACCTGGTGGAGAAAGATGTCTGGAATGAAGAATTCATAGTGGATCTGTGGCCTAAGTAGGGCTTTTGGCGGACAAATTCTCCGCATGATAATTGATATAATCACAAGCCGTACTAGTAAGGCATCCGATTGACCTATGTATGACAGGTCAGCAGGATGCCTTACTTTTTTTATAAATCTCAGCCTATAACAAAGGGATAAGGACAAGCCGGCTCCTTTCATGAATCGAAAAGCTTTGGTGCCTAAATGTAACCCGGCAGAGCAGAACTTGAAAACTTTGGTTTTATTTGCCTCTGCCATCACCTTTCATTATTTTGCTTATCTTTGAGCCATCCAACCACATTACCATGACACAGTTCAACCAATTCATCCCCCACATCAATACAGGCCTGCTCAAAGAATTATGCCTGCATGAAAACAAGCAAGTGCTATTCCACAAAAAAACATACTTCCTGCAAGAGGGAGAGGTGTCTACCCACATAGGATACGTAGAATCGGGCATATTCAAATACACAACTTACAACCGGAGCGAAGGGCGAGAGTACAATGTAGGCATTGTCTTCCCCGGTGAGTTCATTGCCGACTATCCGTCGTGCCTGTATGGAATGCCTTCTGAGGTCAACATCCAGGCACTTACTCCCTGTCGCGTATATCTTTGTCCGGCCGACAGACTGAACCAATTGTATGAGACAGACATGGAGCACCAACAGATGGGGCGCATCACGATGGAGCAACTGTTCCTTGACGTATCTACCCGCTATCTCGACATGTTTCGCCTGACTCCCGAAGAACGCTACCGCAAGCTGCTGGCCCGCTGCCCCGATGTCCTGCAACTAATACCTGTCAAGGAGATTGCCTCCTACCTGCACATCACCCCCATACACCTGAGCCGGATAAGGCGCAAACTTGTGATGGAATAAGGCATAAACATAGGTTTAGAATTTCACGGTCCTATTGGAATTCTGAACCGGAATACATAGTTTTGCCACATTAACCAAGTTATCAAACAATTATGCGAAAAAGAATTTGGGCAGGCATGCTGCTGGCAGGATGGATGGCCACACTGCCGGCATGGGGGCAGGAAACCGGAAGGAAAGACGGCTGGTATCATGTTACAGAGGGAAAGAATGACAGTCTGGAGGCCATGCCCTTCATCGGGCTGGACGACATTGCCGCATTGCAGCCGGACAAGGATGGCAACGGGCGATACGTCATACTGGGGCAGGTAAAAGAGGAGAAAACGGACACATGGGCCGACGAGAGTGAAAAGGCCATAGGTCGGAAGATAGCGTTTGTGTTCAACGACAGTGTACTGACGGCGCCGATGGTGAATGCACGCATCGCAAGCGGACGTTTCCTGATAACCGGACCGGACAGCAAGGGACTGGAAGCCATATACCGGCGCATCATGCAAAAGATGGAACCCTCACAGATTGATCTGGCCCGAGAGGACAGCCTGCGCCGGGCTACCGAGCAGCGGTTGTGGCAGGAAGCCCGGCAGTACAGGGCTACCCTGACCGACACAACTTATCTGGACACACGCGGACCGATGTCGCTGGCCGCCCTCGATGCCTGGACAGGCAACGGGTTCAATCCCGACTATGCCTTCAACCAGGTGGTCTACCTGGCTGCCCTGGAAAGGGCACAAAAGCGGCTGACCCCGAAGGACGGGAAGCTGATGCCTGCCTTTGGCTCGGCACGCGACCTGCACATCAGCGAGGGGCTGTACCGATTCATTCTGGACACCCTGAAGCAGTGGAACGGGATGCTGGAAAGCGGGAAGTTTGAGATTGTGGAAGTAGGAGGATGCTATGCGGTAGCACCGAAGAAGCGCGACGGAGCAGCGGAATAGTCTGCCGGCGGAGGTGAAGTTGGCACATTGCGCTGTGGGTCAAGGTTGCTTTTATTCGCATATATCAGGGATTTTCCGTAAGTTTGCCCGCAAAATCAAAACATTGCTTATGAACACAGACAACAAACAACGCCTGCTATGGATGTCGGTGGGCATCATAGTAGTCACCATCGTGTTGGACCAGATTATCAAGATAGCCGTGAAGACCAACATGTACTACGGCGAAAGCATCCGCATCACCGACTGGTTCTACATAGCCTTCATCGAGAACAAGGGAATGGCTTTCGGCATGCAGGTCATGCCCAAGGCCGTGCAGACGCTGGCGCGACTGGTGTTCTCGGGCTTCATCGTCTGGTACATCCTGCTGCTCGTCAGGGCCAACTTCAAGAAAGGCTACATTGCCTGCGTGTCGCTGATTTTCGCAGGGGCGGTGGGCAACATCATCGACAGCATCTTCTACGGTGTCCTGTTCTCGGAAAGCACGCGCACCAGCATTGCCACGCTGGTGCCCCTGGGCGAGGGCTATGCCGGCTGGCTGTATGGCAAGGTGGTGGACATGTTCTACTTCCCGCTGTTCGAGTTCAACTGGCCGTCGTGGATGCCTTTTGTGGGCGGCGAGCACTTCATCTTCTTCAGCCCAGTCTTCAACCTGGCCGATGCGGCCATCAGCTGCGGCACGATAGCCATCCTGCTGTTCTACTCGCACAGCTTCGGCAAGAGCTTTGCCCTGTTCAAGAAAGACGGACAAGCGAAGTAAGCACGGCAGGCAACAACTTCGCCCCTCTCTTCTGCCTCCCAACGATAAACATAGGTTAAGAAATGCAGCCTCCGGTTGGAAATACCGGCAGAGATTCATAGTTTTGTGGCTTTCAATGTCATAACCCCTAAAAGAAGAAAAGCCTATGAAGAGCGTCCTGCACTGGGCAGGCACCTGCCTGCTGACACTCCTCCCCCTCCTGCCAACATACGGCCAGCGGCCGCAACACGAGAACGGCTGGTATCATCTGAACACCGGCCGCGCGGACAGCATCGGTGAGGGACCCATTGTCACGGTAAAAGACTTCACAGTCCTGAAGCTTGAGGCTGACGCCTACGGAAAATATGCCCTGAGCGGACAAGTCAGCAAATTCAAGCGCGAACGGTGGGCCAGCGAAACGGAGAAAGCCATAGGCAAACGCATAGCCTTTGTACTCAACGACAGCGTAATAAGCAGCCCGCAGGTGAACATGCGCATTCCCGAAGGCCGCTTCCTGATAAGCAACCGTAGCGGGCTGGGCATGGAAGAGCTGTTCCAACGCATCAGACGCGAGAAGCGCGACTCCATAGAAGCCCTGTTCCGGGGCTGGGACAAGGACTCCACCTGGCTGCTCATGAGCGAAACGCAACGGGACTCAGCAGCCATGAGCATGGACTACTGGGAGGCCAAGGCATGGACAGACCTCTCGGCGCATCCCGAGGAACACTACTGGTATAGCCTGACGGACACCGCCGAATACAAACGGCTGGAGCATGCCCTGCTGGAGGAGCTGCAACGCCCACACGCCAGTAACCAGTCGGACTACTACACCCGGCTGACGCCCTACCGCCGCTACAAGGACTACATTGCTCGCCACCCCGAATACATCAACCTGCTGTTTCAAAGTTTCCTGATGGAGCTGCCCAACGGCCTGCACGGCTATCTGGTGGACGACTTGATACAAAACGTCTATCCGCAGGCTCCCAGCCTGCGCACCTTTACCGGCCCGACAGACAATGCCGACGACGAGCGCATGGCCATCTACCGCTGGCAAAGGCAGATCTGGCGGCTGATGAATGAAAAAAAGACACCGGCCGTGCAGTAAAACCACTACCGCCTACATTTAATTTTATAGACAAGTCAATAATCAATCACACTTCCCGAAGATGAAAAACATCAAGAAATACCTGCTATACTTCTTTTGCCTGCTCACCCTGAGCTGCGGACTGAACAGTTGCGTAGTGCATGAAGGCGACGACACACACGGCACCGGCGCCACCACCTGGCAACTGTGCAACCATCGTTGGAACGGCGTCTACACCGACCGCGACGGCTTGCTGGTAGACCACGAAATCATATTCTATCCTGACGGCACCGGCAATGAGTCGCTGATATTCGACGACGGCCGGGAATGGTGGGAGGAACAATACAACTTCTACTGGGACTGGGCCAACAGCCAGCAAACGTCCATCGCCCTGCGCTATCCAAGAGGCGGAGTGCTCTACATGGACCACGTCTACATAGACTTCGACTACTTCAGCTGCCTGCTCGACGGGGTCTTCGTCGAGTTCCGGGGCTATTAACCTGCACCACAAGAATAAAGCCATGAACAATAGCAAAGCCATGACAAGAAGCCGTCTCCTGACGATTGTAGGCTGTACTATGCTGGCCTGCCTTCTGACCTTAGGCGCCTTCAGCCTGCCGATAGGCATTCCTATCTGTGCCGGAATGGGACTGACTTACGGCATCAGATATAAAGACAAGACAGTAACCCGATATGCAGCCGTAGCACTGGCTATAGGAATCGTCTGTATCGCTTATGCAATCATAACCATAAAATCCATGTAACAATGAAAACAAACACTTTACTCGGAATGCTGCTGGCATTCCTCTGCAGCCTGCCACTGGCCAGTTGCAGCGACGATGAGAGCAACCCGCTGCGCTTCGACATAGACGAAGACCGCAACAACACCACCAGCATCAACTTCCCACGGGGCGAGGAAGACGGGAGCGCCGGCGCCATCACCATACTGGGCGGCGACGGCAACTACACCGCGCAGTGCGACAACCCCGCAGTGCTGAAGATTGACATGAAGTTTCCCAACGCCTTCGTGCTCTATCCGCAAGACTGGGGCGAAGCCCACGTGACCGTGACCGACGGCACCGGAGCAAGCATCGTGCTGACAGTGAAGGTCTACCAGCTGGAAAATACATTCCTTATAGCAGAAACCAGCGTGAAGCTGACCGGAGCCGACGAACTGACCGCCGCACAACAGGAGCAGCTGGCCACAGAGGCCATGAAGCTGATTCCCGTGCAGAAGGCCGGCGGAGGCTACCGACTGGTGTCGGACGACCGCGAAGACCCCGAACGCGGCACGCTCTACCTCTACCCCACCGACATGAAGGACGAGAGCCAGGCCGTAAAAGGCAGCTTCTGCAACAACCCGGACTACAGCGGCGAGGACACCTGGCGCTGGACTTTCGTGCTGGAAGGCCAGGAGCACAGATACAGCATAGTGCAGACCTCCACTCAACAGACCGGCAGCAGGTCAGTAGGGTCTGTCGGCACCGGAGCAGCCTTGGTAGAAGACGTCACCGGGCAGCTGAACGTGCAATATCCCGGCGTGAAGGTCTTCACGATGCAAGCCGTCTACCACAAGAACTGACTGATGGCCGTTGCAATCAAGCAGCAACCTTACCATATATAAACCTATTTTTTTAGACGCGGATAGTGCGGATTAAGCAGATTTCTTTATTGCCCAATCCGCACCATCCGCGTTTTCCGCGTCTGAAAGATAAGGACAGTCCGTTTTGATACCTCATTATCATTTTGACACTTTGCATTTCCTAACACCTGAGAATCGCCTATTTCGGAGCGAAGGAAAGGACGGGCGAAAAAATCGAAGCGGATTTCCATAACCGGCTATCGGATAGTGGGGTAGCGAAATATTGACAGTTGAAATAGAAAAATCAAAGCCCCCGAAGCAGGCAAAAGGAGACGGAAAACGGTAGCAGTTCACTGTTCCCGCGGCAGCAGTTAAGACTTTCCGCGATAGCAGTGGACCGTTTGGGCGAAAAGTGCCTACTCCGAGCAAAGAAGATTGCCACTTTTCAGGCAAAAGATTGCCGCTTGCATGGCAGAAGAAGCATTGTTTTCCGGCAAAAGGTCGTATGTTTTCGGGAGAATATGCCGTTATTTTATTACCCATGAACGCTATTTCTGCTTTTCTGATTTAAGGACGAGTAATCAAAAAGCCGCAAAATCGAGCAATATGACAGGCAAACAGACCGATAAGCGTGCAAGAGCAAAATCCGCTAAAATCAGTCCCAATAAGTGCCATCGATGTGCCTTTCCGTTTTTTTATCCTCTCCAAGCATCGATTTGTAAGATATTACACCTATATTTGACCCTGACATTACAAAAAAACAACGATGATGAACAACCACACATATCCGTACTTGCCCGCCGAATGGGCACCGCAACGAGGCGTGCAGCTGACCTGGCCGCACGCGCAGACTGACTGGGCCTACATGCTGGAAGAGGTGCAGGCCTGCTTTGCCAACATTGCACGCGAGATTGCCAGGCGCGAGTTGCTGCTGATTGTCACCCCCGAACCCGAACAGGTGAGGCAGCAGATAAGCGGCTGCGTCAACATGGACAACGTGCGCTTCATGCCGTGCGACACCAACGACACTTGGGCACGCGACCACGGCCCCATCACCCTGATTGACCCCGACGGGCGGCCGCTGCTGTTCGACTTCAAGTTCAACGGCTGGGGACTGAAGTTTGCCGCCGACAAGGACAACCTGATAACCCGCCGCACGCTGGAGGCCGGCCTGCTGCAAGGCACCTACGTCAACCGGCTGAACTTTGCCCTGGAAGGCGGCTCGATAGAGAGCGACGGCCGGGGCACGCTGCTGACCACCTCGGAGTGCCTGCTGTCGCCCAACCGCAACGGACAGATGAACCGGGCGGAGATAGAGACGTATCTGAAGGAGCAGTTCAACCTCCGCCAGGTGCTGTGGCTGGACCACGGCTATCTGGCAGGCGACGATACGGACAGCCACGTCGACACGCTGGCGCGTCTCTGCCCCGACGATACGATAGCCTACGTGCGCTGCACGGATACGGCCGACGAGCATTACGAAGCACTGCACCTGATGGAAGAGCAGCTGAAGACCTTCCGTACACCCGAGGGCAAGCCCTACCGGCTGCTGCCCCTGCCCATGGCCGACGCCATTGTGGAAGACGGCGAACGGCTGCCGGCCACGTATGCCAACTTCCTGGTGATGAACGGGGCTGTGCTCTACCCCACCTACAACCAGCCTGCCAACGACGCGCAGGCCGCACAGGTGCTGCAAAAGGCATTCCCCGGTCGCGAGGTGGTGGGCATCGACTGCCGCGCGCTCATCAGGCAGCACGGCTCGCTCCACTGCGTCACCATGCAGTATCCCGAGTGCGTGGGCATTGGATAGAGGTTGGAAAACAGAAGTTAAAGAAGTTAGAAGAAGTTATCGCCCGCCGCAAGGCGGGCTGAGGAGTTAAAGGCCAATAGAAAGAAAACGGTTTACGAACTATCTTAACTCCTTAAAAACTCATAAACTTAAAACTCAAAACTCAAAACTTAAAAGCTCAAAGATATGAACAACAGAATCTGTGACTTATTTGGCATCCGCTATCCCGTCATCTCGGGCGGCATGGTGTGGTGCAGTGGCTGGGAACTGGCCTCGGCCGTGAGCAACGCAGGCGGACTGGGCTTGATTGGCGCCGGTTCGATGCACCCCGAAGTATTGCGCGAGCACATCCGCAAGTGCAAGGCGGCCACCGACAAGCCGTTTGGTGTCAATGTTCCCCTGCTCTACCCGGAGATGGAAACCATCATCCAGATTATCATTGAAGAGAAAGTGCCCGTTGTCTTCACCTCGGCGGGCAATCCCAAGACCTGGACGGCAAAGCTGAAGGAACAGGGCATCAAGGTGGCCCACGTGGTCAGCAGCTCCAAGTTTGCCCGCAAGTGCGAGGAGGCCGGTGTAGATGCCGTAGTGGCCGAAGGTTTTGAAGCCGGTGGACACAACGGACGCGAAGAGACAACCACCATGTGCCTCATCCCCGCCGTGCGTCAGGCCACGACACTGCCGCTCATTGCAGCCGGCGGCATCGGCACGGGTGCATCCGTAGCGGCAGCCTTCGCCCTGGGTGCCGAGGGTGTGCAGATAGGTACACGCTTTGCGCTGTCTGTCGAGAGTTCGGCGCACGAAAACTTCAAGTCGCTGTGCCTCAACCTCAACGAGGGAGACACCAAGCTGGTGCTGAAGCAACTGGCCCCCACCCGACTGGTGAAGAGCGACTTCCTGACCGCTGTGGAGGAAGCAGAGCGGCGCGGAGCCTCTGTGGAGGAAATGAAAGAGTTGCTGGGCAAGGGACGTGCCAAGAAGGGCATCTTCGAAGGCAACCTGCAGGAGGGCGAACTGGAGATTGGCCAGATAGCTTCGCTGTTCCACCGTCAGGAAACGGTGGCCGAAATCATGGAAAGCCTGGTGGAAGACTACCGACAGGCTGTGGCACGCGTGGCAGCCAGTTTGTAAGAGGCAGGCAAAGCATGATTTAAACGCTGATTGGGCGGATCAGGCGGATGAATAAAACAAGTCATCCGCTTAATCCGCCCAATTCGCGTCTAAGAGGTCATTGGCTCCCATCGCTCCACAAGCCTCTCTAGTCTGTATCACTAAAGTATTCAGAGCAGGCTGTCAATCGAAACCGGCGGCAAGTCAGCACCATACTGCTGCCGCAGAGTCTCTACCGGAGTACCGGTAAAGTAGGCTTCCACAAAGTCCCAGCGTTGCTCGTCGGTCAGCTGCTCGTTGCCGAAGAAGAGCATGAACAGCTCTATCTGCTCCTCAAACAGGCGTTCGTTGCGCTCCAGCACTTCGTTGCGATATTCGCCCTCGGCCAGCAGTTGCTGCAAGGCTTCGACGTCGCAGAAGCGGACGTGTACGCACGGCGTACCGCCACCTTCCACACTGAACGACAGGCAGTCGAGCATAGACAAGAGGTTGAGCAGCATGTTCAGGTCGGAGAAGGGCGTGCAGAAGAATTGCAGGCGGTCGCCCTTGTTGCCCACAATGCGTTGGGCAAAGAGTTTCTGGTAACGCGAGAGGAGTAGGTCGAAACCGCGGATCACGGTGAAGGACAGCTCGTTGGACTCTTTCTTCTTGGTGCTGCTGATATAGCTGATGCTGCGTCCTTCCTCGGTACGGCTTTCCAGCAACGAGCCGATGAAACGCTTGGCCGAGCGTACATCCATGCCGTGCTGGTCGAACACTGCACGCAGTTCGCTTTCGTCAAAGCGGCCTTTGGTCTTGCGTAGTTTCTCAACAAACAGCGCCTTCAAGCTGGCAAACAGGCCATCCATGCGGCTGCGAATGACGGTAGCATCTTCCTTCAGCAGCACTTCGTGCTTGCCCACAAGCACCGGCCGGGCGCCTTCCACCAGCGTGCCGCCATTCAACTTTTGCTTGTATTCCTTGTAGCCAAGTTCCGGGAAGCATTCTTCCCACAGGCTGTTAAGGCGTGCCTGGTAGACGTTCTCCTCACCCTCCACCGCTTGCAAGTAGGGAGCATACTCCGTGGCAAAGGTATCGCCGGTTTTGTCCTGCAAGTAGCCTTCGGTCATCAGGTTCTGGGGCGTGATTTCCAGCAACGGACGTCCGTAGCGCAGCTGCAAGTCTTCTTCCAGCCAAAGCATGGCCGTCTTGACAAACTGTCCCAGCTCTGCTTCATACTCCAGCTTGTTCTTTGTGCGCGGCAGCTTCACGGTAAACTCAAAGTCGGAGAGCGATACCAACATCTCCTCCTTGCCGCCTTTCATCTGGTACACCTCCACCAGTTTCTTCAGGATAAGCGCCAACTGCTCTTGCGAGATATTGCCGAGCTGGTGCAGGCGCTTCATATAGTAGAAGTCGCGTTCGTGGTAATCGGTAGCCGAAACGCCCTGTACCGAAGCATCGCGGGCGGCACGGCCTATCTCCTGTATGTAGTCCACAAACGTGCTCGACGGAGCGACATGATAAACGCGGTCTATGTCACTGATGTCCACTCCCATGCCGAAAGCCTTTGTCGCTACAATCAGCCGCTTGGTGCCCTCCTTGAATTCCTGCACGATAGCCGCCTTCTGCTCCTTGTCCTTCTTGCCGTAATAAGAGGCTACCAGGCTCCAGTCCGTAGGCTTTACCCACGTCTTGAGGCGCATGTCTATGCCGCCGGCAAAGGGATAATAGAGCAACGTCTTGTGTGCATCGAGGAAGCCTTCCACCCTCTCTGCAATGGTGCGCTGCTTGGCTTTGTCGTAGGTCTCACCTTCTTCCAGCTTCAGCCTCCTGATGTCAAAGCCAATGTTACGCCGCTTCACCGTTCCTGCCAGGAGCACACAGGGTTCCATCTGCAGGGAGCGGATGGTGTCGAACACCATGTCGTTGCCTTCACGAGGGTTCCAGACGGCCGTAGCGGTGAGTGCAAAGAGCGGGAAGTGATAGCCTAGCGTCTGCTTCAGTCCGCTGAGGTAGCGTCCCAGGAACCAGTAATCCACCCGGAATTCCTTTCCCCAGGTCGTTACCGTATGCGCCTCGTCCACCACCACCAGTCCGATGCGGCGGTCGCCCACAAAATGATGAATATCGTATGAGAGGAGTAATTCGGGAGACAGATAGAACAAATCAATCTCACCCTCGCGCACCTGTCGGTAGACTTCGGCCTTCTGTTCGGGCGAGAGATCTGACGAAGCGTAAGCCACCCGCTCATAGCCCATATCGCGCAGGCCTTCCACCTGGTCTACTATCAGTGCCTTTAGCGGCGATACCACAATGGTCAGCAAACCATACTGCCGCCCGATATAGATGGACGGCAGCTGAAACAGCAGAGACTTTCCCGAACCGGTAGGAGCTGTCAGCAACAGGTTGTCGGCCTGTGCGTCGTCGTTCAAGACAGTCTCCACCTCGCGAACCACATATTCTATCAGCTGTCCCTGCGATATAAGTATCTTATCCTTACTTTCAAACAGATTGTCGTAAATCTCTAAACTGCGGAAATTGTCGTAACCGTAAACTTCCTTCAGAAGTGCATGAAGTTCCTCCCTACATTCGGCAGGCAAAGTTCGTTCTTTCAGTTCCGGCAAGTGTTGTGTTGCTTCCATGTGTGCCGCCCTCATAATCTCGTGAATATATTGTTTTTTAGAATCTAAATGCGAAGATATTAAAAACCGCCTGATATGCCAAGCTTCTCATTCAAAAGTAAATGCACCAACCGACAGAAAACAAAAGGCGGATGGACTCTCAACGAGCCATCCGCCCCTATAACAAACGCCTTTTCACAAGCGCCGTCCTGCTAAATCTTTCTTATGCCCTCAGAAGATTAATATTCTTCCTCGTTGAAGAAGAAATCTTCCTTGCTGGGATAGTCGGGCCAAATATCTTCAATGCTTTCGTATATCTCGCCTTCATCTTCCATCTCTTGCAGGTTCTCAATCACTTCAAGCGGAGCACCCGAACGTATGGCATAATCAATCAACTCATCCTTAGTTGCCGGCCAAGGAGCATCTTCCAGCTTCGATGCTAATTCCAATGTCCAATACATAACTTCAAGTATTAAAGTTGTTAATATTAATTCCTAACTTTCAAATTTTCGGCAAAAGTATAATATTTTATGTCACTTGCAACTATTATCCCAAAATATTTCTTGTTTTTTATCGTCCTGGTTAAGTTTTCGGGAAAGAACGAACAGATAATCGGACAAACGGTTGACGTATGCCAGCAACTCGGCAGATACTTCCACCTGCGACGCAAGCGTCAGGATGGCACGCTCGGCACGTCTGCAAACGCTACGGCAAACATGACAGACCGACGCGCCACGTCCACCACCCGGCAACACAAATGCTGACAAAGGAGGCAACAGGCTGTCGATACGATCTATCTCGCGCTCCATCTCTTCCACATAGTCGGCACTGACCACACTCTGCGCACGCAACTGCGTCTTCTGCTGGTCGGTAGCCAAGTGAGAGCCGACCACAAACAGACGGTTCTGCACCTGCTGCACGAAGCGGCGGTCGGCTTCATCGGTCAGATAAGTCACCAACAGTCCGAGAAAAGAATTCAACTCGTCCACCGTTCCGTAAGCTTCGAGTCTGATATGGGTTTTAGGCACACGCGTACCGCCCACCAGCGAGGTAGTTCCCTGGTCGCCCGTGCGGGTATAAACAAGACTTTTCTTCATAATTCGTTTTCTATCTTTTTTATAATGATACAATGTTACACAAACACACTCAAACTACAAACAAACGCACAGCCGACAATGTTTGCCCACCTGTCAGAAATTCACAATATAATCCTGCTTTGTCAGCAAATGGTCGAACAGCAGGATACCCACGTCGTAAAGGTCGAACGTGATACCCACCTGCGGATGACGCACCATCCGTTTCCAGCACTCGCGCATAGCCTGCGAATAGCCAATACCCTGCACCACAAACATGGAACGCTGTCCGGCCCGCGGTGCGCAGACCCGAAACGTTTCTTCCACCATAGCGGCATCGCGCCAAGCATGCAGATAGAGGAAATCGACCGGCACACCGGCATCGAGAAACAAATCATTCAGAGTAGCCGCCTGCGTCAGTTCGGCCTTGCGGCAAGCTGCCGACAGGTACAGGGAAGCCGCCGAAGGAGTGCCCACATCGACCACACAGGCAGGCTGCGCACGGTTGACCAGACGGAACAACAGTTTCTTGACACGCAACGGTTCGGCCTGTGCCCACTCCTTCCCTCGCTGCCGCGCCTCTTCACGCTGACGGAGAGCCAACCCGGCATACTGATAATAAGGCGCACGTTCATAGATGACACGCGTGATAAATTCGAAAGCAAAAGGAGAATGCACCCCGTAGCCCCGGCGATGGCGAAAGCGGGCCAGCCAGACAAACGGACGTTTTATATGTTGTGCGAGAGTCATGATTTCAAGGATTCTACTTTAGGGTTAACCGCCGCAAATGTACTACATCCGCAGCACACGGCCAATGAATACAGACTAAATCTGCCCTGCCTGCAATCCAGCACACTTCTGATAAGCCAGCCGTTCATCGCCATTGAGCAGATAGATGATGCCGCAATAGACAAAGCCCCGGCTCAGCAGAAAGCGCTGCATGATGCGGTTGTCGCGATGCGTATCTACCCGCAGGTTGGGCACCTGGCTGTAAGCCCAGTCAAAACAGGCATCGGCCACGCCATGCATCCGCCCCGACGATGCCAGCCGGTGGACAACAGCGTAGGGCTGCTCCGTCTCGGCCCAACTACCTTCATAGATGTGAAGGTAGGTAGGGTCAGGGCCGGGAATGAAAGCAAACGTCCCCTCGACCTCGCCATCGGCACCAATGCAGAGATGACAATGGCCTTGCTCAATATCGTGCAGGGCAATGGCCTCCGTAGGATAGCCGCCTGTCCACTGGTGCATATTGCCGTCGGCACGCATAATGCCGCGTGCACTGTCAAAAAGCTTCATCACAACCGGCAAGTCGGCCACGGTTGCTTTGCGTATAGTCAGGGTTGATGTCATGTCTTTTTGTACTTTCATTTTAACGGGTGCAAAGATACAAACGGAGCCGTACCTGCTACCGGCTACTAGGGTTAAAGATATTAAAGAAGTAGGAACGATTATCGAACGTTTACTTCACCTCCCACTCATACAGTCCTGCCGAATAGCCGTCAGGCAGGTCAACCTCCAGCTTCATAGCCTGAGTGCTCACCGGCTCGAACTTCACCGTACAGGCCTCTCCTTTCGCCAGCGGATAATCGCCCAACGGCTTCACCGGCTGCCACTGTCCGGCCTCGTCCTTGTAGTAAAGGCGCCAGGCACGGGGCACCCGGCAGTCGCCCCAAGGGGCATCGTCGTACCAATAGACGGTGGCCGACGAAAGCATGGAGGCACGGTCGGCCTCATAGGTCACCCACTCTGTCGTTCCCTTGCATCCATACCAGTTATAATAGGGAATGCTGCGGTCGTTTCCGTCGGCAGGCACATAGCTGTCGCTGATGGCCTTCAGAGCCTTGCTCTCATAGGAAGCCGTCGTCCGACTGCGTGACGCCACCGTGGGCTGCGGCGTGGGACGAGCGGCGCTGACATCCTGCGGCAGCCAGACCATCATGCCGCCGGGGCCACGGTGCGCCCAGGCGTAATAGGGAATGAGCGACAGGCGAACGTCGCGCGTCGTCAGCCGGCCGCTGTCGTCGTAGGCCAGTGCCTGCGCATCAGTAGTCAGCATCACGATGCCGCCCAGCATGTCGGGTTTCTGCGCTGCCTGAAAGCACGGCTGGCGGTTCACCAGCAGGCTCTGCACCTCGCGGTCATTGTCGGACCACTCCGCACAGTAGACCACCGGACCACGCTCCACGGCTATGCGGCCACGGTCGGCCTCCACCTGGTCATTGGCACGTACCACCCGCGATTCCATGTCGAGCCGCAATGTCACCCGGTCGCCCGCCTTCCAGCGGCGGCTGATGCAGGCATAGCCCTTGTCCAGCCGATAGTCGGCCGGCTGGCCGTTCACCTCCAGTGTATAGTTCGGCTGCAGGCCGTCCACATACCGATAGAGGTCGCCGGGCACCGGACGGTTCTGCGCCCAGCCCGGAATGCGCAGTTTCAGCGTAAAGGCGCCGGCACGGTTGCGCACGATGTTCACCCGTATGTCGCCATCCCACGGATAGCCCGTCTGCTGCTCCACGGTCACCCGCTTGCCGTTCAGTTTCAGGTCCGACGTGTTCGACACGTAGAGGTTGACATACAGGCTGTCGGCCTTTGTGGCATAGACGTAGCCCGGCAGGGAGGGGATGAAGCGGCAGATGTTGGACGGGCAGCAGGCGCAGCCAAACCATGCCTGACGCTGATGCTGTCCCAGGCTCTCCAGCGGATTGGGATAGAAAAAGGCATCGCCCTGCAGCGACACGCCCGAGATAAGCCCGTTGTAGAGTGTCCGCTCCAGCACATCGTAATATTTCGACTCGCCATGCAGCAGGAAGAGGCGGTAGTTGAGATAGACGTTGCCAATGGCGGCGCAGGTCTCGCAATAGGCTGACATGTTGGGCAACTCATAGTTCTTTCCGAAGGCTTCGCCATCGCTCGTGGCGCCAATGCCACCGGTGATATAGAGTTTCTTGTCTACAATATTCTCCCAAATGCGGTCGATGGCATGGATATAGGCCGAGTCACCGGTCAGGGCAGCCACGTCGGCCATGCCCGAGTACATGTAGGTGGCACGGACGGCATGACCTACGGCCTCGTCCTGCTCCACCACGGGCTTGTGCGCCTGGCTATACTCGTCGCGTCGCGAGGTATAGCCGCGCTTGTCCAGGAAAAACTTGGCCTGGTCCAGATACTTCCGGTTGCCGGTAGCCAGGTAGAGGCGCGCCAACGCCATTTCGGCAATCTGATGGCCGGGCACGCGCACCAGCTGGTCGGGACCGTCGCCAATGGCCCGGCAGACGCAGTCGGCATAACGGATGGCGATATCAAGGAAGTTTCTCTTGCCGGTAGCTTGATAGTAGGCCACGGCACCTTCCACCATGTGTCCCAGGTTGTAGAATTCGTGGCTCAGTTCCTCCACCTTCTCCCAGCGGCGGCTGCCGGCCCAGTCGTGCGGATGCTTGGGATTCATGGTGCGTGCCGTGTAGAGGTAGCCGTCGGGCTCCTGCGCCCCCGCCACCAGCAGCAGCACGCTGTCAATGTAGGCTTCCAGCTTCTTGTCGGGATAGGTTTGCAGGATGTAGCTGGCACCCTCTATGGTCTTGTAGACATCGGTGTCGTCGAAGGAAAAGCCACCCACCCGGATGGTGTCGGAGGGATGGGCCGCCTTCACGAAGTTGTCATAGCGACCAGACTCCTCGCACTTGCTGAAGGCCAGGGGTATGGTGGTCGTGCGGCTGGCTTCCAGCCGTTGTCCCCAAAAGCTGTCGGTTATCTTGACGGAAGTGAAAGGTACCGGGCCGATGGGGTACCCGTGTGCGGCAGTCTGCTGCTGTGCCTGCGTGCTTGCCACGCCAATGCACAGCAAGGATGCTATCAAGTATTGTTTCATAGATTGACCATATTTAAGATTACGGTATTTCTTGACACAAAAGTAAAGAAAAGTGCGCAGACTACCGACCGACGTATAAGAAAATCTTGGCGCACCAACACTATCCAACCAAGATTTCAGGCTATCAACCCAACAGCTACTTCCCTTAGAATCTGGCAAACTGCTCCAGTTCCCAGTCCGTCATCATATACGTAGGCCCCACCTTGAACAGCACCGACTTCAGTTCAAGAAGCCTGTCGGGATGATGCACATCGTACAATACACCTTCCAGATAACCTTTCATCCAAGGATAGATACCGTAGTAGAAGCCAAGCTCCGTGATGCACAGCCTGACCGTATATTTATCGCCCGACTCATAGACAACGGCACGGGTCATTCCCTGCTGGTGCACGTCCACTTCCACATACGCGCCTATGCCCAAGAAAGGGTCGTTTTCACTCAATATCTGATAGAATCCTCTCTGAACAGGTGCCAACGGTACAGACAGCATCGGCCGGGTTTTGCCATCCAATTCATCGCCCAAAGGCAGGCAAATCAGGCAATGGCTGTCGGCAATGTCGTCGGGCGAATACCGGGTGTAAGTCACTTCGAAAGTCTGGTCCGGCTCCCGCTGTTCCACACTGAACGGCTCACCGTTTATCTCTCCATACACATAACAAAGTACTCCCGGCTCTGCCGGATGGTGAAGAACCAGTACATCGTCGTTGCTGCAAGCCGCACACAGAACAAGGCTGAGCAGAAAAACGAAGCAAGAAAATTTGATTGGTTTCATTGTATATCAGTATATAGCTACATTCCTATGAAAGTCTGCAACGCCTCATCGCTGTAAAGCCCTCCCACATGACCGGCACGAAACTCCACATCCTCGAACACCACCGTCTTACTGGCATCATGAAGACTGTGCAACGTCCCCTCCATGCGACCTTTAATATAAGGCAATGTGTCAAACACCCACAATTTGTCCACATATATCCTGAACGGTTCATGTTCATCGGCCACAAAACTGATACCCTTTTCGATAATGCATACCTCCGGAACCAGCTTGCTTGTCAGATATTCGTCCTGCGGGTAAATCTCATACAATCCGGTCCGGGCAGGAGTCAACGAAAAATACAGTCTGCCTCCATTTTCCAGATTCTCTACCGGAGGTATCGGTATGCCTACAGTAAATTCCACGGGAATAGACTCTCCCGGCCAATAACTCATTATATTGATATCTATCGGACAGATATAACGGTCGTGACACTCAAAGCAGACATATTGCCCGTTGACAGTACCCCGAAAATAGTTTATCACCGGCAGCTCTTTCTCCGGCTGGGGAGAATCGTCGTCGCTGCAAGCCGCACACAGAAGAAGAAAGAATAAAAACAAAAAAGGCTTTATATTACTCATAAAAATCAAAGGTTATTTATCATTTATCTAACAAAAGGGTGTATCAAAATAAAGCTGGACTATCATTTTGTCATCTTGAGCATCGCGAAGGATCCCAAAAACAGGAGCAAATGCCTACGAGATTCTTCGCTGCGCTCAGACTATACCTAAATATAAAAATAAGAACTGTCTTGAGCAAAGCTAATGACATTCTTTTTGATAGTTGATTTTTATTTTGACACACCCTCTTGTCGTTCTATTCGTATGAATCTATAGGTAAGAATGTAACTTGTAAATCTCCACTAGAACAATTATATAATCTGTAAGTGCCATTCTTATCATCAAGTATTATAGGATCTGTAAAACGTAACTCAATTGTACCCAATTCATCAGAACCGATAGTAGTTTCTATCTCTGCTACAGCAGTAACTTTTTTCGTCGAGGAAAATCCATAACCCAATTTAACAGGGAAATCACCTTTTTCACTTTCTATGGAAAAATCTGCCTTATTAACATATTCACTTGATATAGTTTTAGTTATAGTTTTAGATCCATCTGGATCGAATTCTGATGCAAACATATAAATCACAGAAGAAGTAGAATATAAATCCCAAGGTTCTGTAAACACACGATTCTGACCTTTATTATCAAATAGCTCATCCACATATAGCCATTTAGGTTTCAAATTCTTCGCATCGACAGTATAAAAATTCTTTTGATGGCGAAAAGCCGTTGAATTTTTATGATGCAAATGTACCTGACTTACTGAGAACAATTTATCCGCCCTGCATGTAAAACTCATTTTTCTATCCATTGCTTTATCATCATTTTCCGATCCCACGTAATAGTAAATTCTAAATTCAAATGCACCATCTGTCCAGATTCTTTGCAGAATCTCAGCATTTGATAGTTGTCTCTTTTCTTGAGTCGTATTTTGCAACTTTGGATCAACTTCATCGTCACTCAACCTTATAAAAGCTGTAGGATTTATACACATACGATACAACTTTTCTCTGATCCTTTGATTTAAAATTCCCGGTTTATTTTCCTTTGTAATACCATAATATACATAGTCTCTATGAAAAGCATTAAATACGTCCTTAAATTCCTTATATGACTGAATGACAGAAGGTAACAGACTACTACCACTCACATAAGCCTCCAAATCTTCCTGAGGTTCCAAATCAATGTCAGCATCCCAGTGCCGGGTTTGGGGCGCACGCTTGCTGCCATCGAAAGCATCGTCGACAAATTCGTAGGAAGCACCGCCGTCGGCACGCGTCACGCTTGTATTCACACGCAAGCGTTCGTTGGTCTTAACTACCAGGCAAGGAAACGCCGGTATATCTCCTGTCTCCATCTGCCCGATGGCCTCGCCATTCTCATACAACGTATTGTCTTTATCCTCTCTGCACAACACAGCCACCTCTTCGTCGTAAACATCCCATTTGGAGGCATCAAACTCCCAGAACAAAGTCAAGTCAGGCACCAGGATAGTCAGCAAAGGCTGCGCCTGCTCCACCTGCTCCAGTTCCTTGTCACTGTCACAATAGGACAACAGAATATCTCTGAACGTCTGACTTCCCTGCACCACCTTATCCTTTACATAAGGATAGAACACATCGTAGTCATTATCAAACTGTTTCAGCGCTTCGTCTTTCAAGAAACGGCGAACTTCCACACTGCCCGATACGGCTTTTGAAAGAATCCTCGCAAACTTAGACTGTGCTTCTGCCGCAGTCAATTCCTGCACCTCAGTCCTGCTATTCTCATCTACAAGAAAAGCATTCTCTTCTTGGGTGCACGAAAACAAAGACAGCACACCCAACATAATCAAAATTGATTTTCTCATGATAAAAAAAATATTAGTTAATAAATATGTATTAGGTTCCAATAAGGATTTAGTACATTGATCATCAACGACACCATTTCCTATTCCATATAAACCCTATTAAGAAAACAATGAATTCAGAAGATTTTTTCTTCGATAATTTCACCATATACATCCATTGCAGGAGAATTTATTTCCACACTATATGGATAAGCATTAGGCATCGGGACTAAATAGATTTTACCGCTATATATCTCAGAAGAAAATTCTTGCAAAACAACATTACCTTTATTATCTGTTACGATAATATCGGCATCATACAAACAGCCGGTAAATACTATTTGTAATGAGTTATCACACTCGGCTACAGAAAAATCAAAAACAAGAGGTTGCCGTGTAACCATTTTTTCAATAAGCTGAATACGCCTCTTTATTTTTCGTTTTTCCTTTGTTGCATACACAGAGTTCGAAGCTACAAAGAACATCAATAAAGAAAATAATAAAAACTTTGCTTTCATAAATAAACTATTTTATTGGTTTCATGGCAGCAAAGTTATAGACAAAAAAATATTTTTCATCCCTAAAGCAGTCACACATCAATCCAACAACTCGTTGTTAAACAAGCATATACAATTAAGTCCAATCACACTTAGTCTTGTATTATCCTCATACGCTCTTTTATACGCAGATTCCGTTGGTTTATAGCATGAGTATCTCCATACCCAAAACATATAGCTATAGATTTATTATCTAACGAGGTTTTCTTCAAACAAAGCAACAATAAATCATCTTCCGTCAATCTTGAGTATTTTCCTTGCAAATAGTTCAAATAAGTTCCATATAAAGAAAATACTATTGATTTCAACTCTTTCTGTTCTACAACAGTCAATACTTTCTGCTTACGGCTATCCGAACTTTGTTGTCTCAGCATAATGATTTTTTTATAAATAGCACTTTGTTCAAACAACCATTTTTGCAAATTATTTTTCTCTTCCTGCAAATTTTCAATAACACTTTCTCTTTTCTTTATTTCATTTTCTACTTTCTCCGATTTTTCTTCCAAGTCATAATGTTTTTGCTGCAATAAAGCTATAATAGAATTATTATCTTCTATTGTTCTTTGTAATACAGACATTTTTTCCGATGCATAAGCCAAACGTTGTTCATAAACCTTTTGTCGTTGCTTTTTCTTTTCCAATCGTGCCATGAAATACCAAACAATCAAGCAACAACCACCAAAAGCAACACTAATTATTCCCCACATCAGACTATAATTTTGCACTCTTTCTTCCTGTACTCTCATCTTTGTATCATATTCATGAATAAGATTTTCCATCTTAATAGCCTGTTCCGAGAAAGTAAGGCTGTCCAGATAATCTACATACGACTTCAAATACTCCGTGGCAGCCTTATAATCCCCCATCTGTTCCGCCAATTCAGAGGAACTCAACAAATTCATAACCTTTTCTCCGAGAGCCAGACCTTCACGACTCTTATCCAGATAATATGACGCACTGTCACAGTCCACATTATTTTCAGCCAATAAATCACCCAGATTTATAAAGTAAAGCCCTAAAATGAAAACAAGAGCTAAACAAGTGCAAATAAAACCGCTTATTTACAATTGATTATAGTGTACTTGATGTTTTCAGTTGTTTTCTTTCTTTTCAGTTGATTGGTTCTTTTTCGGTACAATTTTGTTTCTCATTTGTTTCTCAATATCGACCTTTATTCATATCTTTGCAACAGAAACAAAATTATGAAGGGATCGATATGCCACGAGTAAAGAAGCCTACAAAAGTAAAAGAGCCTGTCCGCCTTCGGACAAAGAAGCTGGCAGATGGAAGCCAAAGTCTGTATCTTGATATATACCGTTTCGGAAAACGAACATACGAATATCTTAAGTTGTATCTCATTCCGGAAACGGATAACAATGCCCGTCGGCAGAATCAGGCGACTATGAATGCCGCCAATGCCATCAAGTCCAAACGTATTATCGAGCTGACCAACGGCGAGGCCGGTATAGAAACCAAAGAGAGAGTTTACCTGCTTGACTGGATGAATACCTACAAGGAGAACCAGGCCAAGCGTGGCAAAAAGGACGGTTATCAGATTGACATCACTATACGCATCTTGAAGGATTATGCGGGAGAACGTATGTTGATGGATCAAATAGACAAGACATTCTGCCAGAATTATCTTGACTACCTTCAGTCCGAATACCGTTCCAGAGGCAAACGAGTGTCGAATTACACACTGCATACTTATTACCGAGTATTGAACGGAGCCTTGAATGCGGCTGTCAGGGCCGAGATCATCAAGTCCAATCCTTTCACGAAAATCAGCAAGTCGGAAAAGATCCGTCTGCCTGAAAGCAAACGGTCATACATGACCATTGAAGAGGTGCGTGCATTGATCGCAACCCCGATGAAAAATGAATCCGTGAAAGGTGCTTATCTGTTCTCTTGTTTCTGCGGTCTGCGAATCAGTGATATAATCAAGCTGCAATGGAAAGATGTATTCGTTGACCGTGGACAATACCGTCTGTCGGTTTCCATGCAGAAAACCAAGGAACCGATTTATCTCCCGCTTTCCCCGGAAGCGTTGAAGTGGATGCCTGCACGTGGGGACAAAGCTCCTGATGACAATGTGTTCGACTTGCCGTCCCCAGCAATGGTCAATATTCTTATCAAACCATGGGCAAAAGCGGCGGGAATAAACAAGCGTTTTACATTCCATACGGCGCGGCACACGTTCGCGACGATGATGCTGACACTCGGAGCAGACTTATATACGACATCCAAGCTGCTCGGCCATGCTGACGTGAAAATGACACAGGTGTACGCCAAAATCATCAACCAGAAAAAGGATGATGCGGTCAACCTGGTCAACGGATTGTTTGAGTGACCAATGATATACCATATCATGTCAAATTTACAAGTAGATATTTTAAGGGCGTCATCGATTGCAGATACAATCGAAAAACGATACCTTTATGATGATATATTATTATAAACCAATAAAATGTAAATCGACATGACAAGAGCTGACAAAGGCCTTCTCTCTTTTTGAGGGGAGCAAACACCCGCATCACATTGAATCGGCACAGGACGTGGCGGAAGAACTTTTCGCCCTGCTTACCGAAGCAAAAACAGTTTATCTCCAGGAGGTCAAAATCCACGGCAAACAGTATCGCCGTTATGTGGAGGATTTTGTGAACAGTCACCGGTATATTGACTGCGATAACGCGGTCTGCCGGAACTGCCACGAAATGAACATCCACATCGTCAAGGGACTGCTGACTGACTGTCCCCACCTTATCCAACCGCTTTTTTCCGCCCCGAGCCTTTCTTTCGAGGAGTGCATGGAACTGAAGCGGAAGTATGACACATCGGAACTGGCATCCTCCGATTGTAATCCGGCAAAGTTTTCATTTCTTTCTTTTGACTGCAGCCTTTCACGCAAACAACTGGCCGGTATCGTTTCTTGCGCCAACACTTATCATCTGTTCTGCTCTTCCGTAACCATTGACGACATGGAATCTCTCTTCTCCTGCAAGAGAGGTTTCAGCCTTCGGGTGAACAGCGTGCGCCGTGTGGCTATCCTGTTCGATGCCCTTCTTGAGAATTCATTCATTCAGCCTTACTGGCAATCAGTCCTCGAAAGAGGGCGTTTCCTGCAATCCAAGGACGGCTCGCACTTCATATCCGCAACGAGCATATCCACCACGCTTTCGTTGGTCAGGAACAAAATGACTTCAACCGCTTACAATATCAGAAAGTTTGTAAGCCAACTGAAGGAATGAAAGGAAGTGCTAAGAAGTCAACCATGTGAAAAGCAAAAGTATGATAACTGATATGATACCAAACCGGTATCATACTGTCATCCAATGCTTTTAGATATTCACACTCTACCTTTGCCTCTGTATACAACGCGTTACAAACAGAGGTGCATCTCTTATTGTCTAATTTAATCACGAATAATATGTCCAACAGATTGACATTCATGGAAAGGTTGAGCGAACGGCTCACGGCCCTTGAAGCGATTGTCCGGAAATTGGAACCGGTCGAGAGCTTTCTGGAACGGGTGGAATTGCTGGAAAAGAACATTTATGCGACCAAAAAGGTCTTTACTTTTTCGGAAGCCTGCATGTACATCGGGGTATCAGAAAGTATGCTGTATAAACTTACAGCCAACAAGGAGATTCCTCACTACAAGCCTCGTGGCAAGATGATCTACTTTGCCAAGGAGGAACTGGACGAATGGCTCCTGCAGAATCATGAACTTGCCGTCGATGATGCCACGCGGATGGCACACGAGGCGGCAGCAGTACAACCCTTCTTAAACGAGAAACGCCATGGAAAACGAAAGAAGAACTGACCAGAAGACGGGAATGGGATTGGAAGAGACCCGTCTGTCAGATATTCTTTCAGCTTCCCAAATCAAGGCGACGGATACATACGAGACCCCGCCGCAAATTATCTGGATTGACAATTCGACCATAGCGACTCTCGGCAATTTCAGTGCATCGACCGGCAAGGCAAAATCCAAGAAGACATTCAATGTCTCCGCCCTTGTCGCCGCTTCCCTGGCAGGAAAGCAGGTGCTGAACTACCGGGCGCATCTGCCGGAAGGCAAACGCCGGATCCTGTATGTCGATACCGAGCAGAGCCGCTATCATTGTCACACGGTGCTGGAACGTATTCTGCGGTTGGCCGGGCTTCCTACCACAGCAGACAGCGAGAACCTTGATTTCATCTGCCTGCGGGAGTATTCTCCGACAGTCCGTATAAGTGTGATAGACTATGCCCTGCGTCAGGGTAAAGGTTACGGGCTGGTTATCATTGACGGTATCCGCGACCTTATGCTGGACATCAACAGCACCAGCGAATCGGTGGAGGTCATCAACAAAATGATGGAATGGTCCTCTCGTTACGACCTGCATATCCATTGCGTGCTGCACCTGAACAAAGGGGACAACAATGTACGAGGCCATATCGGTACGGAGATGAGCAACAAGGCGGAAACAGTACTGGTCATCAGCAAATGCAACGAGAATCCGTCTGTCAGTGAAGTCCATGCCCTGCATATCCGGGAAAAGGAGTTCAAACCCTTCGCGTTCACCGTGGACGACAACGGGCTCCCGGTCATCGCCGAAGGGCACACGTTCGGTGACACCCCGAAGCCCAGGCAACGGACAAGCTTTACGGAACTGAGCATCGAGCAGCACCGGGAAGCCCTTTCCGCTGCCTTTGACGGCAAACCCATCAGGGGCTTTGAGAATGTACTGCAACGTCTGATCGCCTCTTATGAAAACATAGGCTTCAAACGTGGCCGCAGTGTCATGATAAAACTGCTGCAGTACCTGACGGACAACCTTAAACTTGTTGTCAAGCAGGACAAGCTGTTCTACTATGACATGACCCCCGCGGAAGCAAGGCTTTTTGATGAAGAATGAAGCCGGGCGCGGGCATATATATTTCAGTTTACTTTAGTATGTATATATATAGGGAATAAAACTAAACTAAACCATTTCCGTGTGAACAAGTGAAAGAAAACAGCCATGACTATAGAAGAAGCAAAACAGGTACGCATAGTGGACTTCCTGGCGCAGCTCGGCCACCATGCGCAATACGTTAAATCGGATCAGTACTGGTATCTCTCGCCGTTAAGGGATGAGCAGTCGCCGTC
Organism: uncultured Bacteroides sp.; assembly: GCA_900553815.1. Classification (GTDB taxonomy): domain Bacteria; phylum Bacteroidota; class Bacteroidia; order Bacteroidales; family Bacteroidaceae; genus Bacteroides. The sequence continues at coordinate 38,645 of USEY01000024.1, forward strand.
GTTCAAGGTCAATGACCGGTTGAACGAATGGTATGATTTTGGGGCGGCCACCGGAGGCGACCTCGTGGAATTGGGTAAATACCTTTACCAGACTGAAAGTGTAAGCGAGGTACTGGCATACATCGGGCGACATTCCAGCGATATGCCTTTGCCGAAAGTCCGTTTCCAGGCTCTTCCGCCCCGTCCCGTGGAATCGGATATGAAAAATCTGATTGTCGTCCCGTTACGGCATCACGCGTTATACTCTTACCTTCAGTCCCGGAAAATAGATGCTGACATAGGACGTATGTTCTGCAAGGAAATCCATTATGAATTGCGTGACCGGCATTATTTTGCCCTCGCGTTCGGTAATGTTTCGGGCGGATATGAAATGCGCAACGCCTATTATAAAGGATGTATCAAGAACAAGGACATCTCCCTGATCGGACATCAGTGCGGAGAGATACAGGAACGGGTCTGCGTGTTCGAGGGGTTCATGGACTTTCTGTCTTACCTGACATTGAAGCAGTCATGCAACTGGACCATTTGTATAGACCAGCCTTGCGACTACCTTGTCATGAACTCCGTAAACAACCTGAAAAAGGCATTGATGTACCTGCAGAGATACCTGCATATACATTGTTATCTCGACAACGACCTTGCCGGGCAAAAGACCGTGGAAACCATAGCCGGACTATACGGCGAACGGGTCAGCAACGAAGCTGTCCGATATAGCGAATACAAGGATCTGAATGATTGCTTGCGAGGCAAGAAACGCTGACCTAAAAAAAGCGAATCTGCCAATGGAAGCCCTCCTGAACGGAGGGCTTTTTTTATGCCCTGACTTCTTCATTTTTTCCGTTCATTAAGGCGATATAGTACGATTTTATAGTACGATTTTCAAAATCGATATAAATCTTGTAAGGAAAACATCCGTTTAATACACAATTATTTCGTAGTTCGGAATTCTCCTTTTTTATTTGTGAAATCAAACTAATACAAAATTCAATATCCATACTAAAAGATATGAGATCATATTTCATTTTTGCCATTGTTCTGACGGTCGCGTACCTCATTTATTACGCGGTCATCATTATGCAGGATCTCTATGGAAAAAGGAGAACCGGCAAGACAGAGGAGGAAGTTTTCGACCTCGGCACACTTGAGGACGAAGAGAGTGTTGCCGTGAGCGAGAGTGAAACCGGGTTCCGTGTCGGCAACGAGCAATACGATACTGAAACAGCATCAGGCGGCGATTCTGCCACCGACCAGAAGCCGGCGGACAAAAAGCCGGAGACAAAGGAGACCCCGGAAGAAAGACTGGAGCGTCTCAAAGCCAAGGCGGAGGAAAAGATGGAGGAAACCACGCCCTACCTGTCTGATGGCTTCAGTGCAGATGAAATGTACAAGGCGATGCTTTCCAGGGGCAAACTGGAAAATCGTCCGGAGATGGCCTGGAAACCAATTAAAGACAAATTGTAGCATGTCGATTAAGCAAAAGATAGTATGCCTGTTAATTCTTGTACCCTATGCGGCTTTCGCCAAGAGCGGCAGCGTGAACTACAGCTGGGGAGCGGATGCGCTGGCCACGATGCACGACTTCGTGGTCACGATGATGCTGTATGTCCTGTATATATGCTACTCCATCGCATCCGTTCTGGTCATCGTGTCCGCCTTCCAGATCTACATCAAGATGAACACTGGAGAGGACGGCATCGTCAAATCCTTTTTATCGCTGCTTGGCGCGTGCCTGTTCATCATCGGGGCCTCCATCGTACTTCCGGCATTTTTCGGTTATCGCATATAAGGCTGTTTAACAATCCAATACATAAATATTAACTCAAAAACGATCAAGTATGTTTCAGAAAGTAAAACAAATGTGCCGAAAGGCAAAAGGATTCATCCAAGGTGTTTCCACCAAAGTGAAGATGCTTGCACTCACTTTGTTCTCTGGTACCACGGCAATGGCCCAGAGTACGGCCGGCGACTATTCAGCCGGTACTACCGCACTTTCTACCGTGGCGGAGGAAATTGTCAAGTATGTACCAGTCATGGTCAAGCTCTGCTATGCCATCGCCGGTGTAGTCGCCATTATCGGCGCCATCTCCGTTTACATCGCCATGAACAACGAAGAGCAGGATGTCAAAAAGAAGATCATGATGGTGGTTGGTGCATGTCTTTTCCTGATTGCAGCAGCACAGGCTCTTCCTTTGTTTTTCGGCATTGACGCATAAAAGTACCGAGGGATGAAAAGCAAGGAAACACGTTATCCGGACTATCCGCTGTTCAAGGGGCTGCAACGTCCTCTTGAAGTGATGGGATTGCAGGGCCGTTACATCTATTGGGCGGCAGGAACGGCAGGCGGAGCCATCGCGGGCTTCATAGCCGCTTACTGCCTTGCCGGATTCGTGGCCGGACTGGCCGCGCTGACAGTCATTCTGTCGGTGGGCATCGTGCTAATCATCTTCAAGCAGCGGAAAGGTCTGCACAGCAAGAGAACGGACCGAGGCGTGTTCGTCTATGCCTACTCGCGTAAGGTCTGACAAAATTAAACCATCACAGCAATGTGTGGCTATATTGAATGTTGAACGCGGGTAGGTTCGTATGAGATACGGGCCTACCCCTATTTAATTGAACGTATATTGAAATGACCCTATACATTATCCTGATTTTCGTTGCCTTATGCGCGGGTATGGCCATATCCGTCCATGCGTTCGGTACCGGAGGCAAGCGCAAGCGTATCTTCCAGGACATCTATTTCTCGGTGGAAGACACGGAAGGCGTGGGTGTCCTGTACACCAAGACGGGTGAATACTCCGCCGTGCTGAAGATCGAGAATCCGGTACAGAAGTATTCGGCGAACATAGACAGCTACTACGATTTCACGCATCTGTTCTCCGCCCTTGCCCTGACCTTGGGAGAAGGTTATGCCATTCACAAGCAGGACATCTTCGTGAGGAAGCGTTTTGTCAACGAGGATACCGGGAAACAGGAGTTCCTTTCTGAATCGTATTTCCGGTATTTCAAGGGAAGGGCGTACACGGACAGCATGTGTTACCTGACCATCACGCAGGAAGCCAGGAAAAGCCGCCTTTTCTCGTTCGACAACAAGAAATGGCGTGATTTCCTTGTCAAGATCCGCAAGGTACAGGACCAGTTGCGGGACAGCGGCGTGCAGGCGCGTTTCCTGAACAAATCCGAGGCAAGCGATTACGTGGACCGGTATTTCGCCATGAACTTCAAGGACCGTATTATCTCGATGACGAACTTCAAGTCGGACGATGAGAGCGTCTCGATGGGTGACAAGCGCTGCAAGGTGTACAGTCTCGTGGACGTGGACTGCATCTCGCTGCCTTCGATGATCAGACCCTATACCAATATAGAAGTGAACAACACGGAAATGCCCGTGGATCTTGTCTCGGCCATTGACAGCATTCCGAATGCCGATACAGTGGTCTATAACCAGGTCATCTTCCTTCCCAACCAGAAGCGTGAACTATCGCTGCTGGACAAGAAGAAGAACCGGCACGCGAGCATTCCCAACCCGAGCAACCAGGCAGCGGTCGAAGACATAAAACGTGTACAGGAGGTGATTGCCCGCGAGAGCAAGCAGCTCGTGTACAGCCATTTCAACCTTATAGTGGCCGTGTCCGGCGATACGGACCTGCAGAAGTGTACGAATCATCTGGAGAATGCTTTCGGTAGAATGGGAATCCATATTTCCAAACGAGCCTACAACCAGCTGGAGCTGTTCGTCGGCTCGTTCCCGGGCAACTGCTACAGCCTGAATGAAGAGTATGACCGGTTCCTGACCCTATCGGACGCGGCGATGTGCCTGATGTACAAGGAACGTGTGCAGCACAGCGAAGACACCCCGGTGAAAGTCTATTACACTGACCGCCAGGGAGTGCCTGTCGCCATCGACATCACCGGCAAGGAAGGCAGACAGAAGCTGACGGACAACTCGAACTTTTTTGCCCTCGGGCCGAGCGGTTCCGGGAAATCCTTCCACATGAACTCTGTCGTGCGCCAGCTGCACGAACAGGGTACGGACATCGTAATGGTCGATACCGGAAACTCCTACGAGGGATTGTGCGAGTATCTGGGAGGCAAGTACATCAGCTACACGGAGGAACGCCCCATTACGATGAACCCGTTCCGTATCCACAAGGAAGAGATGAACGTGGAAAAGACCGGCTTCCTGAAGAATCTTGTCCTGCTGATCTGGAAGGGCACGCAGGGAACAGTCACGAAGACGGAAGACCGTCTGGTGGAAAATGTAATCACCGATTATTACGACGCGTATTTCAACGGCTTCGACGGCTTCACGCCCATGCAGCGGGAAGACCTGAGAAAAAGCCTCGCCATAGACGAACGCAACCGTGACGGGAACCGTGAGGAAAGCGAGCAGGAACGGAACAGCCGTATCGAGTGCATGATAGACGAAATGGAACGCAGGCGCAAGGAGTTGAAGGTGGAAGAACTCTCGTTCAATTCATTTTACGAATACTCCGTCCAGCGTATTCCGGACATCTGTCACGAGAACCACATTTCGGGCATAGACCTCTCGACTTACCGCTACATGATGAAGGACTTCTACAGGGGCGGCAACCATGAAAAGACCCTGAACGAGAACATGGACAGTTCGCTGTTCGACGAGACCTTCGTGGTGTTCGAGATTGACAGTATAAAGGGTGCGCCCGTCAAGGCTGCATAAATAACTATTCCATTAGCAAGGAATTAGG
>USEY01000025.1 GCA_900553815.1 uncultured Bacteroides sp.
TGGCATCTCAGAGCCTGTTTAAACTTTGCTAATTGGGACGTTTGCGGACATTCATTTTCTTAAAAAGGCCGGCTACTCAGCATACAAGAAAAAACATCAGATTCATGAACAAATGTCCCTGACAGGTTGTTACTATTACCGTATAAACCACTTAAAAAGAATTTAGATTATGGACAAGTATGTATGCACGGTATGCAATTATGTATACGACCCCGAATTGGGCGACCCCGAAAGCGGCATCGCTCCCGGAACAGCTTTTGAAGACCTGCCCGAAGACTGGGTATGCCCCCTCTGCGGTGTAGGCAAAGACGAATTTGAAAAAGAATAACGGAAACAGAGACTTTCTGAAACAAAAAGAAACGAGCCATAGCCTGGCGGAGACTTTTCTCCCACAAGCTATGGCTCATTCTTTTCTTCCTTGGGCAAGTGTACCCACCTCTCCAAGGAAGCATATTTCAGTCATTCGACCTTTCAGGAAGCCTTCTTTTCCTTGATGTCGCTGCTGGCTTCTACCACGTTCACCACATAGTCGCCCAGCTTCTCACACTCGGCAATGATGTCCATGTAGTACACACCCATCTGGTAACTGTACTCCTTGTTGTTCACATCCACTATGTTCTGGTTCTTCAACTGGTTACGATAATTGTTTATCTCATTTTCCAGGTTGAACGACTTGTTCACGTCAATGCTCTGGTACTCCGAGTGCTCGGGATGCTCCAGCACCACAATCATCTGTGCCAGTGCCTCATCGGCCAGCTTCATCATAAAGTGGATATGCTCATACTGCTTCTCCACAAAATCCTGGTTGGACTGTCTGCGCCGGTTGATGGTACGCGCCAGGTTATAACAGCTGTCACCAATACTTTCTATTTCAGTCACTTCACGCAGCATAGCCCTGATTTGCAGCTTACTTTCCGAACTCAGCCTGCCTTCCGACACCTTGTTCAGGTAGTTTGCAATCTCCAGCTCCATGCTGTCACTGATGTTCTCGTATTTCTCTATACGGCTGAACACCTGATTGAAATCATCATCCTTCTCCGTATGCAGCAGTGTCTTCACCATGCCAAACATACGGTGCGTACGCTCGGCAAACAGGTGGATTTCCTTGCTGGCCTGAAGTATGGAAAGCTCGGCTGTAGACAGCATACCACCCGTAATGAAGCGCAGCCTGTACTCCTCGTCCTGCTCCTTCTGAGGAATGATGACACATACCGTACGTTCTATAAACTTCACAAACCAAATAAGAATCAGCACATTGCAGATATTAAAGCAAGTATGGAAAGCCGACAGCTTGAATGAAACAGCCACAGCCGGATCATTGCTGCCCATCACATTTTCCACAAACCACGATACGCCCTCTGTGAACGGCACAAACAGACAAAGCACCCAGATGACACCAAACACATTGAACACCAAATGCGCCAATGCCGCCCGCCGGGCCTGTGTATTTCCGGTCAGGGCCGCCAGATTGGCCGTAATGGTAGTACCTATATTCTCACCCAGCACCAGTGCCGCACCCAATTCAAAGCTAATCCAACCGTTAGCACACATAATCAGCGTAATAGCCATCGTAGCAGCCGATGCCTGCACAATCATGGTCAGGATGGTTCCGATAATTACAAACAACAGGATGGAGAAGAAACCCATATCCGTATAGTCCTGCACGAAAGCCAGCATGTCAGGGTTCTGACTCAAGTCGGGCGCATTGTTCTTCAGGTAAGACAAGCCCATGAACAGGAACGAAAAGCCAAAAATAAATTCACCCAGCGACTTACGGTTACTCTTTTGAGAAAACAACAGCGGAATGCCAAAGGCCAGCAAAGGAAGGGCAAAGGCTGCAATATCCACCTTGAAACCCAGAGCCGAGATAATCCATGCCGTCACCGTTGTACCGATGTTGGCACCCATGATTACACCGATAGATTGCGACAATGTCAGCAAGCCCGCATTTACAAAGCTCACCACCATCACCGTAGTGGCCGAGGAGGATTGAATCAATGCCGTAATCAGCATACCCGTCAGTACACCGGTCACCCGGTTAGTCGTCATGGCCGTCAGAATTCTTCGGAGCCGGTCGCCCGCAAACTTCTGAAGTCCTTCACTCATAATCTTCATTCCGTAGAGGAATAGCGCCAGCGAGCCAAGCAGCTTTAAAAAATCATAAAAAGAATACTCCATCTTTAATTAATGAAAGGGTTTCTTTGCTTCATCTGTTATTACCTCTACCTTTAACGGGTAAATCACTCCCTAAAAACGAAAGGTTATGAAACACATGTTACAAATTTGTTGCAAAAATAATAATATTTATAAAGATTTCCCCATCGGGAGCTCACTTTTGGATATTTATTACGGTTTTAATCTCAATTTCCCCTATCAGGTAGTCAGCGCCCGGGTCAACAACAAATCCGAAGGACTGAATTTCCGGGTCTACAACAACAAGGACGTGGAATTCCTCGACGTACGCAACCATTCAGGCATGCGCACCTATGTGCGCTCGCTCTGCTTCATTCTCTACAAGGCTGTCAGCGAGCTGTTTCCGCAAGGGAAGCTCTATGTGGAGCACCCCGTGTCAAAAGGTTACTTCTGCAACCTGCGCATCGGACGCCCCATCGAACTGGAAGACGTCATCGCCATCAAGAAGCGCATGCAGGAAATCATTGCCGAAGACATTCCCTTCCACCGCACCGAATGCCACACCACAGAAGCCGTACGCATCTTCAGCGAACGGGGCATGACCGATAAAGTAAAGCTGCTCGAAACCTCCGGCGACCTCTACACCTACTATTACACACTGGGCGACACCGTAGACTACTACTATGGTAACCTGCTTCCCAGCACCGGCTTCATCAAGCTGTTCGACCTTGTGAAATACTACGACGGCCTGCTCCTGCGCATCCCCAACAAGGAGAACCCCAATGTGCTCGAAGACGTGGTGAAACAGGAGAAGATGCTCGATGTGTTCAAAGAACATCTGCGCTGGAACCACATCATGGGGCTGAGCAATGTAGGCGACTTTAACCTGGCCTGCATGAACGGACACGCCACCGAACTCATCAACGTGGCCGAAGCCTTGCAGGAGAAAAAGATAGCCCAGATTGCCGACGAAATCTACAACCGCAGCCTGAACGGCAACAAGGTGAAACTGGTGCTCATCTCCGGCCCGTCCTCGTCAGGCAAGACAACTTTCAGCAAGCGTCTGTCCGTACAGCTCATGACCAACGGCATACGTCCCTACCCCATAGCCATGGACAACTATTTCGTCAACCGCGAGGACACTCCTCTCGACGCCAACGGTAACCATGACTACGAGTCACTCTATGCCCTCGACCTCAAGAAGTTCGAAGAAGACATGCAGGCACTGCTGCGGGGCGAGGAGATAGACCTGCCCACCTTCAACTTCACTACCGGCAAACGGGAATACAAGGGCAACAAACTGCGCATCGACGAGCATACCGTGCTCATCCTCGAAGGCATCCACGCCCTGAACCCCGAGCTCACGCCGCAGATTCCTGCCGAGAACAAATTCAAAATCTATGTTTCGGCCCTGACCACCATATCGCTCGACGACCACAACTGGATTCCTACCACCGACAACCGCCTGGTACGCCGCATCATACGCGACTACAACTACCGCGGCTACTCTGCCCAGGAAACCATATCGCGCTGGCCCAGCGTACGTGCCGGCGAGGACAAGTGGATATTCCCCTACCAGGAAAACGCTGACGTCATGTTCAACTCCGCCCTGCTCTTCGAGTTTGCCGTACTGCGCAGCCATGTGGAACCCATTCTGAACAGCGTGCCCCGCAACTGCCCCGAGTATGGCGAAGCCTACCGCCTGCTCAAGTTCATCAAATACTTCACCCCTGTGCAGGACAAGGAAATACCGCCCACATCGCTCCTGCGCGAATTTTTGGGAGGCAGTAGTTTCAAATACTAAAGCGGCCAACAGCACACAGATGACACAGATTTAGACTAATTTTCACAGATTTATTGGTCACCTGCCCAATTATATCCACGTGGTCATCTGTTCTATCTGCGTCATCTGTGTGCCCTTCAAGTACAACGTAAGAAAAAACAGTTTACCTTTGCCCAACAAATACTCAAATTACAAAGCAAAATGAAAAAGACAATGACCCTCCTGCTGCTGGCCGTCACCCTGCTGTGTAGCCATGCCTACGCACAAAACCGCGGCAGCGAACTGATGAAACAGGCCGAAACAAGCCTTTCGCAAAACGAGTATGTCAAGGCACGCTATCTCTTCCTGCAAGCCTACAGTGCCTTTATCCAGCAGGCCAACTATGCCAATGCCGTGAAGTGTGCCGTACAGACAAGCGCCCTCTACCACCGCGAAAACTACTACAAAGAAGCTTTCGACGTGCTGAGAGCTGCCGAACAGAATATCCTTTCGGCCAACCAGCAGAATGCACAGACACTGGCCACCCTGCGCTTCCCCATCACCAAGGAACGCCTGCGCATGTACATCAAGCTGAAAAACACCATACGCGCCAAAGACCAGCTCGGCCAACTCGAAGAACAGGCCAAGGCCGCCGGCAGCGACTCACTGAGCAACGACCTGCTTTATACGCAGGCCACCTACTACTACACCTTCGGCCAAAACCAGCAGGGCGATGCCGCTTTCAACAAGCTGGTGGCTCAGTACAACAACCAGAAGAAGTACGACCAGGTGAAGGAATGCTACAAGACCCTCATCAGCATAGGCCGCAGTGCCAATAACTCCGCACTGGTGTCACGCACCTACGAAAACTACATTGCCTGGAGCGACTCCGTGCAGGCACTCATTGCCCGCGACGACTACAACGTACTGAAAGCCAAGTACGACGAAAGCCTGGCCACCATCCAGGACAAAGACTCCTCGCTCTCATCGCGCCAGTACATCATTGTCGGACTCTGCATTCTGGCTACCATCCTGGCTGCCGCACTGGTGTTAGGCGCCATCGTATTGCTGCGCTTCATCGCCCTCACCCGCAAGCAGAAGAAAGCCATCGAAACCGCCAACCAGCACAACGAACTGAAGACGCAGTTCATACAGAATATCTCAGCACAAATGGAGCCCACACTCGGCAAGCTGGAACCCACCAACCCCAGCGTACAGGCCCTGCGCTCCTTTACGGCACACATTCAGGAGTTGTCCGACCTGGAGAGCAACCTGTCGCAACCCTACGAAATGGAAGAGCGGAATGCCTGCACCTTCTGCGAAGGACTGATGGAGCAAATCAAGCCCCTGACCGCCGAAGGCGTTACCCTCACCGTCAACGCTCCCAAACTGAGTGTGAAGGTCTGCACCGAGCCTCTGGAAAAGCTTCTTCTCCGCCTGCTCAAGAATGCCGCTGCCTACACACCTGCCGAAGGCAAAATCTGGCTGGACTACAAAAAACGTGGTGCGCATACCCAGCAGTTCATCGTTACCGACACGGGCTGTGGCATTCCTGAAGACCGCCGCAAAAACCTCTTCAAGCCCTTCAGCGAAGTACGCGACCTGACCCAAGGCGACGGACTGGGCCTGCCCATCTGCTCGCTCATGGCCACCCGCATGAACGGTTCCCTGAGCATCGACACCGCCTACACCAAGGGAACGCGCTTCGTACTGGAGCTGCATGTCTGATAAAACAAATGCGGACTGCATGTGCTGCCCCTATTCCATCGGGCAGTCGGGCAGTCCGCATCTGCAAGTTTAGCACTTGCCAAACTCAATTCCTTTATTTCTCGGAAATAACAGTGACGAAGCTGATAGCAGGCAGATAAACTTTCACTGTACCATCCGTTACTTCAGCCTTACTTTCCTTCATGCAGTCCTGTGTATTGGTGACAAACACTTTAACCGACTTCACACCATCCGGCAATCCCGAAATGACAGCATGGCGGTCAGCACCATTATTCACCATGTGAACAGCATATTCACCGCGTGCAATGTTGCCAAATGCGGCTGCATTCACATGCTTATTGTCATTGGTAAAAGCCAGCGCCAGCGCATCGGCAGGAGTAGAAGCCAACTGCTTGATGTTCCAGAAGCGTTGCGTAGGACGCAACGGACCGGTGGAACGATAGATGCCATCCCCCCACAACAAAGAATAATCAGAAGTGAGCTGCCATTGCAGGATGGATAGCGGCTGACAGATGGCACAGATACGTGTATAAAGATTTATTTCATACAAAGCAAAGGTTGATTCATTGAAGATTTCGGAATACATGTGTGCCGCAGCATCCGTACTTCCCTCACCAACCAGCAAGGGTACATTGATCTGCCGGGCAGCGTCTCTCCACTTTACCAGTGTGGCGTCATCGCATCCCCTCCAGGAATGGAAAGAAACGGCACCAATATACGGCAGGCAAGCAGGGTCATTCAATGCAGGAAGAATAAAATCGAAGGTCGTGGCATCGGAGTTATCTCCCAGCAACATCTTTGTCGGCAGATTCAATTTCGCCAGATAAGCACCAAACTCTTTGATAAAATCGGCATGTTCTTGCGGAGTAAACAATACATCAATGCCCAAGTCAGACTCATTGAACGAAAACATGACAAATTCTACCCCGTGATACTTTTTCATGTAAACCAGATAATCAGCCATCGACTTGAATATTTTTTCTTTCTTGGCCTGATTCAAGCGATGAGCAGCTATATTTCCGCGAGGTTTGTCGAAATCACCCTCAACGGCCCAACGGGGCGGGAACCAGGTGCTCAAGATAACCGGCATCCCTATCTGCTTCAAACGAACGGCCATATCAATGCTTCTTTTCAGACGGTCTGTTTCACCATTCTTCAATATGTTTTCAATGGGATTCATATCCTCTTCAGGATGCCAGGCACTCCACGGAAATTCCACCCTGCCATAAGCAACACGCAGGTTGTTCAGGCAATAGTCCACCACCTTGGGGTCAGCAGACGGATTCTGCATACGGAAGTTGCCGCCAAAACCGACAAACAGACTACCCGGTTTCTGTACATCAACCGCAATATTCGCATCAGAGTGATCTATCACACCTGTGGCATACAGTTCCATCCCGATGGAATTACGATCGCCCTTTTTCAATGAAGAAGCCAGTTGAATATACACCACCTGGTTGCCATCCTCCGCTTTCACAAAGGACTTCACCGAACGTTCAAACGTCAGCTCCAGCCTTCTTGTGGGAGCAGTAACGGCTATCTTTCTCCCGCTACGCTTGATTTTGGCATCGGCATAATGCTCGTCCGGAAAGGACAAGCAGAAATAAGCAGCCTGGTTGAGCGTCGTATCGGAAGCCATGTCAATATGAATGCCAACACGTTCCTTTGCCAAATCCACCACCTTCTGGGTAAACTGCACCTTACGCATGGAAGTAATCACTTCCTGACTGTTTCCATCGCGGTGATAACGGGGCCGCACCTGTTTTTCCTTACCGGTGATTTCCATATTACCATCCAAGTCACCCACCCGCAATGTAGACTCAAAATCAATCAATTCACCATCCACACGTACACCAGTGATGTTACTCCAGGCCATCACCTCCGTCTGTGCTACCGACATCGACGCCTGAAAGCAGCCTATCAACGCCAGCAATCCAATCTTCAATAATCTCATGTTTTTCATAACTAAATAAATTTATTTCCGTTTTTCTGATGTATAGGCCAATCATACAAGCTATTCACGTTTCGCACGTGCAAGCTGAAAGCCGACTGACCAAACTTAATCTTGTGATTACGACTTTAAAGAACAAAATCAAAAGATTGCTTTTCTTACCCAACCGTCCGATAAAACAGTTACATGCTTACTCTTTGCAGGTAATTTTACTCGCATACAAATGTACGAAATTGCAGCATGATTATGGATTGACATCTTCTAAAAAAGCGACTTTTTTATTTCCGACTCACCCAAACAGTTCTGACCGGTATACACTTTTATCCGATCAGCAACCTGTCTCATCAATATACGTGTCTGCAGGCCCCTGCTCCCGCATCCTTAACATGCCTCACCGTCAACCTCCCGGCACCTTTTCCCCGTCTGCTAGCCAAGAATGGAACAGCACCCGCATACAGTGTGCCTATCCCCTCATCATAACCGACCGTCCGCTCTTTATCATCCGCTTCTGCCACTTGCCGCAACCTGCCGTTCAGCAGGCAAACACTGTTTGAAATCCGCTGCCCATCGGCACTGCGGAAAGCCAGATACACCGCCAGTTCGTCGCTCCCCCAGCCCAAGGGCAGACGCAAGCAGCATCGCCTGTCGGAACGGCTGACGGTCTGACATACACTACTACGAATTGCACAGACTACTATAGGGAAAAGGAGGCTGTGCAATCCGCACACGAACAAATCATAGCATAACACCGCGAAGCGAATCCTGCCAGCGACCCAACAAGTCTATATTTTTTCCTACTCAGATTTTCCCACCATCCCTTCCTGAGACATCAACCTCTTTCGATGTCCTCACAAAGGCCGTTTCCTCCCCATATACCAAACAAGGTTAATAAATACCCCAACAGCCGACAGCCTCACCACACGGTTTTCTATCGGCCACTTTTCTCCACACACCTTTATTCATCAGCCATTTAAGCTGCTTTTCATCCTCCCGATTATTCCGGCTCTGCAACAATACGGCAACGTATCCGCTGCTCCGAAAAGCCATTCATTACAATCCATTCGTTGTTTTTATAAAGATTGGCCAAGGCCTCCTCTCTCGTTTCCCCGCTCTCAATTCCTAAGACCTGCAAGCTGTCAAGTTTCTCGTTATTGGGCGCCACGGTATAGCCCTCATCCGTAAAAAATATATATGTATGCATCGCTCTAAAGTATAAAATCAAAAGATTGCTTTTCCAGCTCCATTTCATACTGCTTAATAAGCGCATCATAGCTTAAAAAGGAAACCCGTTTGTTCTGACGCAACTCGTCAAAGGCATAAAAGCGCATTTTCCTCTCAAATTCCTGCTTCCGTTTTGCGTCCGCCACAATCGTCATCCTGACATAGAAGTCCTGCAAATCATTGAATTTCAGCAATGAGTTCTGAATATCAGTCGAATGTTCTATCTCAAAGAAGGTATGAGGCATATCACGTTGATTAAACCAGATGGTATCAATCGTAGAGCTACGCTTCACTATCTGAGGATAGGAATAAGGGGGCAGCCCGTCAAGAGTGGAAAGCTCATGTAGACTTTGCCCGTTGTAGAACTTTTTATTCTTATCCTGCGAGGGTATGAATGTCTGCATCTTACGATATTTTCCTATTATCAGCAAAATGCCCTGATAATACGTATGATTAAACATGCTGGCATTTTCCGAGTCCTTGTTTTTATCGGTTTCCACTATAAATCCCCGATCTTCTATTTCCTTTCTGTATTTCTCAAGACCATACAAGCCCGGTTTAATCTTATAGATTCCCTTGGTCTGCTGAACGATACGACGAATACTTGCAAATGGTGTCTTTGTTTTCCATTCACAATCCTTTATCTTAAAGACTTCCCTGTTCAAATCGCCCAAAGTGGCAACACCACCCAGCTTATCTAAGGTTTCTATAACCGCTTCATATTGTTTCATGCCAACCTGTAATTTTATAAACGTGTTTTTCTTACCTGACTGTCCAATAAAACAGTTACATTCTTACTCTTTGCAGGTAATTTTACTCGCATACAAATGTACGAAATTGCAGCATGATTATGGATTGACATCTTCTAAAAAAGCGACTTTTTTATTTCCGACTCACCCAAACAGTTCTGACCGGTATACACTTTTATCCGATCAGCAACCTGTCTCATCAATATACGTGTCTGCAGGCCCCTGCTCCCGCATCCCTAACATGCCTCACCGTCAGCCTCCCAGCACCTTTCCCCTGCCAACCTGCCAAGAATGGAACAGCACCCGCATACAGTGTGCCTATCCCCTTGTCATAACCGACCGTCCGCTCTCTATCATCCACTTCTGCCACCTGCCGCAACCTGCCGTTCAGCAGGCAAACGCTGTTTGAAATCCGCTGCCCATCGACACTGCAAAAAGCCAGGTACACCGCCAGCTCGTCGCTCTCCCAGCCCAAGGGCAGACGCAAGCTGCATCGCCCATCGGAGCGGCTGCCTGCCGAAAGCTGCCAGATGGCTTCGCCGCGCGTCCGGTTGTAGACCAGCAGCATGGCCACGTCATCGGCCGCCGCATCGCCTTCTGCGGTGTTATTGCTCCACGAAACCAGCATATTGCCACCCATACGGCCTACAGATGCGCCTGAAGCAGGTGTCAGGCTGCCTTGGCTGATACGCACCTTCTCAAAATCGAGCACAGCCTCCTGCCCATTGCCTGCAAAGGCATAGTGCATCAGGTAGGAAATGGCAGCATTATAAGCCGATTTTCCCTGTTCATAATTGCGGTATCCCACTTGGATAAAAGGCAGAATAGTTTTCAGAAAGTTAACAGCAGTACGAAATTTGCCCCGCTGACACTGCTGCCGTTCCGTATTGGGGTTGCTCACCCGCGCCGCACGCGAGCGAATGTAGTAGATGTTTTTCCACCGGCAGCCTACTACCGGGCCTACCTTGCCCGAGAAGCCTCCCAAAAGGCCTTGAATCATTTTTCCCATAATCGTTTGTCGTTTTAGTTGTGTTGTCTAATGTCCGAAGAGTGAACCATACAGCAACAGCCGGGAAGCATATTCCCGCCACCGCAACTTTTCACTGCTACTATTTGGTTTTAGTTCTGTATGCAAATATACAAAATTCACACAATAAGCCAAAACTATTTCCCAAAAATTAAATTTCAATTTTCACCCGATACAATCCCTGCATCCCTCCTATCCTCTCCCTCCGCACACACCTGCTCCGTATTTGCTCCGTATCTTCTTCGCTCTAAAGGAAGAAAGAAGGAACGGAGCAAATACGGAGCAGGTAGGGGGAAAAACAGTCGTCGGGCTGGCGAATGGGATAAGAGGAAACAGGAGGATTTTTCGGACTTTCCTTCATCTGGAACAGGAACAAATAGTGCTGAACTTAGAAATTCAAACACTTGGGGACAGCCGGGAACTTCTAATAATAAAAGGGCGATCTAATAACTATAACAATCATAACATCGTCGCAATCTGTTTCTCAACTGCGGCTTTGATAAAGGCATTAATGGATATTCCAGCTTGCTTGGCAAGAAAAGCAATGCGACTATGCGTTTCGGGAGAGATACGGATATTGAGCGAACCCGAATAGCTTTTATGCGGTTCAATACCTTCTTCTTTACAATATTCCAAGTAATCATCCACCGCATTATGAAATGCTCCGGTCAGTTCCTTTACGCTTTCACCTTCAAAATTCACAAGACCGTTTATGCCTTCTATCTTTCCAAAAAACACATTGTCCTTTTCGCTAAACGAAACTGAACCTATATAACCTTTGTAAGTCAATGTATTCATAACCAAATTATTTATTTAATAAATCCTGCTTCTATCAAATCATCCAATACTTGTTTCAAGGCATATCCCTTGACTATATTCCCAGGATGTGGCTTATGCAACATGATAGGACGTCTATCCTTATTATGATAGACAATCCTTGAACCTGATGTTTTACCTTTATTTGATTTGGTATATCCAAATATGGATAACAGCCTTTCCATTTCATCAAATGTAAAGTCCCTGGGTTGCTTTTTGAATCGTTCTATAAGTTTTTCTTTTGTACCCATATTGAATGTTTTTGCGAATGTAACTATAAAATAGTTGCAAAACAAATAAAGTATATGTTTTTTAAAGAAAGTACATGATGAGTTATCACATCGACCATAATAAATCAATCACAATCGCAAAAGGTCTCACGTTTCCAGCTGTCATCGAAGACATACAATATTCGCCTATTACCTGTACATTCACCTTAACAAAACAGCTATATTCCCCAACGGATGCTCTATCAGCGTCTCTGCCTCTGTAAAAATATGCCAGGCATCAGTATGCAGAATTTCACGGTAAGAAGTATTTCTTTCCTTATGTATCGGTATGACCCCAATGCGTGGATTTACTATCTCACAGACCTTGCGAAGGGTAGCCACATCAGCATGACCGCTGGTATGGAAACCGTCGCGGGTACCGTCTGCAATGCGGTCGCCAAACAATTCCCTTAATTCACGTATCCGCTCATTGCTATACGGTTTTCCATGCTCGGCATAACCACTCCACAATGAATAAATCAGCCAGGCTGGATCGTCCGCATATTTGCAGAGCAAGGCTTTCACCAACGATGAATGACTGATACGAACAGGCATCAGAAAGCCTTGCCGACGCATTTTGTACCACAGATTATCAACCTTATTATCGCCCAACAAACAGACTTTATCAAAACAGAAAAGCTTCTGCTCTTGCCCGGCATAGCGGGTAAAGATATTCAGTACACGCTGCTGATACCGGTCTACGCAGAACAGCCGCCCCGTATCCTTGCAAGCCTGATGAAAAGAGGCCAGCCGGTCAAGGTCGGTAGACGAGCACAGCGCAAATACATATTTATGCTTCTTGAGCAAATCGATGACGTTATCTTTGATATCAGCTTCCTTCCATACACTCTCTGTCTGCCGTCCCAGCATGGTACCTTCCGTAATAAGAATATCGACACGTCCCACATGGCCCAACAGAGTAGGTTCCAATCCTTTGCCCAGATAGCCGTGGCTGCGGAAATCGCCCGTATGAAGAATGGTCTTGCCTTCACACTCAATCTTGAACATATAGGCGTCGAAAGCCGAATGGCTGACAAAATAGGGAGTGACAAACAGCTTGCCCTTACCGCCAACATCTATCCGCCGGGCAATGGTATATGTCCGCATCCGGCCGATAGTTTGATGAGTTTCTTCCTGATGCAAGTAAGCATATTTGCATTGCATGACTTCCCGAGCTCCGGCACCGATGTACTGCGGAATATGCGGCGACACCCACGGCAGCAGCCCCACATGGTCGCCATGATAGTGCGTATAGAACAGAGCATCCACTCCATCCGTCAGTTTCTCCACCTCGGCTTTCGTCAAGTCCTCTGCACGGTCACCATCCGCCTCATCCGGGCTGTTGCCCGGCAGGTTACTACCAAGGTCAATAAGTACCCTACAGCCCTCGGTCGCAATTTCTGTAATGCAGCCCCCTATCTGACGGGCACCGCGGTGGATTTGAATTTTCATGGATATGCTACATACAAGGTTTTACATAATTACCGTTCCATTGTTATTTTCTGTTTCTACACCCCCTCATTCAGTTTCCGAAAGTCACGAACCGCCGGTGTCAAAGAGAATATAACAAAATGAAAGAAACAAAACATAATCAGAGGAGTTGACTGACTGGCTGATAACGATATGTCACAGACAAGGCATTCTTATTCAGTTCAACCAAAATCCCCTTCAACTTGTCTTTTATCAATGGATGAAGATCATCGGCCAGAAAAACGGCCTCAACCGTCCGAATGCGCTTACCCTCAATAGCCGTAAGAAGCTGTTGCAAGCCTCTGTAACACGTCCTTTTCCGATAAACTTCTTCAGGATACTTAATCTGACCGGTAATAACGAGATGTACCGTCAGATTGGCATAATACATCAGTTCGGACAGAATGCCTACTTTCCTGTTATCGGTATTCACCGTATCCTTCAGTTCGTATATCCGAAAAACATCATGACTGATTTGCCATAAATCCACTTGGCTACTGCCACCCGGAGTCAAAGCAGTGGCCTTCGATATTTCCCTATCAAAGAGTCCTACCGGCAACTGGTGATGGACGGTTAAAGGAGATTTTTCGTTCAATGCTCTACATATCCTTGCTTCAAGTATAGCTTCGGGTTTTCTAATGCTGTCGTTTGTTTCAGAAACACATTCACTTTTATTTTCTGTGGTAGGAAAGTTGACTACGAGCTGCTGGTGCGCCTGCCGGAAAACCTCTATTTCCGCAGCACGGTCTTTATCAACGGTAAACCAGGGATAATTCCGGCAAGCCCACAATACCCTGAGAAGAAACCGGTTGTAGTGTTTTTCTTCCGTGGCTTGTTCCTTACTGTAACAGGGATTATCCCACGCCAGCACAACCGAGGACACCCGGTTACCCAGGTAACTCCGCAGACAGAATATCCAGCCTTCAAAGGCCGCACAGTCTTCCTGCATGTTCTGCCTGACTCCATAACCATCCATCATAACCCGCAACACGGAGCCTTCCAGCATAAAATCAATATGCCGGGGCGGTTTTACCGAGGGAACGGACGCTCGTATGAATTCAAAAATCCCCTTCTTATCCATCATTGATTTTGCCAAAATATCATTCAACACTTCAGTTTTTCACAGCCTTCTGCCTATAAGTCCCTATTACAAAGACGGCAGGTTTTGCACCCTCATATCGTCAAATAGCAAATACAAGGGCTTAAACACTATAATAAAATTGTTTAAGGCAATCTTCCCGGACTACTTGTTCAAGACCGTACAGCCTAATAAAGTACGAATCCTACTCTTTCGCCTCCTCCTGCGGAATACGCACAGAGGTGTACAGTTCAAGGATGGCGGCAATGGTGAGGCTGACAATCCATTCGTTGCCGTGGGTAAAGAGCATGAAGACACCGGTAAGCACCAGGATGAGGGCGCCGAAGATTTGCTGGCGGCGCAGGCGTTTCACGTTGGGGTTGCGGCTGCTGGAAGGAGAATTGATTTGAGCCAGGGCAAAGAGAGTGGCACCGATGGTATAGACGTAGGGAGAGAGTTCCCAACCGGTGATGTAGACGGCGGCACCTACCAGGGTCATCACACCGCCAACGACGTAAAGCGCAGGAATCAGCTGTTTCATTCTATATCGTCTTCAAAAACAAAAATATCTTCGTTGGGCTTCTTCATCAGGTATTTCTCACGGGCAATGCGCTCTATGGCCGACGAGTCGGCCTGAAGTTCATTGAGCCGTTTGGTATTCTCCTCGTATTCAGAACGATATTTGCTTATTTCCTCACGCAAGAGCATTTCCTCACGGGTGTAGCTCAGCCTGCGTATGATGCTGTTCTCGTCGAGGAACACAATGATGACTCCAAAGATACACAACGTCAGCAGATACTTGTGCCGACGAACAAACGTCCAGAGTGAAGCAAGTTTATTCATTCTCCCTACATGATTTAGAAGTTCCGCCGACAAAGATAAGAGGAATAACTGAAATATTTCTTTTTTTTGCGTACATTTGCAACCTATGTATGCCCTCCGGGACATGAAACTGATAACCCAAAGACTGATAGCCTTGGCCTATCGGGATGTGACAAGAAGACCTGAACATGGAAAATTATATAGTATCTGCGCGCAAGTATCGCCCTTCGACTTTTGAATCGGTGGTGGGCCAACGGGCTCTGACCACTACGCTGAAGAATGCCATCAGTAGCGGAAAGCTGGCTCATGCCTACCTTTTCTGCGGTCCGCGTGGCGTGGGCAAGACGACGTGCGCACGTATCTTTGCCAAGACCATCAACTGCCTGAACCCCACGGCCGACGGCGAGGCCTGCAACGAGTGTGAGTCGTGCCGGGCCTTCAACGAACAGCGTTCGTACAACATACACGAGTTGGATGCCGCGTCGAACAACTCGGTGGACGACATCAGGCAACTGGTGGAACAGGTGCGCATACCACCCCAGATAGGAAAATACAAGGTGTACATCATCGACGAGGTGCACATGCTGACAACCTCGGCCTTCAATGCTTTCCTGAAGACACTGGAGGAGCCACCCCATCATGCCATCTTCATCCTGGCCACGACGGAGAAGCACAAGATTCTGCCTACCATCCTGTCGCGCTGCCAGATATACGATTTCAACCGCATCAGTGTGGAGGACACCATAGCTCACCTGGCCTACGTAGCCTCGAAAGAGGGCATACAGGCTGAACCGGAAGCACTGAACGTAATAGCCCTGAAGGCCGACGGCGGTATGCGCGACGCGCTGTCCATCTTCGACCAGGTAGTGAGCTTCACGGGCGGCAACATTACCTACCAGGCTGTCATCGAGGACCTGAATGTACTGGACTATGAATACT
Source organism: uncultured Bacteroides sp. (assembly GCA_900553815.1). Taxonomy (GTDB): domain Bacteria; phylum Bacteroidota; class Bacteroidia; order Bacteroidales; family Bacteroidaceae; genus Bacteroides. The sequence goes on from USEY01000025.1 coordinate 15,966, forward strand.
ACTTCAGGCTGACAGACAACTTTCTGGAAAACAAGGTGAGCGACTCGCTGTTGCTGTTCAACGAGGTGCTGAACAAGGGCTTTGACGGCAACCACTTCATCACGGGATTGTCCATGCACCTGCGCGACCTGCTGGTGAGCAAGGACGACGTCACCCTGCCGCTGCTACAGGTAGGTGCCAGCATACGCGAACGCTACCGCGCACAGGCACAGAAGTGCCCCGTCAACTTCCTGTACCGGGCCATGAAGCTGTGCAACGACTGCGACCTGAACTACCGCACCAGCAAGAACAAGCGGCTGCTGGTGGAACTGACCTTGATACAGGCGGCACAGATTACGGCAGAGACAGACGACGTGAGTGGTGGGCGTGGCCCTAAGCAGACATTAAAACCCATCTTCAACCAGGCTGCCGCACAGCCTCAACAGCAGGCAACGCCTGCGGCTCCACGTCCGATGCCCCAACCGAAACCGGCAGCCCCACAGGCACAACAACCTGCTACAACTGCCCCTGCCCCTAATGCCGCACCCGTACATGCGGCACCTACGGGACTGCTGCCCCAACAGACGGAGGAGAAGAAAATCCCTACCATGAAGAAGTCGGGACTGGGCATCTCCATCAAGCATGCACAGACGGCCGAACCGCAGAAGGCTGCCGCACCCGTTGCCGCACCCAAAACCACGGCAATGCCCGAGGAGGATTACATATTCAACGAGCGCGACGTGAACTACTACTGGCAGGAATACGCGGGCAGAATGCCTCAGGAACAGGTGGCACTGGCCAAGCGCATGCAAACCATGCACGTGAAGCTGATAAACAGCACGACCTTTGAGGCGGTAGTGGACAATGGCATCATTGCCCAAGAGTTCAATGCGCTGGTACCTTCCATACAAAACTACCTGCGCACAAGCCTGAAGAACCGCAAGGTGACCATGACCGTACGGGTGAGCGCGCCGGAAGAGAAGACACGCGCCTACAGCAAGGCGGAGAAATTCCAGATGATGAACGAGAAAAACGACGCGTTGCAAAAGCTGAAGGAGAGGTTCGGGCTGGAGTTTTATTAAACCAAGTTTTGCCTTTGGCAAAGCTTGAAGGAGTTAGAGGGAGTTAAAGGGAGTTATTGCCCACCTTGGCGGGCTAAGAAGTTAAAAGCCAATAGACAAGCAAATGACGTCTTCCATAGGGTCACCCCGCACTTGACGCGGGGTCTTTTTCTTTGTCAACACTCAGGCCCCGCATCAAGTATGGGGTGACAGTTTGAGGAATCAGCCACTGACCGTTAACCGCTAACCACTAACCGCTTTTCTCATTTTCTTATTCAAAATAGAAAGTAAGCACCACCATGCGCGAGGAAAGACGACTGACGGAGTCGGTGAACTTGCGCAGCGACTCGTCTACAAGGTCGTCACGCTTCTGCTGCAAGAGATTGGCCAGTCCGAAACAGAATTTCAGTTCAGGAATGAGCTTGAAATAGGGCAGGTAGAAATCGCAGCCCAGACCGACCTCTACATAGCAGTCGAAAGGCTTCACCAGCAGGGCACGCCCTTTCTTTACTCCAAAATCATAAGTTGGACTAAGCCCCGCCACCAGATAGGGGCGATGGTTGTTGAAACGCTCGGCACTGAACTTAAGGTTGAGCGGCACGGAAAGATAGGCCGACTTGACTACCTGGCTGAACTCTTCGCCACTGCCCTGCTCGCGAAACACCACTTTTTTCTCGCCGAAATGCAGCTGGGGAATCAGGCGCAGGGCCAGGAAGCGGTTGAGGTAGAGCTCGCCCAACACACCGACGGTGAAGCCCGGCGAATACTGGGCCACATCGGCAAACCAGGTCTCGCCATCGGCCGTGACATAGCCGGAATTCTCCACTTCAAAGTCCTGCACATGCAGGCCAGCCAGGAAACCATAGTGCCACCTCCGCTGGTCTATGTAGGGGCGGTTCTGCACCTTACGCTGCTGCGCACAGGCAGCCAGCACCAAAGATGCCAACATCAGTATGGTCAAAACAATACGCTTCACACTGCTTAAACGGCAGATAAGGCAAAATATTGTCCGGCCAACGAAAAAGGAGAAAAGCCGTTATTTAGACAGGATACAAATTGTATCTTTTTTTACCCGGCAGGGAACAAGTAATATGGAAAAGATGTATTTTTGCCAAACCAAATTAGTACTAATAATTTAAAATCTGAAAAAAATGGCTTACGTAATTAGTGACGATTGTATTGCTTGCGGCACTTGTATCGATGAGTGTCCGGTTGGCGCTATCTCTGAAGGTGACAAGTATTCTATTGACCCTGAAGCTTGCACTGAGTGTGGTACTTGCGCAGACGTTTGTCCGTCTGAAGCTATCCACCCGGGGAACTAATACAATCCTAAGAAGGGAAATAGGCCCGACCTCCGCAGTGTGAGGCCGGGCCTTTATTTTTTTCAGAAGGAAGCAGCCCGCCAACAGCCGGCCTGCCGAAATAAAATGAACAGCGGATATGAAGGAAAACACACAACTGCCACTGGTAGCCGCCTACCACAACAACGCCGTAGACAAAGAGCATGAACTGACCGCGCAGGCTTACCGCGACCTGCATGTGGAAGACTTCTTTGCATTTGCCAACCATACGGCATCGTACATAGGCAAACAATACCTGTACCACCTGCTGAGGCAGGACAGGCAATCGGAAGTGTGGAAACAGGAAGCCCTGCTGGACAGGATGAGCCGGGAAAGCGGGTGGCGGGATAAAACAGGACGGATACTGGCGCAGACCGGAAAAAGCGAGGCTGGCTATATCTGCCAGCTGTTTCGGGAAAACATAACGCTGCTGCCGAAAAAGCGCATGAACCTCATACAGGTTTGCCGTTTTCTGCCTTTTACCAGCCTGGGCTTACTGCTGCTGACACAGGCTGCCGCCTGGCTCTATCTGCTGACGCTGACTGTTCTGGTGAACTTTGTTTTCCACTACCAAAACAAGAAATACATATATCAGTATTATCACTCGGTACCCCAGACCGGCAAGATGCTGGAACAGGCCGAACAGCTGTGCCGGGAAGAAGGGCTGGCAGCCGTCAGCCCCGGCATAGCGCAGACCATAGAGGCATTGAAGCCGCTGAAACGCTCCATCCGCTTCTTCCGGTTGGGCATCAGGCTGGACGGCGACATGGCACTGCTGGCTTACTGTCTGACAGAACTGTTCAACATATTCTTCCTGACGGAATGTTATTCCATCGGGCGGTCGCTCGTCAGGCTGCATACGGACAGAAAACGGCTGGAAGAGGTTTTCAGGTTTATAGGCCGGGTGGACGTGCTGCGTTCGGTATCGCTGCTCCGAAGCGAATTGCAGGTGTACTGCCTGCCGCAGAGGGACAATGACCGGCAAGTGCTGAAAGCGGAACAGGTGTATCACCCGCTGGTGGAGCAGGCAGTGGCCAACGACTTCTGCCTGGCGGGGCAGTCGGCCCTGATTACAGGCTCGAACATGTCGGGAAAGACCTGCTTCATACGCACGATAGGGATAAACCTGCTGTCGGCCAAGGTGCTGAACACCTGCTTTGCCCGCTCGTTCAGCCTCAACATGGATATGCGAATAATGACCAGCATACAGAACAGCGATGACCTGCTGGCAGGCAAGAGTCTTTTCCTGCAAGAGATGGACTGCATCGGACAGATACTGAAGAAGGTGCGCGAATGCCCTTGCTTGGTACTGATAGACGAGCCTTTCGGAGGGACGAACAGCCGGGAGCGAATGGCCATCTGTGCCTCGGTGCTCTCGACACTGGCCGAAAGCGGTTCGCCGGTGCTGGTCACCACGCACGACCTGGAACTGCACAGATACCTGGCCGGCAAATACCAGCCGTTCTACTTCTGCGAGCAAATCAGGGACAACCGGCTGTTCTTCGACTACCGGCTCAGAGAAGGCACAGCCACCTCGCAAAATGCCATCGAGCTGCTGCAACTCTATGGCTACGACAGGGAGATAGTGGAAAAGGCCAGAGAACTGGCTGGAAAAGTGCAATAACCCTTCCCCTGCCTGCCGTTTCCCAACCGTCTGTCAACAATTTGCATGCCCCACATAGACCTGCACGCTACAGCTGCCAATCCCGATTTCTGATTCACCGGTGCATCGGGCCGATGCGTTGTACTCATGACTAAAAAGAGTGGTTGTGTCAATCTGTGTAATCTGTGATGAGGCAGGACGGCCGTTTGCTACCTCATATTAACCTAACGTTAACCTGACGATAACCTGAATGCTGCCGCCACTGCCCTACCTTTGCTCCCGGTAAACCAATCAAAACATACAACCATGACCGCATTGATACCTTTGATAGTCCTCATCGCAGCAGGACTGGCACTGCACATCCAACGTTACCGAACGGGAGAGCACCGCAACAGAGAAGAACGAAACCTGATAGTGGCCTACACCGTGGTATGCCTGTTGGCACTGACGGTACTGCTCATGAGATGCTCCTACCAGCTGGGCAAGGAGCAGGCCATACAGGACAGCCACATCACCCGATAAAAGCCTATATGCTCCATGAACAGACTGAAGGAAGTACTGCACAAGAAAGTGAGGATAGTAAACCACTCCCAAAGCGACCTGTCCTACGGCCACAGTCCCCGAGGTGAGGAAGTGGAACTGACAGCCTCTGACGGCACTGTGCGCGAACTGACCGTACTGTTGCTGGCACTGGTACCCGTACTGCTGCTGTTTCATGCCTGCCACGGCAGCGGCAACGACACTTATTTTTCGGTGCAGGGACGTGTATGCCTCGGCATGGTGGGAGGATGGCTGCTGGGACATGTCGTCAGTCCGGCGATGCAGGTCCTGCTGTACACCGTCCTGGCACCCGGCGGATTCGGCTCCGTAGTGCTGCTGATAGACAGGCGCAAGCACGACCTGCGCATACACTGTACGGAGTCGTTGCGACTGTGGAAGTTGCGGTTGGTGCTGGGGGTATCCCTGCTGCTGGCCGTATTCCTCCCCCTCGGCGTAGGATTGATTGCCGGCTACCTGCTGCCCTGCGTGGCAGGGCTTTATGCGCTGCCCCTGTGCTTCAACGACCTCGGCAGGCTCTGGCGCCTGCGGCTGTTCAGCGGCAGGGCGTACTATACGGAGAACGTAGACGGAGGAAGATAAAACCAAAGGATACTTAACCTGACGTTAACGTAACGATAACCTAACACCTGCCCGCAGCACCCTACCTTTGCGGCATACAATCAGGAACAACTTAATAAATATACATAGCAACATGAAAAGAAAAACAAGACTGGCATCCCTGCTACTGGCCGGATGCTTCTGCCTGATGCCCGAAGCACAGGCACAAACCATTCCCGCTGTCCCCGTGGACAAGGCGGTGAAAACAGGTCGACTGGACAACGGCCTGACCTACTACATACGTCACAACGAATACCCGCAGAACCAGGTGGACTTCTACATTGCCCAAAAGGTGGGCAGCATATTGGAGGAAGACGACCAGCGGGGACTGGCACACTTTCTGGAGCACATGTGCTTCAACGGCACGGAACACTTTCCCGGCAATACGCTGACAGACTGGCTGGAGACAGTGGGAGTGAAGTTCGGACAGAACCTGAATGCCTACACCAGCATAGACGAGACGGTGTACCGCATATCGGGCGTGCCCACAGCACGCACAGGGGTACAAGATTCCTGCCTGCTCATTCTGCACGACTGGGCCGACGGCCTGCTGCTCAACGGCAAGGACATTGACGAGGAACGTGCCGTCATCCACGAGGAGTGGCGCAGCCAGATGCCGCCCGTCAAGCGCGTGATGGAGAAGCTACTGCCACAGCTCTATCCCGGCAGCCGCTACGGACACCGCCTGCCTATCGGCGTGATGTCGGTAGTGGACAACTTCCCCCACCAGGCCCTGCGCGACTATTATGAAAAATGGTACCGCCCCGACCTGCAAAGCATTGTCGTGGTGGGCGACATCGACACGGACCGCATCGAGGCCAAGATAAAGGAAATATTCGGCACTATTACCAAACCGCAGAACCCCGCGCCACGCCCCTACTTCCCCGTGGATGACAACCGTGAGCCCATCGTAGCCATAGGCACGGACAAGGAACTGCCCAACAGCCAGATACAGCTGATGTTCAAATACGACGCCCTGCCCGACTCGCTGCGTGGCACCTTGGCAGGTCTCAGCACCGAATACATGCTCAGCATGGCCGACATGATGGTCAGTCAGCGTCTGCACGAGGAATGCACCAAGCCCGATGCCCGCTTCAGCGTAGCCGGATGCTCGCATGGCGACTTCCTCATATCCGCTACCAAACAGGCCCTCAGCTACTACGCCCTGCCCAAGGAAGACAACCTGTCTGAGGCGTTGGCAGCCCTCTACTGCGAAGTGCTCCGTGCCAAGCGCGGCGGCTTTACGGCTACGGAGTATGCCCGCAGCAGGGCAGAATACCTGTCGGCTCTGGAGAAAGCTTACAACAACCGCCAACAACAGGAGAATGAAAAGCTGGCACAGGACTACGTGCGCCACTTCCTGAGCGGAAAACCCATACCGGGCATTGAGAACGAATACCAGCTGATGAACGTCCTGGCGAACCAGATACCCGTGGAAACCATCAACCAACTCTATGCCCGACTGGTGACCGACAGCAACATCGTGGTAATAGGCATGATGCCCGAACGAGAAGGCTTGGCTTGTCCGCAGGCCGACGCCCTGCGCGCCCTTCTGAAGCAGGTAGAGGCCGAGGATATTGCCCCCTACATTGACCAGGTGAAGGACGAGCCCCTTGTCAGCCATCTGCCACAGCCCGGACGAGTGGTGAAGGAAAGCGAACTGCCGGACTTCGGAGCCAAGGAGTGGATACTGTCAAACGGTGCCAAGGTGGTCTACAAGAAGACAGACTTCCAGGCCGACGAGATAAGCTGCCGGATAGCCGCACGCGGAGGAACATCGGCCTACGGTGACGAGCGGACAGACGACATCGTTTTCTTGGAAGCCGTACTGCACCAGCACGGCGTGGGCAACTTCACCTTTGCCCAACTGAACAAGGTGCTGGCAGGCAAGCAGCTGGCACTGAACATCGAAATGGGCAACTACAGCCGCCAACTGACGGGACACACCACTCCCAAAGACCTGAAGACCTTCATGGAACTGATATACATGAACTTCACCGCCCTGAACATCACTCCCGACGAATTTGCTTCCCTGCAAAACCTCTACAAAGGCATATTCCAGAACTCAGAACTTAACCCGCAGTATATCTTCCAGAAGGAACTGTACAGCTACCTCTATGCTTCGCCACGCATGCACTTCCCTGCCCCGGAGCAGGTGGACCGTGCCAGCCGTACCGGCATACTGGAGATGACAAGACAGCTGCTGGGCAACGCTGCCGACTTCACCTTTACCTTCAGCGGCAACATGGACGAACAGGAGCTGAAGACACTGGTAGAACAATACATAGCCACCTTGCCTGCACGTCCCGACAGCCTGACTGAACTAAAACACATGGATGGTCTGGACGTACGTCCCGGCACCGACTGCAAGGAATTCACCCAACCCATGCAGGTGCCGCAGGGAAGCGCCGCGGTCGTAGTCAGTGCCACGGTGCCCTACACCTTCAAGAACCGCGTGCTTACCTCCATCACCGCCCAACTCATGACCGCCCGCCTGCTGACAGAGGTGCGCGAGAAAGAAGGTGCCGCCTACAGCATCTACACCACCGGCAGTCTGAGCCGCCTGGCTGATGTGCCTCTCACCTTGCAGACTGTTTTCCAGATGAAGCCGGAGAAGAAAGACCGCGCACTGGAGATTATCGGCAACGAATTCCGACGCCTGGCCGAACAGACCGAACCTGCCGAACTGGACAAGGTAAAGGAATTTCTGCTGAAGACATACGCCGAACAGGAACAGAAGAACAGTTACTGGTGTGCCGAAATGGCCGACAACGCCCTGTTGCCTGTTCCGGTATGCACCGACAAGGCAGCACTGGTACAGTCCATTACGCCCGAAGAGGTATCGGCCTTCGTCAGTGAAGTTATGAAGCAGGGTAACTACCGTGTACTGGTGATGATGCCTGGCGAATGACATTCCTTCTACCATCAGGCAGAAGGATGTATCGAAACGAGCTAAACTAATCTTTTAGACGCGGATTAAGCGGATTGGGTGGATCAGGAAATAAAGAAATCCGCTTAACCCGCGCTATCCGCGTCTAAAAAATATGTTTTTTATATTGCAAACTCGTTTCGATACATCCTCTTGTCATACTGCTACCACTGTTCTTAGGAATTAGGGAGAGAAACCGTGAACTCGGTGCCCGCGCCCACCGTGCTGCTGACCGTGACGTGCCCGCCGTGGGCTTCTACCACCTGACGCACGAAGCTCAGTCCCAGGCCGAAGCCGCTGGCACCGCCACGGCTGCTGCGGGCGGCAGCGGCGGCACGCTCGTACTTGCGGAAGATAAGGGGAAGGTCGCGGGGAGCGATACCCAAACCGTTGTCGGTAATACGGAGGAGGGTGGCGGCCGGAGTGGAAGAAGCGGTGAGGCGGATGGTCACCTGGTCGCCGGAATACTTGATGGCGTTGTCTATCAGGTTGGAGAGCACCTCGCGCAGGCAGAAGGCGTCGGCGTAGACGGTGAAGTCTTCGGGGCAGTCCACCTGAAAGGTAAGGGGCTTGGTAGACTTCAGGCTGAACTTGGCGGTAAGATCGTCCAGCAGAGGACGCAAAACGAGATGTTCGGGATGCAGTTCCAGCGTGCCACGGTCTATTTGGGTCAGGGTGATGACACGGTTGGAGAGGGTGAAGAGGTGGGCACATTCGTCCAGCATGCCCGACAGGATGCGTGCTGCCCGCTCTGGCTTCTCCGCCAGTTTGCCGCTGGAAAGTATCTGCGTGCCCATCAGGATGGACTGCAGAGGCGACTTCATGTCGTGTATCATGGCGTAAGTAAAGTCCTTGCGGAACTGCTCCAACCTGCGCAGACGTCGCCACACGTACCACAGTCCGCCTACACAGAACAGGCTGAACAGGAGCAGCAGCCCCAGCGGTAGGAACAGGTACCATGCACTGCGCACCACATAACGCTGCGGCGCGGGCACCAAGCCTTGCACCGCTACGGAACCGTCTTCCGTCAGTCGCAATGGCGTGGTCAGGAAACTGCCGCTATTCAGCGGTGCGCTGTCACCTACCCGCTTCACTTCCTCCTGTCCATGTGTACGCAACACGCGCAGGCCGCTGCCGGCATCCATGCCAGCCTGTTGCAACTCTGCTCGGAAAAGGGAATCGAGACGGAGGGTGTCGAGGGGCATAAAGAGATGGCCCTCCTCCAGGTGCCCCTTATTAATCTGGCCTTGTGTATTGTATGCACGATAGAGGCGGATACCCTGACTCAAGTCCATACCTTGACGTAACACATAATGAGGAAGCAGTTCAGCATGCAGCCTTACGCGGAAGCTTTTATGCCCCTGCTTGTCACGGTCTATGTAGTAGAAGGTGCTCTCCAGACTCTCCGCCTGCTGCTGGGCTTGGCGGGTGATGCCCACATACCGGTCATAGCGATCCAGCTTGTTGATACGCAAGTAGTCCAGGTAACGCAGGTTGGCCTCTGCATTAAAACTATGCTCAAAGCACACCTGCGCCTCCCGGTTGCCCGCCTGCCATTGCTCATGATAGATGTACCACGCCCACAGGCACGGCAACAGGATGGACAGAGCCAGCACACCCCACGACAAGAAGCGCAGCGGGCGGGCATTGGCCCGGGTCAAGCGTTTGTTCTCCTCCTTGGCACGCGTCAGGGTGGCTTCGGTTTCCTGAAAAAGAAGCTGCCCGGCATTGCCCGCCGCCTGCCAGCGTGCGGCATGAAGGTCGGCTTCCAGCCCATGCAGAGGCACAGCCATGTCTTCGGCCTGCCTGAAGAAGTCTGTGCGCTGGCGGTCAATGCTTTGCTCCAGCCTCAGCAGCAGACGTATGCGCACCACGAAAGCCAGCAACAGTGCCACCGAGGTAAAAAAGATGCCAGCCAGAAACAGCAGGTGCTTCACGTTGCGCCAGTAATGCAGGTCTACCACCGCCTCCACCGTAATGCCACGGGGTTCGTGCAGACAGGCGGAGGGTGACACCAGCACGCCAATGGCATTGCGGGCAGGTAAGTCGACAGCGGCAGGCGAAGTGGCCAGTTGGTGACCCGAATGGGCATCCCACTTGCGGATGTAGACGCTTCCCTCTATCCCCTCGCGCCGCAGAGCGTCGGACAAGGCCAGGCGCAACGTGTCTATCGAAGTCTCGGGCAGGTGGTAATAGTCTTGCAGAACGGCCGATGTCTGTTGGGAGATATACAGATACTTGTCCTCAGCGTTCATGTGAGAGATGTAGGGGACATACGTCAGGTGTGTGATGGTATAGTCGGGATAGGGCAAATGATTGAGAGGAGCATCCACCACCTGCGAGAAAGTTGCCTTGAAACAGGAGGACAGGGTGGCGGCACTCTTACGCATCAGACTCTGGTAGCTATACCATACGCCCACCATCTGGAAGGCCAGAAGCAGCACCAGGGTGCCGACGGAAAGAACCGTGATGTATCTTGCTTTCATGGAGGATGTGTATCTGTAGTTAAAAGTTACTTACCGTAAAGGATGTGCAAAGATAGGTAGAATAATTGGAATGCAGCGCGATAGGCCGGAGCAAGTTTTCAGATGCGACTGAAACGGGGAGGGTGAATACATATTCCTAAATAAAAAATCCGCAAGGCCCGTGCCATCCGCGTCTAAGAATAAATTTAGCTTACTGTCATACATCTTCCTGCCGTACAGCCATCACTGCCCTTACGGATGGGGCAGACTGACCGTAAACTCAGTGCCCGCGCCCACCGTACTGCTGACCGTAACGTGTCCGTCGTGGGCTTTCACCACTTGACGCACAAAGCTCAGTCCCAGACCGAAGCCACTGGCACCACCACGGCTGCTACGGGCGGCAGCGGCGGCGCGCTCGTACTTGCGGAAGATAAGAGGCAGGTCACGGGGTGCGATGCCCAAACCGTTGTCGGCAATACGGAGGAGGGTGGCGGTCGGAGTGGAAGAAGCGGTGAGACGGATGGTCACCTGGTTGCCGGAATACTTGATGGCGTTGTCTATCAGGTTGGAGAGCACCTCGCGCAGGCAGAAGGCGTCGGCGTAGACGGTGAAGTCTTCGGGGCAGTCCACCTGAAAGGTAAGGGGCTTGGTAGACTTCAGGCTGAACTTGGCGGTAAGATCGTCCAGCAGAGGACGCAAAACGAGATGTTCGGGATGCAGTTCCAGCGTGCCACGGTCTATTTGGGTCAGGGTGATGACACGGTTGGAGAGGGTGAAGAGGTGGGCACATTCGTCCAGCATGCCCGACAGGATGCGTGCTGCCCGCTCTGGCTTCTCCGCCAGTTTGCCGCTGGAAAGTATCTGCGTGCCCATCAGGATGGACTGCAGAGGCGACTTCATGTCGTGTATCATGGCGTAAGTAAAGTCCTTGCGGAACTGCTCCAGCCTGCGCAGGCGTCGCCACACGTACCACAGCCCAACCACACAGAATAGGCTGAACAGGAGCAGCAGCCCCAACGGCAGGAACAGGTACCACGCGCTGCGCACCACACAATGCTGCGGCGCGGGTATCAACCCTTGCACCATGACGGAGCCGTCTTCCGTCAGCCGCAGGGGCGTGGTCAGGAAACTGCCGCTACCCAACGGTGCACTGTCTCCCACCCGTTTCACTTCCTCCTGCCCATGTTTACACAACACGTGCAGGCCGCTGCCGACATCCATCCCAGCCTGCCGCAACTCGGCACGAAAGAGGGAATCGAGGCGGAGGGTGTCGAGGGGTATGTATATCGGATTTTCGTTTACCGTCTTCAGGTAGTCGTAGGCCATGTAAAGCCGGGGACCATACCCCTTGTATAACGGATGAAAACGGACAACGCCGGCACCCATGCTATATGGTTTCTTTACCAAGGTATCGCGTCCGTCGGGCAGGGTGCGGTGTTCAAAGATAAGGGGCATCAGCTCCCGCAACTGGTGTTGGTAGTAAGGAGTGAAAGACCGGAAGGGGCTGTTGGCGCGCTCGTTCAGCCGATTGGCTTCGGCCGACTGCAGGCCACGGCGGTAGGTATCGTCGAGGAAAGCTTGCTCGAAACAGACCTGAGCGACGTAAGAAGCCGTACGCCACTGCTCACGGTAGACGTAGGATGCCCAAAGTCCCAACAGCAGGAAGACGCCCATCAAGGCAGCCACCGCCAAAATATAGGAGGAGGGCATGCGGTGCAAGCGCAGATGGGCATTCTCGGCTTTGGCACGGGTCAGAGTGGCTTCGGTGTCGGCCAGCAGATAGCGGCCTTCGTCACCGGCCTGCTGCCAGCGGGCAGAATGGAGGTCGGACTCCAGCCGATGCAGAGGAACGGTCATGGACTCGGCCAGTTGGTAGAAATCCTGTTGCTGGGTCTGCACACTGTGCTGCTGGCGCACCAATGCCCGGATATGCCCGAGAAAGACCACGACCACCGCCGCCAACAGTATCAAGGTAGCCCCTATCAGTAGCCACAGGCCGCGCATGTCGCGAAAATAGCCCAACCGGGCAACGGCCTCCACCGCCACTCCCCTGCCCTGATGCAGGAAGATGCGGGGAGACGTGAGGACACCAACGCCCGATGGCGACGGCAACACGGCACCGGCCGGCACGATCTGTAAAGTATGCCCGGTAGCGGTATCCAGCTTACGGATAACGATGTCGGCACTGACACCCTCGTGACCCAGGTAGCGCAGGAGTTTAGTGTACAGCGAGTCGAGCGGCATGGCGGGTTGCCGGTAGGCGTCCTGCAAGATAGCGGAAGTCTGCTGGGCATAGTAGAGCAGACGGTCGGCCTCGCCAAGGTGGAGGCTGTCGGGCACGTAGGTCAGGTGGGTCATGGTGCCTGCCGGATAGGGCAAGAGGTTGACCTGCTCGTCGGCCTGCTCGCAAAAGGCCTGTTTGAAGCACGCATCGAACGACACCCGGCTGCGTTCCATCAGGCTGGTATAGGCATAGCGCATGCCCGCCCCCTGTAGCAATACAAGCAGCAAGAGGGTGCAGACGGAAGCGGCTATGACATACTTGGCTTTCATTCCTGATAATGGAGATTAAGACGATGTGCAAAGATACAAATTAACCTAACATTAACGTTGCGATAACCTGAACCAACACCGGCAATCCTTACCTTTGCTGCACAAAACAATCAGTAACCGTACTTTAAAACATGGATAATATGGAAAATGAGAACGTAATGGATACTCCACAAGTGGCCGAACCGACACCCACGCCCTCCAACAAATACAAGATTCCCGTCATAGTCGAATGCATTGTCTTTCTGCTGCTGTTCTTCATCACGATGCTGGTTTCGGGTATTGTTGCTGAAATAGTTATTCCCACCACAGACGGACAGGATATGGACTACCTGTTTCTATATACCATCCTCAGCTCTATACTTTCGTTTACCGTCATTGCACTGATGCAGCGCGGTGTAAACCGGGAACCGTTGTCGGAACTTGGCTTCCGGCGGATAAAGTCACCGACTGAATGTCTCCTCATTGGTATCGGCGTGCCAACAGCCATTTTCCTCGTAAACTTCGTCATCAACTGGTTGGCAGGTTCGGTACGCATAGAAAGCGTACAATGGGCGCCTGCCGACCTGATGCTGAGCCTGCTGTTCTTCATCCCCGCCGCTTTCGTCGAGGAAATCTGGATGAGGAGCTACTTGCTGAACATACTGCTGCGCACGCGCATGCCGTCGTGGCTGAGCATACTTATCATGTCGCTGGTCTTTGCCGCCGTGCACCTGGCCAACCCCGGCATCAATCTGCTGTCCGTTGTCAACCTGACCGTTGCCGGCATTCTGCTGGGTGTACTGTTTGTGTACACCCGCAACCTGCTCTATCCGCTGGTTTTCCACTTTGCATGGAACTGGCTACAGGGCAGTGTCTTCGGCTTCAAGGTCAGCGGAACGGATTACTTCTCGTCTGTTATCCAACTGCAACTCACCCGGGACGACCTGCTGAATGGAGGCAGCTTCGGCTTTGAAGGCTCCGTGCTTTGCACCATATTGGGCAGCCTGGCCATTGCAGGACTGGCTATCTACTTCAAAGCTACTGCCTCGCCTCCGGCAGGGCACATTCATCCGAAGTAAGGATTCAGGGGCATGTATCCTATCGCATTCAGGGGTATGTATCCTATCGCATTCAGGGGTATGTATCCTACCGCATACAGGGGTATGTATCCTACCGCATACAGGGGTATGTATCCTATCGCATACGGGGGTATGAGTTTACCTTACCTTCAGCGGGGTGCGCTCGTCAGAGGTAAGGTCGCGACCCAGCTGCCGGTGATTGAGCTGGATGGGACGGGCTGTGAAGTCGGGCACGTTGTAGGAGTAAATCAGCCGGTCGTAGTATTCCCACGGATCTTCCTGCGGCAGAAGGAAGGGCTTGCTGATATTGCCGTTCTCGTCCATGCAGGCCAGGTAAAGACGAGTGTAGAGACCATCGCCCCGGCGACTGCTGAAGACAAACCAGCGCGAGTTGCTGCTCCAGTTATGGAAACTCTCCGTATCGTCGCTGTTCACTTCATGGAGCTTGCGCCATGTGCCGTCTTTCAGGTCGAGCAGGCAGAGGTCGGCCTCGCGGTGCCAGATGGAGAAGTTGCCGTAGTCGGACAGGGTGAACATCAGGTAGCGGCCATCATAAGAAGGACGGGGAAAGGAAATGCTCTTGCCCAGGGCGGCAGCATTTATCAGGGTATCGACCTGCTGGCCGAAGGTGCCGTCGGCGGGATTGAAGTCGATGGAGCAAAGGTTGTAGCGTATTTCCTTGTACTCGGCCGGAATGACTTTGGCTGCCGAGGAGCAGAAGTAGAGTTTACGACCGTCGGCCGAGAAGACGGGGAATGTTTCGTAGGCATCCTTCCGTTGCAACAACGGGGAAAGGAGGAGTTCGTGGGTCTTGGGATGATAGACCAGCACATCGGAAGCCAGGTCGAAGACCTCGATGCGTTCGTCCTTGACCACGTGGAAAGACTGGCGGGTGCTGTTCACCGAGTAGGCGATGTACTCGCCCGACGGATGCCAGTAGGGATAGACGCAGGCCGACAGGGTGGAGTCGGTCTTCGTATTGAGCAGCTCGCTCTTACCATTCTGTTGCATCAGCGTGGCACCGTGCGTACCGCGTACATGCAGGCTCAGCCAAGAGGGGTCGGTGCGGTTGAAAGTATGGCAGTTGACGCACATACCCGGCACCTGAGTGTTCTCCAGCAAAGGACGTTCTTCGAAGGTAGAAAGGTCGCGCTCGTAGATGCCCATCTTGCTGTAGACTTCGTAGCCGGGAGCTATCTTGCGGTAGACCACTCCGTAGTCTATGGGACTAGGGCTGACGTACATGGTGAAAGGACGGTATTGTACCCAGCCGTCTTGCTGCTTGACAGAAACAAGGAAGCTGAGGCTGTCGCCCACGTTATCGGCCAGCAAGGCGTGCCACTCGTCGAGGGGGAAGGAGACGGTCTCATCATTGACGTGCAGTTCGCCCGCACGGCTGCCGGTCACGCGGACATCTATCCGGTCATAGTCACCACCACGGTAAGAAAAGTTCATGGGAGCTATACTGGCGGGAATGGTCACTCCGACATAGTCGGGGAAGATGTCGGGCAGTTCGTCCTTCAGTTGGGGCGAGGTCACGGCATTGCCGCAAGCCATCAGGCACAGACAGGCCAGGGCTGCAAAGGCGTGTTTCTTCAAATGCTGTATCATAGGGTTATATCTGTCTAAATTAGGTTTTAAAACAATTATCAATCAACAATTAGCGGCCTGCACCGGCTGCCGGCTGACCACCAAACAGGAGGTAGTACCAGTAGGTGTCGCCATAGCGCGCCTGCAGAATGGGCTGGGAGTTCTGCTGGGTCATGTAGACACGGGCAAACTCAGTGACGGCATTGAGTACCGAGGGCGAAATACTCCAGGGCAGGTTGTTGAAGTTACGGTTGTTCTGTGTCCACACGTAAATCAAAGCCTCTTGATAGCTTCGAGGAATATGGTCGTAGCCGGCATCCTTGCCCAAGGGGTAGTATTTCATGAACTTCTCCAGGTTGCGCTGCTGCAAGACGTAGGCCAACAAGTATTCGAAAGCCATGCGATTGGCGTGGTTGTGCTGATAGAGCAGGCCCAGCATCATGTCCATCTCGCTGTCGCTGAAAAGGAAGTCCTCGGTATAGCGGAGGCGGCGCAGGCGTCCCCACTCGGGATGGCTGTTTATCTTGTCTTCGTTGCCCAGATAGGTCATGGTTTCCTCGGCCCAATCACTATAAAAGAGCGTACGGCTGAGGATGCGAAGATACTTTGCGGCTACTTCGTACTGCCCATTGATGAGGTTTGTCTCGGCCAGCCGTTTGAAGGAACGACCGCTCTTGTTGAAGTTAGGGATAGCTTCCATGGCCTCGAAGACATAGCGCTGGGCAGTGTTTATCATTCCCAAATGGTAGTAAGCCTCGGCTGCAGGAAGGGGCGAAGTGAAGTCGCGCTGGAATTGTGGCAACAGGCCTTCGGTACCGTTCTGATAGAACTGGAACATGCGGTCGCCCAGTTGTCCGGTCATGGCGAGAGAGAGGTTGAGACAGGCGACCTCAAAAGGAGAGTCGGGCGACTCCTGCTCGGCCAGCCGGATGAGATCGTGCCAACGTTCGGTACGTACCAGATAATCGTAGGTAATGGCACGCTCGCGTTTTGCATTAAATCCACCCAGCACTAGCCAGGCACCGCCAACTGCCATCAACAAGATAAATCCGAGCGCCCATGCAGACATCCGTTTCCTGACTGACGGCAATACGCCCAGCACAAACGGTAGAACCGCAAAAAAGACAGGAGCAACTATCTGAAGGGCTGGTACTATCATGGGGAAGCGATAATAGTCGAGTCCGCACATCAGTCGGTAGAGCGGGAAAGGTACCCACAGCGAAGCCAGCAACGGACAAAACAGTGCTACCAAGAAAACGATAACGGACAGGAACACGCCCCAGAGACTGCGTCCCTCCTGTACTCCCCGACGGATTTCGCACAGCATGACCCAGCCCATAAAGACAAAATGGACAGCTCCGGCCACCCAATAGAGCACTGCCAGCGAAAGAATGACCCAAACCATGCGTAAGCGGGACTTCCAACAAACGCTATATGCCCACGCCACCAGCAATGCAAGCAACAGAGAGACAGGCAGAGCCAACATGCCGTTCTCATCACCCAAGAAACGCCATAACAGCAGCGCCGGCAAGAAACTGAACGGATAATAGACATCGGCAGCCCCTTGCATCCGGGCCAGACACCACGTCAACCGCTGCAAGGCAAGGAACAGCAAGGCCAAGAGCACCGCACCCAGCCAAGAATAGTAAAAGAACTGGGTCAGGAACTCAGCCACGTAATTGGCCAACCCACCCGGTGAGGCCAGTCGCTCGGTAAAATAAGCGCCATCGAACAGAAACAGCTGCAACTGCTCCTGATAGGCCAAATGAGCCGGATGGAATGCCCACCAAAAGACACAGACGGCACAGGCAAACAGAAGTGACAGGGCCGCTTTCCAGTATTTTTTCAACAATGAACTCATAATCTATAATTATTTAAAAGGTTCAGCAGATAGGTTCTTATATAGATTCTCCACATCGACCGCATCGAAAGGTACCGGTTCGGTGGAGAGGTCAGGAATGTTATAGGATTTCAGACTTAAATCGTCCTTCTCTGGGTTGGACTGGGGAAGGACAAAGGCTTTGTGGTCCACTCCGGCAGAATCAATATAGGCAAAGTAAACACGTCCATACTGCCCGTCGCCGCGCTTGCTGGCAAAAGCAATCCAACGGCTGTTGGACGACCAGCTGTGATAGGTATCGGAACGGTTGGAGTTGGCTTGCGCCAAGTTACGGGTTTCGCCGGTCTGCAAATCCATGAGTTGCAAGTCGGTCTCCCGATGCCAGATGGGGAAAGTTCCGTAGTCGGCCACGGTGTAGAGCAGGAAACGGCCGTCGGGCGACGCCTTGGGATGACAAACAGAAGCACCGCGAAGACGGGCATTCCAAAGAGTATCAACCCGATTGCCCCACTCGCCACGGGAAGCATCAAAAGCAATGCGACACAGAGAATAGCGCAACTGCCGAATGCTGTCGGGCAAAGTTACCCGGGGAGCAGAACAGAAGTACACCCACCAGCCATCGGCAGAAAAGACGGGGAAGGTTTCGAGCGACAGGCTGTCAGTCACAAGGGGTGACAGAATCATGCGGTTGTTGTCGAAATCGGCAATAGCCAGGTCGGACTTGGTGTCGTAAACCTCCAGTCGCAGATTTCTTTCCGTATGAAAAGCGGGAATAATGACGTTGGTAGAGAAAACGCCAAAGCGGCCACTCGGATGGAAGTCGCCATAAACTGCCGCAGAAGGCAAGCCTTCGGCCTGAATGGTCAGCTTGCGAAGCCGACCATTGCGGTTCAGCACCGTGCCGCCCTTGGCTCCTCGCAAGTGGAACATGGACAAGCCACCTTTATTCCCGCCGTGCACGTGGCAGTTCATACACGACTTGTCAGTCTGGCGGTTATCGGCCAGGATGCGTTCGTCGAAATTCTCCGTGCAACGCTCACATATTTGCAGTTCATTCCAAACTTCGTAACCGGGTTCTATCAGACGATAGCTGACATACGCATCGAGCGGTTCCTGGGCTACCGTCCAAGTGAACGAGGGATAGCGCAGCCAAGTGCCGTTGCTACGGGCTGTGACAGTCACCGAAAGAGAATCGCCACGAGACTGACGGAGCAGACTTTGCCATTTTTTCAACGGGAAAATAATTTTTCTCCCATGGGCACTCTGTGAAATGCTGCCGGCTGGTCCGGTGACTTCCACACTGACGGCATCAACAGCCTCATCTCTCAACAAGAAGTTGAGCGGAGCAATGTTATAGGGAATGGTAATATCCGCATAGTCAGGATACATAGACAAAGGACTGTCGGCCGGTCGGACATCAGTAGGACGGGGCGCGCAGGCAATCAGCAAGGATGCCAGGCAGGCGGTCAGCAATATGTAGAGACAGTGTTTCATAGCATCAGTTTTTCATCGTTGCATAGTGAAAATAGAACCAGTAGGTATGACGATAACGGGCTTGCAAAGCCGTACCATTACCCCCGTTGGCTTCGTACATACGGGTATAGTCCTTGAACTCGGCCAATACCTGCGCGGGTATCTTCCAGTCGGCCTGCTCGGCCAGCCGCTGGGTGCCGGCCAGATAAATAAGAATGGCTTCGGAATAAAGACGCGCCTGCGGCAAAGCGGCTCCGTATCGCTGATAATCAGTAATGAAAGCATCAATGTCCTTGTTCAGCAAGTCGAAACACAGCAGGCTGTGCACTGCCATGCTGTTGTCGGGACAGGCTTCTATGAGATGCCGCAATGAAAAGGGGACCGCCATGCCAGCCCGAAGCGTATCGGCCACCGGCAGCAGCCGTCGTTTCTCTTCCAGCCACTGCTTGACAGCCTCAGTCTGCCGTCCAGGCATACGGGCTTCGGCCCAGCGGCGATAGCAAAGGGTATGCTGCAACAGTCGCAGGTATTTCATGGCAGCGGCATCGTCACCGTTCACCAGATTGATTTCGGCCAGCCGTTTCACGGCACGGGCACCGGTGCAACGGGGTGAAAATATCATGCCCAAGATAGCAGCATGTTCGGCCATCGTCATGTCGCCCAAAGCAAACCAGACTTCGTTGGCGGCATAAATGGACAGATAATCGGAAGAAGGTGCGACAGGCAGAAAAAGGCCGTAGGCTGCCGGCTGATAATAATCCATCAATCCATCGGGCAGACGTCCTTGCTTCAGGTTCAGCAGATTATAATAGTATGTGGCAAATGAGGATTTCCGGTCGTCGGCAGCCAGCAGACGACGCACACGGTCGGTGCGGCCAAAGTACATCTCACAGTCCAAGGCCAATTTGTATTCCCGGTCGAGATTTGGCACACCATACCACTTGGACGAACCATCGGCACAGCCAAACAGATAATAGCCACCCGCCAAAACCAAAACACTCAACGGTATGCCAACCTTCAGCGAGCGCCGCAGCAGATTGCGACACAACAACAGGGCAAGACCAAGGCCAATAAGTGAAAGTGTACCCGACAGGGGATAATCCAAACCGCACTGCCGACCAGCCTCCCACAAGACAGCCAGCACGGCAGGAATCCAGGTCCACCGCCCCAGCCAGGGAGACAACAGACGGTAGACAACCACTCCCCACCCCATCAGCAGGACAGACAAAAGAAGCGGTCCGCCGCCCTCATAATAAAAAAATTGTGTAAGGAAGTCGCCCGACAAACGTGACAAGGCAGCCGGATACCTGAAGTATTCGGCAAGGCTATCGACAGCAAACAGGAAGAGTTGTGTCTGCTCGCGGTGAAACAAATGATAGGGCAAAACCCGGAAGAAGAACAGGAACAGCAATCCGGTGCCAGCCAATATCGCTACCCAAGGACCATATGTCTTACTTGAGACTTTCATCCAGCTGTTTCTTTTGTTCATCGGTCAGGACAGGACGCAACATTTTCTGCATGAACTGCCCCAGGGTATTATTGCCTTGCTGACAAAGGAAATGGAAATTATAAGTGCGTTCCTCATTACTCAAGTCTTTCAGCCGCTGCACCAATAACAGTGAGTCAGTACCGACAGAAGCCTTCAGTTCGCGCCGCAACTGTCCATAAGCGGCCAGTTTTTTCTCGCGCATCTCCTTCCACTCCTGCAAGGCATTATTCTGAGGAGTACCCGTCACAGAACCTATGGAATCAGCCTTAACTGTTATCTGACCCGGCTCAGTCACTACCAGTAATTCCTGAATTTTCAACCGCAAAATCGGACGCAAGCGCAGTACACGCATCTCCTCGCCACTGCCCGTAAACGTGAAAGAGGCGTTGGAAATCTTCACGGAATCAATGCGTCCGCGTGCATTTTCCATCGGAGTCAGATACATCCACTCTCCATCATACTGTTCAGACGGCAAAGCTCCCGTTATAGTATAGTCATGACTATGATCCTTACATCCAGCCAACAGGAAAAGGCACAACAACCAGAAATATTCAAGACGAAAATTACACATATTACAATTTCTTATCAAATAAGACAGAATATTACATGCTACTAAACAAGGTTACACCACAAAGGTAGCATAAATCTATAACAAACGATAAAAAACTCCTAACCAAATATCCCAATAACCGCATCGGACGCTCACAGAGAGAAAGACAAAAAGCTACAACATCGCAATCATCCGAAATCCACCGTGTCTTTTCCCCCTGAATTATAACCTTTGCTACCCAAAAGTCATGTCCGACTAAACGTCAGCATGTAAGGCTGGCTATTTTTTCCCAGTTAGGAAAAAATTATTCCCCAGTTAGGGAAAAAAATATTCTTAAAAAGTATCTTCCGTCATCGGCACACTTTCTGATTTGCTTGCCTCTCCAAAGCAGATGTCTAAGCCAGGCGACACGTTGGTCAAACACAGGACTTGGACTTGCAATTCTTCATATGCCGGTTATATTTCCAAACCTTCATTCAAGTTAAACATGGCTTTTTAAAGTCCAAAGGTCGGGATTACGGATAAGAGGAAAAACACGGCGGATTTCGAATGGGTGCACAACATCAAAGTCGAAGTACAAGCCAACGCGAACAAAAGCGAAATATGGCAGGACATAAAAAAGGAGTCAGGAAACCAAGCTTTTCTGAATTCCTACCTGACAAATAAATCTTCATCGGGCAGATTTAAGCTTACAATCCTGACTCCCGCTCATTCAGCACAGGTTCATTGCGTGAACCCGACTTGTATTACTGTTTCTTGAAATTCCAGAACCAGGCAGTGCCACCTTCGCTTGCTCCCGCTTCGGGTGCACAGAGGCGCAGATGTTCACCATCCATCTGAAGGATATGATACTCATACTGGCGAGCATTACCGGCATTAGGTTGTACACCAAGCAATGGAATTGTACCGGAGAAGGTAAGTGTACCCTGATCCCAGCCTTCCTTTGCAATAGCCGACAAGTCCCAAGAAATTGTACCGCTTTCGCCACGAGAAGTATCCACCTTCTTACCTGCCAGTGTGAACGTCATCCAACCATCCAATCCATCTTGTGGGAGATCTTTTCCTTCGCACTGTCCGTCAATCTCAGCAGCACTTACAATCCACCAGCCGGGACCTGAATTTGACATGTAACCTCCATTACCCCAAACTCCATCTGTAGCTTCGGTATCCCATACCCAAGTCTGGCTAAGATACTCATCTCCAAACAAGAATTTGTAGACCTCAGGCACATCCACATATTCAGTAATAGTGCAAGCCTGTGAGAAAGAAGTCATCGAACCGTCCTGGTTGATGGCACGTACCGTAATCGAAGTCAAAGGCGGAACGCCAACGAAAGAACCGGAAGTACCAGAAGAGAGGATACTGCCATCCTGGTCCAATATCTGTACGTACGTTGCCGGACTGGTTGAATAAGTAAACTTGTTCTGATTGGGTACTGTCTGCTGCAAAGTTACGGTACTCTGCAACTGTTCTTCGGTCATACTGGCAGCTGCCGACGGCCCTTCAATCGTCGTCGGGTCGCACGATGCAAGCAAAGCGCCTATGGCCAGCATTGCTATATATTTTACATTCTTCATAATACTACTTATTTTAATAAATTACTTGAAACTTATCTGGGCCATCCGCCATATTCACTGGAAGCTATACCCCAACCTGCATTCTGGGTATATTTGTATTGTTCTCCCGCTTGGGCAGACAATGCAATCTGGTCATCAGGCAATGGGGCAAATCCCTTCGTAGCTTCATAACGAGCACCATATCCGCCATTAATACCAGTTACATTATTGGTACCAGGAACTCCAGAAAGATAGATATTGACATTGTTCTGTTTGTCGAGCGCAGCTTTAGCATAATCTACACCGTAACGACGAATATCATTCCAACGAATGCCCTCGAAAGCAAGCTCCCAGCGCCGTTCATTACGCAGTGCTTCTACCGAATAAGCCACAGGCTCCAATCCGGCACGGGCACGTACGCGGTTCATACCATCAGCCGTACCCGTCAGCTCTGACTGCATCAGTAAGACTTCTGCAAAACGTATCAATACCATATCTTCAATACTATTCAGCTGGAAGTTGTCTTCATTACCCGACGACCAGGTAAGACTCGGGTCCATTGCATTCATAAAGGAAGCCCAGAAAGAAACGCCGTCATCCTTACGCGCTACAACTGGAGCAATCTTCTTGGCAAAATAATCAGTTTCCTGAGCGTAATCATTCCATCCGGCAGCTCCATACTGATAATTGGGGAAGTTCTTCACATTCTGTATGGAAGCGTCGCGACGGATATCATTCGGTTCGGCAGCAACCCAGTCATTGTAAAGATTAGGAGCTACAGGACCAGCACCCCATCCCTGACCAAAGGGGAAGGTAGCCGCAGCATCCTGTCCGCCACGCACTCCGAAGTGAAGTGCATACTGGTTGGAGTAACCGATAGTTGTTGCCCATTCAGGCTGAGTATTAAACTTAATCATGAACATAGCCTCCGGATTAGTGGCATAATCGTCAGATACCCACTTAAGACCCTTCCCTTTATAAGGAGACAATTCGTCTTCAACCGTACAACGATTGGTATAAGACCAAAGATTATAATAATTGGGGACAAGAGAATAACCTGAATTCTGAACACAATCGTTAATCTGTTGTGTCACGTAATCCTTCGTAATTTCCGAACCATCAGGACAAGACACTGTATCATCATTGTAGAATCCTGAGTAGAACAGGTAAGCACGACCTAACAAAGCTTGGGCACAATATTTATCTACATGGCCACTTCCCATCTGTGCCTTGGCCGGCATAATTTCAATGGCATCACGCAAGTCTTGCAAGATTTGTCCCCACAAAGGTTCACCTGAAATCTGAGGCAACGTGGGATCGGCAACCGATTTGACAGGACATGGGATATTGCCAAACATGGAAGCCAGTTCATAATAATAGTATGCACGAAGGAAGTAAGCCTCACCTTTATACTGCCGCAAAGTTTCCTCGGGCACGCCTTCACAATTATCAAGCGTCTCAAGTGCCGTATTAGCACGGAAAATTCCTTTGTAACGGTCCTGATAGAACTGTGTGTACATGGAATTTCCAAAATTCATTATCAAGTCAACTGACTGCATCAACTGGTCGTTGAAACCTCCGCCACCCAGTCGGTCGTCAGAAGCCAGTTCTGAATAATAGAAGAATGTAAACTGCGGATTAGCGTTGGCTACATTCAAGTTATTGTAAATTCCGGTAATTATCTGCTCAGCATCGGTAGCCGTCTGTGGATAATTGCCCGTATTCTTCTGAGTATAATTTTCTGTGTCCAGAAAATCCTCGCAAGAAGCAAGCATCATGGCTGCCGCCATGCCTAAATATAATATCTTTTTCATATTGCTTTCTATTTAAAATTTAAGATTGACACCTACCATAAATGTACGCGGACTCGGATAGAATCCTAGGTCGATACCAGAACCCCATGAATAGTTATCATCACCAGAAGCACCTACTTCAGGGTCCATACCTGAGTAACCGGTGAAAGTAAAGAGGTTCTGAGCCGTTACATACAGACGAGCCTGACCGAGCGGCATATTGGGGAAGAGCTTCTTGAAATCGTAACCCAAGGTAATATTCTGGATTTTGAAATAATCGGCATCTTCAATATAGATGTCTGAAATGTTCAGATAGTTGTAGTTGCTACCGGGAACCAGACGAGGCATCTTATTCGACGTGCCTTCGCCATGCCAAGTATCATAGACATCGGTAGTATAGTTATCCCACTGGCTATCACCAAATTTACGATAGGACTTTGCTATCTGATGGCCAAATGCGCCATAACCGGAAATACCCAAATCAAAGCCTTTATAACCGAAAGTAAGGTTCAGACCCATTGTTACATCCGGATGAGGATTACCAATCTGTGTCTTATCAGCATCAGTCAGCACATGGTCACCGTTGCGATCTACAAAAATCAAATCACCCGGAACCGGATTGGTAGACATGGTAGGATTACCGGCAGCAATCCAGTCAGCAATCTGCTGTTCGTTCTGGAATACACCGGCTGTTTCATAGCCCCAGAAGTAACCGATAGGATAACCGACCTGTGCACGATACATTTCGGCGGTACCTTGTGAAAGCACATTAGTAGGTCCGTGAAGAATACCCTCTGAATTGGCAATACGGGTAACTTCATTTTTATTGTACGCCATATTCACACCGGCACTGTAAGTAAAGTCCTTACCTATCTGGTCATTCCAGCTCAAAGCCACTTCAATACCAGTATTTTCTACATCACCACCATTAATGGCAGGAGCACCCGTTCCATAGTGACCCAGTACAGGAGCTGTTACCAGCCAATCCTTGGTTGTCTTCTTATACCAGTCAAAATTCAAGTTCAAACGACCATTCAAGAAACGAGCATCAAAACCTAAGTCGAGCTGCTCAGAAGTTTCCCATGTAATATCAGGATTCGGCAACAGATTGGCGTAGCCACCAGTCTGAGGATTATTAATCTGATTATTGAAAGTATAAGCAGCAGTCTTGTCAAACGAAACAGTTGCCAAATACTGGAAGTTTGCTACATTACAGTTACCATTCTGTCCCCAGCTTGCACGGATTTTAAAGAAATCCAGCCAATTTCTGGTGCTTTCCATCCACTCCTCATTGGTAACTACCCAACCAGCTGAGAATGAGGGGAAAGTACCCCAACGGTTACCACGTGCGAAGTTAGAAGAACCATCATAACGTAAAATGGCACTAAACATATAGGTTTCTTTATAGTCATAATTTACACGACCGAAGAAAGAAACCAAGGCGCCTTCTCCCCAAGGAGAACCTGTTACTGTAGCCTTACCTACATCTTTCATATTGTCAAGCCAAGCATGATCCCAGTCGTTCCACAAACCGCCGGAATTAGTACCGCCAAAGCTTTCGCCCATACCAGATTTTTCCAATGTAGTACCGGCCAAAACATCAAGATTATGCTTGTCTGCCAATGTAAACTTATAATTTACAGTATTTTCCCAAGAATATGACCAGCCTTGGCTACCACTCTGCTGCGTCTTGTCGGTCAGTGCCTGAGAGTTAATAGTCGGGTTGATAACGAAAGCCGGAACATATTGACGGTAAGAGCTGGAAGACATCTTATAGGTGAGTTCTATCAATTCAATTTATCCTCTTGTATCAGACAGCAGAACTCTTTA
>USEY01000026.1 GCA_900553815.1 uncultured Bacteroides sp.
TATGGTGTAATGGTAACACTACAGATTCTGGTCCTGTCATTCCTGGTTCGAGTCCAGGTAGCCCAACGAAAGCTTCACCAACATGGTGAGGCTTTTTTTATATCCGCATCAATGTGTATAAAAAGTAAAGTTATAGCGTAATGAGTACAAACAACAACAAACATCCCAAAGGCCTCTACCTGATTTTTGCTACCAGCACGGCCGAGCGCTTCAGCTACTATGGCATGCGCGCCATCTTCATTCTGTTCCTCACCCAAGCCCTTCTGTTCGATACCGAGACAGCAGCTTCCATCTACGGCAGCTACACGGGACTTGTTTACCTGACCCCACTCATCGGCGGCTATGTAGCCGACAAATACTGGGGCATTCGCCGTTCCGTCTTCTGGGGCGCCATGATGATGGCGGTAGGACAGTTTCTGATGTTCTTCAGCGCCTCCACGCTCAACGCACCACAGTTGTCGCACGGACTGATGTACGGAGGCCTCACTTTCCTCATCCTGGGTAACGGATTCTTTAAACCTACCGTATCCTCCCTTGTCGGACAGCTTTACGAACCGGGCGACCGACGACTTGACTCAGCCTACACCATTTTCTATATGGGCGTCAATGTAGGCTCTTTCCTGGCACCTCTTGTTTGCGGCTACTTCGGCGAAACAGGAAATCCGCAAGACTTCAAGTGGGGATTCCTCATTGCAGCGGTAGTAACAGTGTTTACCGTCTTACTGTTCGAAACCCAAAAGAACAAATACCTGAATGACCCCGACGGCCAACCCTTGGGCATCATTCCCGATGCACGCAAGAACTTAACCGACAAACAAACGGATGAGCACGCCACACCTGCCAACACCAACCGCAAGCGCCGCAATCTGATAATATGCGGCATCATGGCAGTTGTACTTGTTTTATTCTTCTACTGGTGTTTCGGCAACGACTGGATAAGCATCGGCATCTTCACTGCCTGCATCGTCTTCCCGGCCAGCATCCTGCTCGATGATTCGCTTACCAAGATTGAGCGCGACCGCATTCTCGTCATCTACATCATAGCCTTCTTTGTCATCTTCTTCTGGGCAGCCTATGAACAGGCCGGTGCATCGCTCACGCTATTTGCTTCCGAGCAGACCGACCGCGTCATTCTGGGTTGGGAAATGCCGGCTTCATGGATTCAGTCATTCAATCCTTTCTTTGTAGTCATTCTGGCAGCCATCATGCCAAGCGTATGGGGCGCACTGGCCAAACGAGGCAAAGAACCCACATCGCCTACCAAGCAAGCCATTGGCCTCCTGCTTCTGTCGCTGGGCTACCTGGTCATCTGCTTTGGTGTGAAAGACGTTCAGCCAGGCGTCAAGGTCAGCCTCATCTGGCTCACCGCACTATACTTTATCCATACCATGGGCGAAATAGCCCTTTCACCCATCGGCCTGTCCATGGTAAACAAACTGACCCCTATACGCTTCGCCTCACTGATGATGGGCATCTGGTACTTATCAACCGCTACTGCCAACAAGTTTGCCGGTACTCTTTCCGGCCTCTACCCCGAAGCTGGCAAGGTCAAGACATTGCTGGGCTACCGCATTGAAACGATGTTCGACTTCTTCATGGTCTTTGTTATCATGTCGGCCGCCGCTTCACTCATTCTCTTCCTGCTATCCAAAAAGTTACAGAAGATGATGCACGGAGTAGAATAAATTTAGTCCTAAGCACTATATAAAACCAGAAATACATCATACAGATATGTTTACCATAAGAAAAGCAACCGTGGCCGACTGCGACCTCATCAACCGACTGGCACAACAGTCCTTTCCGGCCACTTATCGCGATATTCTGTCGCCCGAACAAATAGACTACATGATGGACTGGATGTATGCCCCTGCCAATATACGCAAGCAGATGGAAGCGGAAGGACACGTCTACCTCCTGGCCTACAATCCGGACGAACAACCAGTGGGCTACGTTTCCGTACAACCTGAAGGAGCCAACACCTTCCATTTGCAAAAAATCTATGTCTTGCCCTCTTGCCAGGGACAGCACTGTGGACGTTTCTTATTTGAACAAGCCGTGAGCTACATCAAGTCCGTCCACCCCGCTCCTTGCCTTATGGAACTGAATGTAAACCGCCACAACAAAGCCCTACACTTCTACGAGCACATGGGCATGAGGAAGCTGCGCGAAGGCGACTTCCCCATTGGCAATGGCTACTACATGAACGACTATATCATGGGACTAGACATTTAACCATGCCGAATAGCGAGCATAAGTCTTGACAAACAGCCGAATGGAGACGGACATCAAACGTCAAAGATTTGCTTAGCAATGACAATCGTACGGGAAAAAAAAGCTAAATTTGCAGCGTTTTAATCAATCCATGCACGTGAATACTATCCAGATTAAAGACAAGACCTTTGCAGTATCCATCAAAGAACAGGATATTCTGCAAGAAGTAAGCCGCGTGGCTCAGGAAATCAGCCGCGACTTGGCCGGAAAGAATCCTCTCTTCCTCAGTGTACTGAACGGCTCATTCATGTTTGCCGCCGACCTGTTGAAGCGCATCACTATTCCCTGCGAAATTTCCTTCGTCAAAATGGCCTCTTACAGCGGAACCGCTTCCACCGGCGCCGTCAAGGAACTGATAGGTCTCAACGAAGACATCAGCGGACGAACCATTGTCATTGTAGAAGACATTGTAGACACCGGCTTCACCATGCAGCGCATGCTGGAAGTCCTGCGTACAAAGAACCCTGCCGAGATACACATTGCCACCTTGCTGGTGAAACCTGACAAACTGGCCGTGGACCTCGACATTGAATACGCAGCCATGCACATCCCCAATGATTTCATTGTGGGCTACGGCTTGGACTATGACGGACATGGACGAAACTATAAAGACATTTACACAGTAGTAAACGAATAAGTAACGGTAAACGGTCAGCGGTCAATGATAAGTATTCATCCCAACCGCTAATCGCTAACCACTAACCACTAAATAAGATATGTTGAACATTGTAATTTTCGGTGCCCCCGGTTCAGGCAAGGGCACACAAAGTGAGAGAATTGTAGCGAAGTATGGCATCAACCACATCTCTACCGGAGACGTGCTGCGTGCCGAAATCAAGAATGGAACTGAGCTGGGCAAAACAGCCAAAGGTTACATTGACCAAGGCCAACTGCTGCCCGACAACCTGATTATCGACATCCTGGCTTCTACACTGGACAGCTTCAAGGACTCGAAAGGTGTTATCTTCGACGGTTTCCCCCGCACCATTGCACAGGCCGAAGCTCTGAAGAAAATGTTGGCAGAACGCGGACAGCAAGTAAGCGTAATGCTTGACCTTGACGTACCCGAAGACGAACTGATGAAGCGCCTCATCCTGCGCGGACAACAGTCGGGTCGTGCTGATGACAACGAAGAGACTATCAAAAAACGTCTTACAGTTTACCACAGCCAAACAGCTCCGCTCATCGACTGGTACAAGAAAGAAGGACTCTACGCCCACATCAACGGATTGGGTGAACTGGAGACCATCACCGCCGACATCTGCAAAGCCATCGATGCCGTAAAATAAAATTCCGACCTTACAGGAAGCAACAGGGCTTATCCGTCTGGATAAGCCCTCTTTTTTGCATCAATTGCTATAACCAGCAGTAAATCACATCTATTCTCCGTCACCCCTACTCCAACTTCATACACCTACCTTTTTTTTGATTACGGGAAATTCATTTTCTTCTCATGGTCTGCGCCTTTCGCTTTGTCATCTCCTCGGCAAACGCTTCATAGCCGTAAGCCTTAATATATCGGATACACGCCGCGCGGTCCGAATTAAACAAGAAGGCGAAAATTTTCCCTATCACATTATTGTGTATCTTGCAAGCCTTGACATCCACAGAGCAATCGGCGCAACTCCGAAAACCTTTTTCAGAGCAACATTGTCTAATCTTACACCAAGTTGCCTTATGATTCTGCTTACAACCAGGACATTTCCCCGACAAATACTTACGGCAAGCACCGCAATATAAGCCACAAGCGGCAACGCTCTCCACTGAAACTGTGATTGTTTTCTTTTCCATCATTTTTCTCAACTATTGCAATGGATTATCTCCAATGTATTTTGCTACACCCTCCAGTCCCACAAGGATGACATTAAACAAAAAAGCGTGGAACTGCAATATATGATATTTGGGAAGTCTGATACAGCCCGAAATGAAAAAAAGAGCTAAACATCTGCAAATATAATCATTGATTTTCTGTGCTTTATGCGGTATCAGATTCGGGAATGACTTTTTAATTTGTCTTAATCCGTTGCAAGATTCTTCGGGATATAAGGGAACATTTACGGGAATTTATTATACCTTTGCCGCATAACCGAAAAAGCAACGCAGATGAAAGTCACCGTCTATCTGAAAAAGTGTTCCCCCGAGGCCTCGAACATCTGTTTCAGGGTCAGGGATAGGAATGTGGACATAAAGGTCGTTTCCCCGCTTGAACAGGTTGCCACCGATGCTCAGTATGCGGTTCTTGTCGCCGCTTACTATCTCGTCCGCTTGGCTTTTCACCGTGAATGTTAGTTGTTTGCCTTTTGCCAAAGGCGCAAATTCTGTTGTCAAGGTCTCGGTGATGGAGCATAGCTTGAACGGCTTGACGCTTGGCGTTTCCTTGCCGCTGTCCAGTCGGAAATACACAAGCAGGCTGTTAATCATCCAAGCCATGCGTCTAGCGGCATCGTGGATGGTCTGTGCGTGGCGCATCCGGCTGTCCGCTTCCGTGTCGTTCTGTAGCAGTTCGGCGTTGCCGCTGATGGCGGTCAATGGGGTGCGCAGTTCGTGGGTGACGTTATGGATGAGGTTACGCCGCAGCTTGATTAGCTTCTCATTCGCTTCGTTGCTCTCCTGCAACTCGCCGATGAGCTTCTCGCGCCGCTTCCGCTCGTTGTCGTTGCGTTTCATTTCCCGGTGGATGGCGAGGTACGACAGGAACAGCAGGATGATGGCGGCGGATATGGTGGCGGTGAACAGCCGCACGGACAACGCCTGCGCCTCGGCTATTTTCCGTTCACGCTGAACAAAAGCGTTTTGCGCCTGTATATCAAGGTCACCGATTAATCTGTTCAGTTGGATGTTCAGTGTCCTGTTGCGGTTGCGCAGACTGTCGGCGTAGGCATCCATTTCCGCCGTTTGCCGCAGTTGCAGGGCTATCAAGCTGTCGCTGAACTGGTGCAATTCTTTGGCGGAAGGGAGTACCTGAACGGTTTTCTTACCTCCGAACACTCCTGCCAGTCCGCTTTTCTTCTGTTTCACGGTACGAATACGTGTTGCTCGCTTTGTTACTTCGGGCAGGTGGTTCACCAAAAGGCTGTCCGCTTCGCCTTGCTGTTCTATCGCTTCCATGATATGGCACAAGTGAAGTTCCTTATCTGATAGCAGGGTACAAAGAGTGTCTATCTGTTCTGGATGTACATACGTCATGCAATGGAGCTTCAAAGCTCGCAACAAACTGTCTGTATGCAGTCGTTGGTTATGATAATTACGATAATCCGTATCATTCCACCCAATGACACCCTCGCCCAACAGGGCAAGCTGGGTGATATGGCGGTGGGCGGTGTTGATGTCGCGGCGTACCTGTTGTATCTCACTTACCTCCATTTCAATATTACGCATACGCTTACGTTCATATACAATAACACCTACCATACTACCAATAATAAGCAGTAATAACACATAGCCCAATAATATTTTCTGATTTAATTTCATTTGATTGAAACTTTATTTCTCTTGTATCTTTCGCAACTTACCCACCGCCTTCTCCAACGATTCCTCCGGCTTGATGATGTTGTAATTCCCCCAAAAGTCTTTGTCGAAGAACAGCGAGGCATCATCGGAAAGGATTTGGTCTTTCCCGAAGGCTTCACGGATGGGAATGTTTGTGGTGGACGGCTCGATGTCCGTTACCACCATTTCCGAAACAACTGCATAACTGGTGGAGAACAACCTGCGTCGCCAGTCGCATTTGAAACGGAGTTCGTTGCGTACATAACTCAGGTAAGTCTTGCCATCGTAGTCGGTGTAATTGACCAGATAAGCCACTTCCACAGGCTTGAAGCGTAAACCGAAAGGTTTGCTGTGGAGGATGGCTTGCGTAGCCTTGTAACGGTCGCTCGTGTCGAGGAAGAACTCGGCGCGGGTGAAAGACAGGCGTTCCTTGTCTATATAGAACTTGCCGTAATAGAGGGCGTAAGGCAGCTTGCGGTTGGGCGTGAAGCTCACCACATATTGCGGACGCTGGTCAATGGCAGTCGGTTCCTCAAAATGGAAGTCGTAGCACGGTAGGACTTCGGGACTGAGCAACAGGTCGGGATTCTTTACCACATCCAGATAAATGGATGCGTTAGGTCCTCCCAACAGCTTTACTGCCAACGTATCGCTTGCCTTCGGACTGAGCAGGCGACGGCCTTTGAGAATGCGCACCCGGTCACGGTCGGCATCCTGCGTGTAGGGTGTCTTGTGCAGGTCGATGACTGCTTCGGCGATGTTGATGTAGCGTCTGCGTTTTCGGGAGGTTTCCCGATAGAAGCCGGTCAGTCGGTCGGCTACGGTGCTATAATTGGCGGGTATCTTCCGGATGGCTTCCTCTACCAATTCACGCGGATTGCGTCCGCTAATGACAACCTCATTCAGCATCAAAGTGGAAGGAGTAAGCCAGACGGTGGATAAATCCGAATCCCCCTCTTTCAGACGGATGCGGGCATTGGCATAGCCCAAGTGCGACACTTCGAGCGTGGTGTTGCCAACCGGTTCTTTCACCTTGAACGTAAATTCGCCATCGGCATTGGTCACGGTGGACTCCGTGCTTCCGGCGATGGACACATTAGCATAAGACAAGACCCGCTTGTCTGACTTGTCTTTAACAATGCCGCTGATGGTTACATACTTGTTTTCATCTTTCGGAATGTCAATTGCCTTTGCCGACACCAAATACAGCAGGGAAAGGCAGAACAGGATGTACTTGTTAGTTTTCATATCTCTTTATAATTTTAGGTGTTACAGATTATCTTGCTTCAACCGTTCCACAAAGTGGTCGATGCGCTGCATTTCCTTCGGGATGTCGATGCCTTGCGGACAGTCGGGCGAACACTGGTTGCACCCGATGCAGTGGCTGGCTTGGCGGAGCTTCGGCACGCTGCGGTCGTAACCGACAAGGAAAGCGCGGCGGGCACGGCGGTAGTCCTCGTCCTGACCGCTGCGGGGCATATTCCCCTCGTTGATACATTTGTTGTAATGCAGCAGGATGGCGGGTATGTCTATTCCGTAAGGACAAGGCATACAATACTTGCAGTAGTTGCAAGGGATGGTCTGATACTGCACCATCAGGTCTGCCGTTTCTTGCAGGAAGGCGAACTCATCTTCCGACAGAGGATGCAGAGGCGAATAGGTGCGCAGGTTGTCTTGCAGATGCTCCATATAGGTCATACCGCTGAGGACAGTCAGCACACCGGGAAAACTTCCGGCGAAGCGGAACGCCCACGATGCCACGCTCTGCCCGGATTCACGCTGTTTCAACTTGATGACGATGTGGTCGTGTACTTTGGAGAGCCGTCCGCCTAACAGCGGTTCCATAACGACGGCGGGGATGTTCCGCTTCGCCAGTTCGCCGTAGAGGTATTCGGCATTGACGTTGATGCCCGATGCGTGCCGCCAGTCAAGATAGTTGAGCTGTATCTGCACAAAATCCCACGGTATGCCGGATTCCTGCAACATATAGTCGAACACCCGCACATCGCCGTGGAACGAAAAGCCCAGCTTGCGGATGCGCCCCGCCTCTTTCTCTTTGAGGATGAAGTCGGCAATGCCGCAATCGTACAGCCGTCCGCGCATTTCCTCCATTCCCGCGCCCGTGCCGAGGATGTGGAACAGGTAGTAATCGAAATAATCCGTCCGCAGGTGCTTGAACGAATCCCGGTACATCTTCACACTGGCATCGTGCAACTCCTTGCCACGAAGCCCTGCCCCGTAGAGGCGGTGGTTGGACATCTTCGTGGCAATGTAATACGAGTCGCGCGGATGTCGGCTGAGGGCAATGCCCGTCGCTTCCTCCGACAGCCCCTGACAATAAGGCGGCGCGGTGTCGAAATAGTTCACGCCGTGCGCCAGCGCATAGTCCACCAGCCGGTTTACTTCTTCTTGGTCCACCACTTGCCCCTCGCCGTCGGGATTGGGCATCATCGGCCAGCGCATACAGCCGTAGCCGAGCAGCGACACACGGTCACCCGTCAGCGTCCGGTAGGTCATCTCTCCGCCGGGTTCGCCTGCATTGGCAGATGTTAATGAGCCTTGCCTATCACCACAAGCCGTCAGTCCTGCGGTCGCCATTCCAGCCGCTCCCGCTATCTTGAAGAAGTCGCGGCGGGAGATTGTTCTGTTGTTTTTGTTCTCCATATATCTGCATTTTGTAATTACAATTTATTTCTTGCCTTATCTGGGCCTCCGACAGCCCTTGCGGAAAATTATAAGCACCGTCGTAGGCTGACGAAAGCACTTGCGGAAAATTTCAAGCGTTGTCGCCAGCGACGACAGTGCTTGCAGAAAATTATAAGTGCTGTCGACGGGCGACAATGGTGCTTGCGGAAGATTTTTAGCCTTGCCAACTATCCTGAGATGAGTCCGGAACTTATCCTACATCAGTCCGGATGTGATGTAGGATGAAGTCCGGACTGATGGTACATCAAGTCCGACCTCATCTTATATCTCCCTGTGCACCTCGTGCCCTTCCACGTAAATCGCGCTGAACGGACGTGCCGGACAAAGGTTCTCGCAAGCCCCGCAGCCGATACAACGCTCCACGTTGATGGCCGGAATCTTGGGCGAATCGGGATTGGCGGCATCCGAGGGTATCATCAGTATGGCTCCCGTCGGACAATGGCGGGCACAGTTGCCGCACTCCACGCCATCGGTCAGCGGCACACAATTCTCCTTGACCCATACGGCGTGTCCTATCTGCGTGGCGGATTTCTCCGCTGCGGTTATCGGGCGTATAGCTCCGGCAGGACAGACTTCGCTGCACTTCGTACATTCCGGTCGGCAGTAGCCACGCTCATAACCCATTTCTGGCTGCATCAGCTTCGTCAGGTCGGTGGACGGGCGAAGTACCCCGTTGGGGCATACCGACACGCAGAGCTGGCAGGCGGTGCAATGCCGGGCGAAGTCGCGTGCGCTCAATGCTCCCGGTGGCACTATCGGGGTCTTGCAGTCGGGGATTTTCTTGCTCTCGATAATCGCCAAGCCTCCGTCCACTTTCTTTTCCTGTGCCTTTAACGCGGCAGTTGTGGCAACCAAAGCCGTGGCGGTCAGAAACGAGCGGCGGGCATCGTTGATTTGCTCTGCTGAAATTTTAGATTCAGCAGCTTTCGGTTGTGCGGCTTCCTTTGCCGGATGCTTGTAGCTGATGGCTCCCTTATGGCATTTTCCGATGCAATCCATACAAGCCACGCAACGGCTGTAATCAATCCGATGGTTGGCGATGTCGATACAAGCCGCCTTGCAATTCCGGGCACACAGTTTGCAGTTTACGCATTTGTCCTTGTCAATCACCGGCTTCAACCACGAGAAACGGGCAAGGAACCCCAGCACCGTACCTACCGGACAGATAGTATTGCAGTAAGTCCGTCCGTTCCGCCACGCCAATACTCCTATTATAATAAAGGAGAGCAAAGCGATAAAGAAGGTCGGCAGGCTTTTCAGCCACACCTCCGTTTCATAAAAAGCGTAACTGTCGGCTCGCTCCGCAAAATAAGCGAGCAGGTTGTTCCCCCAGCCGTATATCGGGGCGAACAGGTTGCCGGCTATCCGCCCGTATGAACTGTACGGCGCGAGCAATGCCACTAATGAGCCAATCCCGGCTATCATCGCAATGATGAAGACCGCCAGCACACTATACCGCAACCACGATTTGGCGGGAGAATAGCCGTAACGGTTCTTTTTCTGTTTCTTGCCCACCCAAGCGATGATGTCCTGCATCACGCCTAATGGACAAATGATTGAGCAGTACACCCGTCCGAAGGCAAGTGTCAGCAGCACGAGGAACACCACAACTCCCACATTCAACGCCAAGAGCGCAGGCAGGAACTGTATTTTGGCCGTCCAGCCCAACCAAGCGTGCAGCGTCCCCGTGAAGTCGAGGAACAACAGCGTGACGGCGGTGAAGAACAGGACGGCAAGCGTCAGTCTGATTTTGCGTAACATACTTCTCAACTGTTTTTATGGAATTTATATCGTAACCAAACCACCCCGTCCTCCATCTCTTTCACAGATAGCAGTTCAAGCGACTGCCCTTGCGAGGGATTTCCTTTGCCAATATAATGGAAGATGGATGTGGAGCCTGCTGAACCGTCGATGCCCGGATATATGACAAGGCTCAACTCGTCTATCAGTCCGGCTTGCAGGAACGCACCGTCTATGATGCCTCCGCCTTGCAGCGAGAGTGACTCCACACCGAAGGTTTCCGCCAAGGTCTGCATCGCCGTGTGCAGGTCGTCGCCTTTCGATCCGGCGAACAGGTAGGATATGCCTTTTCTTTGAAGATACTCCAAGTAGAAAGCCGGAGCCGTTTCGGGCAGGATGCAGACGATGCTGTCGCCCCTTACGGTAGCGGATTCATAGAGAATGTCCGCATCCGGGTCGGCTACCACAAAGAGACGGGTTGAAGTGCGCTCGGCAATAAACGGTGCAGGATGAGCTAACGGCGTGGTGTCCTGCGTATGAAATTTCTTTGGAAAATAGCCTTCACACAACGTGTTCTTGCCGAACATCCAAACGTCGGTATTTAGTTGGCGACCGATGGCGGCATAGATGCCCATCAGTTCGCCTTTGCTCTTCCCATTATATGGTTCCGTCCAGCGGTCAGTCAGCAGCCGACCATCCACGGAACCCATTACGTGACAAATAATTTGCGGGTACATATCGTTATCAATTTAGTTTATAATCCGGGGTCAATAGATAGTGCTCAGGTTGGCATCCGAATACCTGCCGATATAAAAGAGCCAACAGGCGTGGCTGATAGAAGCCGAACTCTCCGGCAACCTGTTCCAACGGACAGCCTTCCTTGTGGACACGCTTTTTGATGTACTCCATCATTCTGATGCGTATATATTCGGCAAGCGTTTTCCCGGTTTCTGCCCGTACAAAGTCGTTCAAGTACGCAGGTGAAAGGGAGGACAAAGCGGATTCTACCTTACTTATACCGCCTTCCACAGACTTTTGTCCGCATAATGAAAAATATTGGGAAAGCGTTTTGTCCAGCTTCTCCATATATTCCCCGTCAATGTCGGTGCGGCAGGCAAATTGCCGTTCATAGAAACGAACGCAGTAGTCCAACAGCAGTTCCAGCCCGGCAGATACAAGGCGTAGGCTGTGGCGGTCAATATCGCGCCGCAGTTCCTCGTGGAGATGTTCCAGACGGTCTTGCACGATGCGCTTCTCTTGCAAGGAAAGGTGCAAAGACTCGTTCTCCCGGTAATCGAAGAACGTATAGTCGGTTTTCTTGAACACAAGGCTTTTGGTGCTGAACAGCTCCGGGTGGAACAAAATACCGGATATGCTCCCGTCCACGGCATCCTCCCGGCAGACGCGCACGATGTCGCCCGGCTTCGTAAATACCAGCGTGCCATATTGGAAATCGGCGCACTTTCTGCCATAACGCGCTTCGCCGCATCGTGTCTGGACAAAGCGGATGGCGTAGAAGTTGCCCGTAAAGCATAATGTGCCGTCGTCCTCCAAGCGTGCCGGGTCGATGACGGCCACTTCCGGGTGCAACGTCGGCTGCCGCATCTGTTTGTTAAACTCGTCTATGGTAAATGTCCGTATATCGTTCATTACTATTTGTTTTATGTCTTGATACAAAAATACCGCTTCCGCCGTGGCGCGTCCATACACAGATTACGGATTGAAGCACCAATTTCGACGAAAGCGGCAAGAGAGCTTTACTAAAGGTCAGGCCTTTGGCTACCTCACCTCGGACTTGAGGGTATCTCATGTCCGACCTGAGCCTACCTCATGTCCGGGATGAGATAAGTTCATTCCAGATGTTTTCCAAAGAACTCCGTCAGCTTGCCCACAGCCTTGTCCACATACTTCGGCATCCAATATGTCTGGATGTGCCTTGCGCCGGGGATGAGATACAGTTCCTTGTTGTCCGTCCCCGTGGCTTTGCTGAAACATTGTTCGGTCATATAGAACGTGTCGGCAAGACTGCCCGCCATCATCAGGAGCGGCTGGTTGATGAGGTACATCCCTTCGCTGGCATCAAACGCCATCAAGTCCATCAGACTGCTTTTGGTATAGCGGAAGGTGGAGCCGGGATGCGCGTGTGTCTGGAGGTAATACTCATAGCCGTCGCGGTAGAGGTCAAAAGGGAGCTGCTTCGCCTGCTCCGGCGAGATGCCGCTCATATCGCCCACATATTCCGGTGCTTCGCCGTTTGCCTCCTTCTGACGGGCGGCACAGGCATCGGCGAGACGTTGCTGCACATCATTCATCTGCGAATCAAGGAAACCATTGCGCCGCACCAGTCCGGAGTTGAACATACTGAGCGTAGCGACCGCCTTGAAGCGTTTGTCCGTCTGCGCGGCTTTCAACGTATAGCCGCCACCGCCGCAGATGCCGAGGATGCCGATGCGGTTGGCATCCACTCCGGGATATTGCGTCAGGATGTCGGCGGCACGGTGTATGTCCTCGATGCGGTTGGCCGGCTTGTCCACGTTACGCGGCTCGCCCTCGCTTCCGCCCTGATAGGCTGCATCAAAGGCAAGGCAGATGTAGCCCTGCTCTGCCATCCGTTGGCTGTACAGACCTGCCACCTGCTCCTTACAGCCTCCGTTGGGATGCGCCACGACAAGAGCGGGATAGGTTTTCGCCGTATCATAACCGGCAGGGGTATAAACATTGGCAACCATCGTCAAACCGTTCAATTCGTAGGTGATGCGATGAATGTTCACCTTGCCCGGCTCGTTCTTCGTAATAGCCCCTTGATAAACAAGTCCGAAAGGATTGCTGTTGGGACTTTTTATCGTTTTGAAATCAACTACGGCAAAAGGTTCTGCCACCTTTTGCTCGACCGTGTTCATTGCGTTGGTCGTGCCACAAAAAAACAAGGAAAGACACAACGCGGCAGTTAAAAATCTATTCATATTCATCACATTTTTATTCTTTTAATTGGACTCATTCGATGCAGCAGGCGTATAAGTGTGGTCGTATGTGTAATCCTGAAAGTTTCCGAAACTCCAGTCGCCATAGGAAATGTTGAACGACCTTCCTGCATCGCCAAGGTCAATGGCACGGATGGCCGCCATTTCCTCATCGGACAGTTCAAAGTCGAAGATGCTGATGTTTTCAAGGATGTGGTCGGGGTTTGTCGAACCGGGAACAGGACAAAGACCTTCCTGCATATGCCAGCGGAGGATAATCTGATAGACCGATTTCCCGTGTGCGGCGGCTATCTGCCGGAGTGTGGCATTATCAACGTCACCTCTGTTGTGATTTAGCGGATACCAGCATTCCACCTGAATATCATAGTTGTCCGCATAGAGCTGTCTGGCCTCCTTTCGTTGGGCAAGCGGGTGGCATTCTATCTGCGCCACTTGCGGCTTGATTTCCGCATTTTGCATAATATAGTTGAACGCTTCCATACGGTTGTCGAAATTGCTGATGCCGAGCGCACGTATTCGGCCTGCCTTATACTCCTTTTCCATTACGCGCCAGCAGGAAAGTATATCCTCCAACGTGCCGGCGGGGTGATGAATATACACAAGGTCGATGTAATCCACTTGCAACCGTTGGAGCATTCCCTCAAACGCATTCTGCGCATCCGCAAGATTTCCCGATATTTTGCTTGTCAGCCAGATTTCTTCCCGTGGGACACCGCTTTCACGTATTCCCCAGCCCACACCGCGTTCATTGTAGTAGAACATAGCATCGTCCAGATGACGATAGCCCGACTGGAGTGCCGAGATGACCATGCCACGGACCGTCTCGTTAAGCTCTTGCCGCTGGCTGGCACCTTCCATACTCTGCACTTGGGTTCCCAGTCCGAAACGGGGCATCATAATACCATTGTTCAGCCTGACAAGCGGAACTCCGGCAACCGATGTGATATGGGATACCGCCTGCGGACCTCCATCGGAAGTGTCGCCGCCCGGTGCAGGTTGGGTCACTTCATGGTCGAAATTACTGGCAATGGTATCGTTCTCTCCACCGTCGATTTCCGTACCCGGTTCTTCCGCAATGTTGCTTTCCGAATCTCCGCACGAAGGCAGGACAAGCATACCAAGCAGCAAAGCGGATGCTGCCATAAGCTTTGATAAACAGGTTGTTTTCATTTTCTTCTTATTTGATAAATTCCACATTATATTATTTACACTCTTTCAACACCTCAAACAATTCATCCCGTGTGAACTGCTTGCAACATCCCGGCATCAGCAGGCAGGTGTCGGCAGCAGCACGAAGCACGCTCTCGTCTGTAATGCCCAACTCGCTCCAACGGGTAGGTAGGCCTATTTCCTTAATGAAGGCTTCGAGCGCATCGATGCCAAGGGCGGCGGTCTGTTCTACGATATCGCCTTTCACATTCCACACCCGTTCTGCCATACGCGCCAGCTTCTCCTTGCCTTCATTCAGCAAGTGACGGTAGAGCGAGGGATGGATGACTGCCAATGCCCGACCGTGGTTGCAGTCGGTGTAAGCACCCACGGCATGTTCCAGCATATGGCATTGGAAGTCGGTCTGCTTGCCCAACTTCAGCAGGCTGTTTTCGGCAAGGGCAGAGTCCCACATCAGTTCGCCACGGGCAAAGTCGTTGTCCGGGTCGGCTATCAGGGTACGGAGGTTCTTGATGAC
Organism: uncultured Bacteroides sp.; assembly: GCA_900553815.1. Taxonomy (GTDB): domain Bacteria; phylum Bacteroidota; class Bacteroidia; order Bacteroidales; family Bacteroidaceae; genus Bacteroides. Next base: position 14,875 of record USEY01000026.1, read on the forward strand.
GTTGCGCATCACCGCCTCGTTGATTTCATCAGAGAGGTTGTCCGTCTGCGGCTTGCCCATATAGGTTTCCATACAGTGGCTCAATGTGTCGAATGCGCCGCTGATGACTTGTCCCATCGGAAGGGTTTTCGTCAAGTCGCTGTCCAAGACGGCGAAGTTGTGGTAAGCCCCAACCAGCGGCTGTTTCAGCTTCTTTTCGGTGTGGGTGATGACCGCCCCGTTGTTCTGCTCGGCTCCGGTTCCAGATGCCGTGACGACAGCGCCCATCGGCACGAACTCCGTAGGATATTGATGCTTTGCGTACTGCATCTCCCAGATGTCCTCGTCTAATTTTGCTTGTGCAGACACTATCTTGCAGCAGTCGATGACCGACCCTCCGCCCACGGCAAGGATGAAGTCTATACTGTTTTCACGCACCAGCCGTGCACCCTCCTGCACCTTGGCATAGGTAGGATTGGGCATAATTCCGCCGAAGTCCACCACATCCTTTCCGCACTCGTGCAGCCAATCCACAACCTTGTCATACAATCCCGTGCGTTTCAGCGAGCCGCCACCGTATGCTAACAGCACATTCTTGCCCACAAGTCTCATTTCTTCTTTTATCGCGCCCTCGGCGCACCCCTTGCCAAAATGTTGGCGGACGGGATATTGATATGTAAAATTGTTCATCTTTTTTCTATTTTTTATCATTCATCATTTTTCGGGAAAAAGAACGGAAGCGCATTGTAGATGTATTCCATTGTCGGACGGTATTCGTGCCGTGCCCCTTTTTTTTCGTGGAAAGTCATATTGTCCGTGTTGAACACCTCCGGCAAGCGTGCCATCCCTTCGATTTGCAGCAAGGTTTCGCTGTATGCCGAATCACTTGTTCCGCTTGCCGCCCAAATATAGAACCCAGTGCCGGCGTATGCGGATTGTCGCACCTTGTCAGCAAGATAAGCCGCCGTTTCATCGGGGCGGTTCATTCCGGCAAACCTGCCCAACGACCAGCAGTCACCGCTAATGGGCATAAACCACTTGAACGCATCGAGTGTCTCGTCGAAGGCATACCAAGTCGTAACCGCACCCATTGAGAAACCGCCGATGGCACGATGTTCACGGGAAGCCTCGATGCCTTCCGCATCCGTGGTTTCAGCGTATGTACGGTATCGGCTTTCTACCACGGGAATCAGGTCGTTCACCAATTCCTGCGGCAAAGCACGGCAATACGGGTCGGCATCCGTATAATTGGCTGTGGGCTGGCCGTAGTTGTAGGTAGGTGTGACGACAATCATCGGGTCGATATCGCCGTGGGCAATCATCTGGTCAAGCAGTTTGCGGAGCATACCGTTTTCTGTCTCGAAATAGGTGGAAGCCGTGCCGTAATGCCCGTGTACGAGGTACATAATGTTGTACCGTTCCTGCCCGTCATAGCCGTAGGGCAGATAGACGTATGCCGTGTTCGTCCGTGCTGCGCCGCTGCCTTCCGCATAGTCGCGTGTGTTGTAGTCCACACGGACAATGCTGCCACGCTGTTCCGCTTCCTGTTCGTATCCGTCAGGGATGGGAGTCGTTTCACTGACAAGTTCCACTTCGGATGAAGGTGTACCGGAGTTGCCCGGAACGGACGAATTGCCCGTTTCCGGTAAGGTATCATCCGTACCACATCCGGCAAGAAACGCTACGAGAAAAAGCGGCAGTACCATATATAAACAGCACGTTTTCATTGTTCTGACATTCCTATCCGTCCGAGCCATTCACGTATGCCGTCTGCCGAACCTGCCACGCTGTTGCGCGAAATGCTGTAACCGTCCACCATCGTGGCGTTTGGCTCCATTCCGGCAATGTCGTCCACCGTGCCGCTCCATCCGCTTCCGCCGTGGGACGAGAAAGGGATGAGCGTCTTGCCCGTAAAGTCGTATTCATCAAAGAACGAATACATCGCCATCGGCATCTGATACCACCAGATGGGATAGCCCACGAAGATGACATCGTAATCATCGAAGTTCTCAATCTCCGTGGCAAGAGCCGGACGGATGTCGTTCTGCCGCTCGTTGTCGGCTTGTGATGCCAAATCGTCGAAATTGCCCGGATAGGGCGTTGCCGTCTGTATCCGTACAACGTCGGCACCGGTGGCTTCGCTGATGACCATCGCCATATATTCCACACTGCCGTACAAGTCGCCGTTCACAATCACACGACTGGCGGAAGTGCTGGCATCCACACCGTCCGGCAAAGGCTCGGAGAAGTAGGCAACAAGTACATTGTGATTGGTTCCGGGCACTACTTCTTCGGTAGGGACATCTATGTCGTTATCTTCATTGTCACCACAAGAGGCGAATGCCAGCGTTGCGCAAAGCAAAGTGAAAGGAATAAAATACCGTATCATCTGCCAGTCCTTCTTCTATTTGATAACCTTAATCTCTTTCAGCCACTCCGTAATCCCGTCCGTGTTGCGGCTCACCGCTCCGAAACCTTTCAGATGCTTGGCGTCGGGCGTGAGTTCCACAATCTTGGCAAGGGTTTCGTCGCGATAGGTCGAGGCGTAGGTGCAGAACGGAATGACCGTCTTGCCCTTGAAGTCATAGCTCTCGGTAAAGGTGTTGATGATCATCGGGGCGGTCCACCACCATACGGGGCAGCCGATGAACACCGTGTCGTAACTGTCCCAATCTTCCACCTTGTTCTTGATAGCGGGGCGGGCGTTGTCTTCCCTTTCTTTCTCGGCTACCTCGGTGCAAGGGGTGTATTCCGTAGGATATGGCTTTACGGGTTCGATGCGGAAGAGCGTACCGCCCGTCTGCTTGGCAATCTGTTCTGCCACATACTGTGTGTTGCCGCTCCAACTGAAATAAGCGACCAATATTTTTTTGTCCTGTGCGTACATATTTAATCCGCCTGCAATAAGCAAGGCGATGAGGGTGATAATCTTTGTTTTCATTTGACTTTATTGTTTTAATGTTTATTCAATGATTCCTATCTCCCGAAGCCAATTCTCCACATTCGATTCGTTGTTTAGGCTTCCGCTGGTCAATCCCAATCCGTCCAGATGCACCTCGGCTCCTGAAGTCAGTTCTGCGATGCGTGCCAATGTCTCGTCACGGTAGGTTGATGCGTAGGTGCAGAACGGAACGACAGTCTTTCCTGCAAAATCGTAACTCTCGGCGAAAGTGCAGATAATCATCGGTGTGGTGTGCCACCATACGGGACAACCGATGAAAATAGTATCGTATTCCGCCCACGCTTCTTCATCAATTGTGCTGCTTATGGCAGGACGGGCATCGCTGTCCCGTTCTTCCAATGCCACTTCTGTACATTCGGTATAATCTTCGGGATAAGGTGTGACAGGCTCTATGCGGAACAGGTCTGCTCCGGTATGAGCCACAATCTGTTGTGCCATCCGCTGTGTGGTTCCGCCCCAGCTGAAGTATGCCACAAGAATGTTGTTACTGTCGCCCGATGGTTCGTCGGGTGTATTCGGTTCATCCGGATTTTCTGTTCCTTCATTGTCATCTTGGTTTCCGGGCTGTTCTGTTTCCGGTTCTTTCTGCAACGGGTCATCATCCGAGCAGGCATTGAATGTGACGGCGGCAAGTGCCATCATCAGGTAAACAAAATACTTTTTCAGTGTTCCTATATTTTATCGGTTATTATTTTCCTTATAACTATTGTATTCGTCGTCTGTTACCGGCTCCAGCCACGTCACGCCGCCTTTGTCAAGCTGTGTGCCGATGGCTATATGCGTAAATTCGCTGTCGGGAGCCGCTCCGTGCCAATGGACGACATCAGGGGCAATCTTCACCACATCGCCGGGCAGGAGCAGTTGGATGGGTTTGCCTTTCTCCTGATAATAGCCTTTGCCAGAAGTGCAGAGCAAGAGCTGCCCTCCCTTATGACTGTGCCAACTGTTGCGGCATCCGGGTGCGAAGGTCACGTTGGACACCGTACAGCCGAAACCATCCTGCGGAGAGACATAACCTTGCAGCCAAGCCTTGTCTGTAAAGTTCGGATTATCGGGCATCAGCGTACCGCGAGCAAACGGGTCATCATCTTTCAGTCCGTTCACAATTTCCGTCATCTGACGGAGCTGACTTTCTGTAATGCCTTGACGCAGACAGATTGCGGAATGGGACTTCAACATCGGCTCCACACCCTCGCCCATAGCGGTAAGGATGGACACGGTGGCAAGCTCGCGTTCCTGCCACGTCAGCAGGTCACGCTCGAAGATGTCGCAGAACAGGTGTTCTTTCAAGTATTGTTCGATGACAGGGGCAAAGGCGGCATAGCCTGTCTTGGGCGCATCGGCTGGCGCACCGCTCAACTTTTCGAGCAGTTCCGCGCCACGGGTGTACTTGTCCTGCTCATCGGCTACGGGTGACGCTTCACGACCTACGGCATCGGTAATGCCTTGTGCCTTGCGCTCGTCCAGCACCTCCATAAAGGTCTGCAAGGCACGCAGACTACGGGGGAATCCGCAATAGGCGTAGGCGTGTACCAGCACCTCCTTGATTTCGTTTACCGTCATCCCGTTGTCCAGTCCACGGGCAAGGGATGTTTTCAAGTTCTCCAAATCGCCTTGTGCCGTCGTAGCGGCAATGGCGACAATACGTTGCTGACGGATGCTTAATGTGTCCGCCTGCTGTGCTTGTGCAAACTGGTAAAAACTTAGCATAATCATTGTAATGGATAGGATAATTGTTCTCATAAAATATTCTGCTTTAATTATTTGTTGCAAAGTTACTGCGCAAGTTGCTGCCCGTCCATACACAGATTACAGATAGAAGCACCAATATCAACGAATGTATTTCGAACATACCTCATACGCCGTATAAGGGTATCTCTAACGCCGTTTGAGGTGGTCTCATACGCCGTATGTGCTCAAAAGAAAAAGCATCCCCGAAATTCTCATACCGAAGATGCCCTACGTTTATATGTTATGAGACTAAGAAGAGTAGTTAGTCCAACCCTTTCTCTTTCAACCAAGCAGATAACAAGTCGGCAAGCTGTACGTTGTTCTTTTCCGCGAACAAGAAATGCGAGTTGCCTTTGATGCCTTGTTCGGGCAGATGCACCACCGTGGCATCGCCGCCGTGACGGTTGACGCAATCGGCAAACATCCGTGCCATTTGCAGGCGTACACGCCAACTGTCCATTGCCCAATTATCACTCGGCTCATCGGGAATGTAGTCACCGTAATAGATGATGATGGGGAAACGGGTCAGTTTCTCGAAGTCAGCCAAGGGAATGGATGTTGCCCCCAATGCCCCGAATGGACTGATGGTCTGCAAGGGTTCGGGTGTCTCGCCTTCGGGAAAGACGAAGCCGCTGCCCGGTTCGTAGGAGACAATGGCACGTACCTTGTCGTTCTTGATGGCGGTATGCCAGCCCGGTCCGCCGCCTTGTGAATGGGTGACGAGGATGCCGCCGCCAATCTTGTCCATCAGTGCTGCCACATCGGTAGCTATCAACTGTTCATCGTATGCCCCAGTATTGGGCGTGATTTGGCGGAAGAACTGCTCCAACGCTTCTGCCGACTGCGGGAACTGGCTGCCGTCATAATAATCCGGCCAAACGCCCATTCGGAAATTTTCAAACCAGAATTGGTCATCTGTCGTTGCCTTGATGGTTTCGTCCACCGTGCTGCGTCCGGCACGGCCCCGGCGCGGCTGGTCTATCAAGTAGGTGCTGAATCCCCGGCGCAGGAAAAGGGTGGAAAAACCTTCCCGTCCATCTGGCGTGGTTTCCCACGTCTTGGCGGATTGCCCGGCTCCGTGCAGAAATACAAACGGATTCTTGCGGGCTTTGACTGGTATTTGATAAGAAACATAGGCGTGGTCGCCGTGCAGGGTCTGGCCATCCGGTTTCAACGGCTGGTGCGTGTCGTAAGTGCCCGGTTGCGTTTTAATAGAACCGCCTATCAGGAAACTGCCTTGCTCACGAATAGCAAGGATGCTGTCGTTCATCATCCCCTCTTGAGCTTGGGGGGATTGCCCTCCACAACTTGCGCACAGGGCAAGCAGGGCGGACAAGATGAGATAATTCAATCGTTTCATAGGATTATGCTTTTATTTTGTTCCACCAAAAACGCCGGACATCGGCATCGCATCCAACGCTTGGTCTATCTGTTTCACTTCCTCTTCCGATAATGTAATGTCCGCAGCTCCAGCGTTCTCCTGCAACCGGTCGGGCTTGCGTGTGCCGGGAATGGGGACTATCCACGGCTTTTTGCAAAGCATCCACGCGAGGGAGATTTGTGCGGGCGTGGCATTTTTTTTACTTGCGATATAGCGGATGAGTTGCAGCAGTTCGCGGTTCTTATCGTAACTGTCCGGCTGGAACTGTGGCATTCCTGCCCGGTAATCCGTGCCTGCCTCGAAACGAGAGTCGGCAGTGTAACGGTCGGACAGCAGTCCGTTGGCGAGCGGAGAGAATGCCACCAGGCCGATGCCCAATTCCTCCAACGTGGGGAACAACGCCTCGTGCCAGCGGGCCATCATCGAATAACGGTCTTGTACGGCGGTAAGCGGACAGACGGCATTGGCACGGCGGATGTCCTCCTCCGAAGCCTCCGACAACCCCCAATAAAGCACTTTGCCTTCCTTTATCAGGTCTTGCATCGTGCCCGCCACTTCTTCAATGGGTATCTGTGGGTCGGGGCGGTGCTGGTAATAGAGGTCGATATAGTTCGTCTGCAAGCGGCGGAGCGAACCTTCTACCGACCGGCGTATGCCCTCCGGTCGTGAGTCTGTTATCAGCGGATAAGGCACTTGCCCGCTTTCCATATCGAAGCGGAGGCCGAACTTTGTAGCGATGACCACCTTGTTGCGGCAGGCTTTCAGTGCATTGCCGAGCAGTTCCTCGTTGTCGTGCGGATTGTCCGGCGTGCCATATACTTCGGCGGTGTCGAAGAAGTCATAACCCATATCCACCGCCTTTGCCAGCAGTTCCGTCATTTCCCGATGGTCGGCGGGCGCACCGTAGGCGTGGCTCATTCCCATACAGCCCAGGCCGATGGCTGATACGCGGAGTCCTCTGTTTCCCAAGTTTCTGTAATTCATAATTTATCTGTTTTTCAATGTTTCGTATCACGTTTTTCTTTCCACCACAGTTGCCACGAGTTCACCACGTTCTGCCAGACGATGTAACAGCTTGGCGCCACGGAAATGACTGGCGTGAGGTAGGTGTAGGATACCCAGATGGCAAGTATCGTGTTCTTTTGGCCGAATCCCTGGCCACAACTGATATAATCGCCCAAGCGTCTGCCCACCAGCTTCCCGATACCGAATTGCCAGGCGCACGCGACCAATGCGGACAGGGCCAGCAACCACATGACATGAGGGTCGAAATGGCTGTTCACCACCGAGCGGAGTGTAAGTCCGATGGCTATTATCAACGAAATGCCCCACAGATAAAACGCAAGGCTTCCGCACAGCCGCACGACCGCAGCGTGTACCTTCGGCAGAAATTCCCTCAATGCCCACGCTGCAAGGAACGGCGTAATGAGCAACGGAAACACACGCCGCAGGATAATCAGGAATTGATGTCCGAACGAGCCTGCGGACTGCATCTCCACCAATGGGAACACCGCCGGAATCATCACCGCCGCCACTAAGTTGCTGAGAATCGTGTAGGTGGTCAGTGTGGTCTCGTTGCCGCCAAGCCGTCCGACAATCACCGCAGCAGCTGTCCCGGTGGGAACTATCAGGCAGACCAACGCCCCTTGCGCCACCACATTATAAGAGAAGTCCGGGAAAAAGTGAATGGGCAATGCCACTGCCAGACAGCAAACCAATTGCACCGTTATCATGATGATGTGCCATCTGCAGATTCTCATTTTGCGGGGATTAACCTTGCAGAAGGTGGTGAACAGCTGGATAAATACCATCAGCGGCAGGATATAATCATTAGCTCCCTTCGCCAGCACTTTCAGCGGACTGAGCCACGGGATGTAGTGGAACATCAGATAGACACCCACCCCTGCAAACATGCCGAGCGGAAGCGTCCACATCTTGAAGAAACGGATGATTTGTTCTTTTATATCCAATCTGTTTTTGATTCATGTCGCAAAGTTACGCCAAAGCCCCTGTCCATACACAGATTACAGATTGTTCTCTCTTACCATCCGTCGAACGCCCTCTTCCGGCATAGTGAAGAACCGTTGCTCCTTGTTGAGCGAACGCATCTGCTGCATTTCCTCATCGGTGAGGGCGAAGTCGAATATCTGGATGTTCTCCTTGATATAGTCGGGATTGGTGGCTCCGGGGATTACAGAAAAACCTTCCTGAATGTGCCAGCGCAGGATGATTTGTGCCGGCGACTTGCCATGTGCTTCGGCTATCTTCCTGATGACGGGGTCTTTGAATAGTGCGCCATTGCTCATTGCGCCGCCCAAAGGGAACCAACATTCTACCTGTATGCCTTCCTTGGCGGCTTTCTTACGCATCTCCAGACGTTGGGCGTAGGGGTGGCATTCTATCTGGAGCACGGCAGGCTTGATGGTGGCGCTGTCCATAATGGTATTCCACACCTCGTCATTGGCATCGAAATTACTGATGCCGAGGGCGCGAACCTTGCCCATTTTTACAGCCTTCTCCATGTCTTTCCACGCTCCCACGAAGTCGCCGAAAGGCTGATGGACATAGAGAAGGTCTATATAATCCAGCTGGAGACGCTTCAACATATCGTCGATGGCTTTCAGGGTCTTGCCTTCGCCGTATTCGTTGGGCCAGAGCTTGCTGGTTATCCAGATTTCCTCGCGCGGGATGCCGCTTTCCTTCACTGCTTGTCCCACACCCTCCTCATCATTATAGGCATGTGCCGTGTCGATGTGTCGGTAACCGGCCTTCAGTGCCGTAAGACAAGACTGCCGACAGATTTCATTAGACCCTTGCAGGAAAGTGCCCAGCCCGAAGCGGGGCATCTCCACGCCGTTGTTCAATGTAACCAACGGCACGCCCGCCGTGGTGGTTTTCTCTTGTGCGTTCATTGCACATACGCCGCCGCAAACAAGCAAGGCGGACAGCAGGATTTTCTTGAATGTGTTCATACTTATTTGATTTTAGTTGTTTTATTGTCTGTTACTTTCTTTGATGCTCCACAACGATATGTGTTCGTTGCGGTAGCGGGCATTAGGGTTCACCTCGCCGCGTGCAAGCAACGGGTCGTCGGGCAAAGACCGGAACTGTATGGCTTTCTGCGGGCAGTTGTGGATGCAGGCGAAACAAAAGTCGCAATCGCCCTCGGTCTTTACTCCCGTGGAAGTCAGTTCGTAGTTGCCACGCGGACAGACTTCGGTGCAAATGCCGCAACCGACGCAGGCATCCGTCACTTTGAAATACTTCTCGCTGCGCATCAGGAATCCTACCTCCGGGTCAAGGCGCGAAAAGGCGACAAAGCCGTCGTGGGCGCGGCGGGCTTCTTCGGTGGCAGGCTTCACCCACCGCATACGTTGCCCCAAGTCTGCCTTTATCTTTTCCAACTGTTCGGGAATGTGCTTGTCCATCTTCATCTGTTCCGCCATATCGAAATTGGGCAGCCAATTGTCCACCATCACGAGGGTGTTGATGTAGTCGAACTTCGTACCTGCCTGCTGTGAGATGCCGTCCCACAGCTCAGCGGCGTTGAAGTCAAGCATTCCATAGGTGAGGACGGCAAACTTATAACCTGCCTTGATGCGTGCCTGCTTGATGAAGTTCCGCACCATATTGGGCGGCATGTGTCCGTAGATGGGATAGACGATACCTATCTCGTCCGCCTCAAAGTCGTGGCGGCCCTGCTTTACTATCTGCGGGATGCTGAGCAGTTCGGTATCTTCGTCTGCCAGTTGCCGGGCGATGTAGAGGCTGTTACCCGTAGCGGTGAAATAGAGGATGATACGTTTCTTCTTTTCGTTATCGCAAGAAGTCAATGCCGTGGGCATACTCAATGCGGCTGCTCCAGCCACGAACAATCCCATCCGTTTTAGTGCGTCACGGCGGGAGATGCCTTTGGGGTTGTCTTTATCTGTTTTCATAATCAATGCGACATTATCTGGGTTAGGAAACTGTCGAACCATGTAGTCCATTCTCCCTGTACGCCGAAGCCGTGCGGCCAACCGTCCAGTACGTGTTCTTCTACTTGCACACCGGCTTCACGGGCAGCGTTAGCATTGGCGATGAACTGGCGGTAGAAAGGATCTTCCGTACCGTAGGTATAGAATGTCGGGGGAATATTCCCGGCACGCAGGTCGTCCACGTTGTTATTTGATACGCTCAACCGTCCATAGAACGAGTAAATCATACCGATGGCGCATACATCAGCCGACACATCATCGAGCGCATCGGGGACATAGCTGTCATCCAATGCCGTGCCGTTCACCTGTCCATCAAAGTGCAAGGCTTCATCGCCACAGAGGATGCCGCCTGCGGAAAATCCCACCGACGCGATACGGTCAGGGTCGATGCCATACTGCCCGGCGTGGCTGCGGACATAGCGGATGGCACGTGCCAAGTCCAAACTGCCTTCTTCCATCGTATAGGGACGGACACGGTAGTTCACCACAAAGCTTTGCCAGCCCAGTTCCGCCAGACGCTCCGCCACAGGTGCGCCTTCGTTTCCACTACGGAACATAAACGCTCCGCCGGGGCATACCATTACGGCTCCCTTTACTTCCGTCCCGTCCGGCACGGGATACCAAACCATATTGGGACGGAAATCCGGGTCGTCCTGATAGTTGCCGTTGTTTACGGTGTAGTTTGTTTCGGTCGGCATATTGCCTTCCGGCCACAGGTAGATGTGTTCTGCATTCGGGTCTTCCTCGGCTGGCGTTTCGCCTATCGGACCGAGGGGCGCGTCATTTTCCGTGTTGCTGCAAGCTGCCACACAGTTGGCGGCAAGCAGCAAACAGATGAGTTGAAATATCCTTTTCATCTTTATTTGCTCTTTCCATAATCACAAAGCCATTTCACCGTCTGCGGGTCGTAATGCGAGAAGAACAGGCTGTGTCCCAAGTCCAACTGGCGGATGCGCTGCATATCCTCGTCACTCAGCGTGAAGTCGAACACATCGAAGTTCTGCTCCATACGCTCCTTGCGGACGGACTTCGGGATGACAATCACGCCGCGCTGGATGAGATAGCGCAGGGCGGTCTGTGCCGCACTCTTGTTATACTTGGCACCGACGGCTATCAGCGTTTCGTTACCGAAGAAGTTGTTGCGTCCCTCGGCAAACGGTCCCCACGCCATAATGTGTGTGCCGTATTGCCCCATAATCTGTTGCGCCTCTATCTGCTGGTTGAACACGTGGGTTTCCACCTGATTGACCATAGGCGGTATCTCGCTGAATTCCGCCAAGTCGATGAAGCGGTCAGGATAGAAGTTCGACACGCCGATGGCACGGAGCTTGCCCGCCTTATACGCTTCCTCCATCGCCCGCCACGTACCGTAATAGTCGTTGAAAGGCTGGTGAATGAGCAACAGGTCGATGTAGTCGGTCTGCAATTTGCGGAGCGACTCGTCGATGCTTGCCTTTGCCCGCTCGTATCTGGCATTGGAAATCCACACCTTCGTCACGATGAACAATTCTTCGCGGGGTACGCTGCAATTACGGATAGCGTTGCCCACGTTCTGCTCGTTGCCATACGCCTGCGCCGTGTCAATCAGACGATAGCCCACGCTGATGGCATCCCTCACGCACCGCTCGCACTCCGACGGCGATACCTGATAAACTCCATAACCCAAAATCGGCATTTCCACGCCGTTACTTAATTTTACTGTATCCATATTCTTTTGTCTATTAATTGTTTTCTGATGCAAAATTACATCGGCAAGGCTTCTCCGTCCATACACAGATTACAGATAGAAGCACCCATTTCACCGAAACGCCGAAAATAGCTCGGACAAGGCTTGCGGAAGATTTTTAGCACTGTCCGAGGGCTTCCACAGGGCTAAAACTGTAGAATAAGGGCTGTCCGAGCCTCCGACAGTGCTTATTTTCTTCGAGAACCGCTGTCCGCCCCCTCGGATGATGCTTATCCTGCAGGATTGGTGCTATCCGAGGCTCGGACGGTGCTTATCCTGACGGATTGGCATTGTCGGAGCTTTGGGCTGCAAATGTTAATAAAGATGAGTCCGGAACTGAGGCCACCTAAGTACGGAACTGAGGGTATCTAAGTCCGTAACTGAGATAGGCTCACTTCCGAGGTCATCTTTCATCGGTTTTCTTCCCAAAACCGGACAGCCCCGTCTATCCAGCCCTCGGCACTCGTACCGATGCCCAGCCCGAAGCCGTGCCGGAGGTTCGGATAGAGGTGGAACTCCGCCGGGATGCCGATGGCTTGCAGGGCTTCCGTGCGGCGGCGCATCGTGTTCGGATTGGCAATGCCGTCATTCGAGCCTACCACGGCGTAGGTCGGCGGGTCTTGCCGGGTGTATTCGCTATGCCCCGTGTAGGCCATCACCACCGTGCGCGGACGGGGAAGCTGTGTCGCACCGAAAGCCGCCGTGCCGTAAGAACCGATGTATGCAGCCATACGTGCCCCCGCCGAACTGCCCCACACGGAATAGCCTGCTGTATCGACCTGCAACTCCGTGGCGTGGCGGAAGATGTATTCGATGCCCACCGCCAAGTCCTCGCAAGCCGTCTGTGCGCTGCCCGTCTGATACTGAATGACAAACGTATTATACCCCATCCGGCTCAACGCCAAGGCGTGGGGAAATCCCTCGTGGATGGAGCCAACATACGAGAAGCCGCCTCCGGGACAGACAACCGCAAACGGTGCGCCCGGCCGTCCACGGAAGAAGAACAGTCCGGCATCCTCGCGCCTTAAGTCATAATAAATCCTGCGCCCGGCTGCCACCGAATCTATCATCTGGTTGATGTAGCCCACGCACCGCTCCGCGTCAATATAATTATGGTAGGGAAGCAAACGCTCCACTTCGGAGAGCGGCATATCTTCGTCATATCCCCATTCCAAAGGCAAGATGTATTGACTGAATCCCTCGAAAGCCGGATGAGCCAAGACATCGGCAATAGTGCTACGGGTAGTCAAGTGTCCCGTTGTTGCAGGAATAGAATCATTCCCTTCCTGTGAGGGTATGTATGGTGAAGCCGTATTCTCATCGCAACTGTTGAAAGATAAAATCGCCATAAGCAGACAGATATTGATAATCATTTTCATTTTGAACTTTGTTTTTGTCAGGTGCAAAATTACAGCAGCGTATGTCTTTCGTCCATACACAGATTACGGATTGAAGCACCAATATCAACGAATGGCATTCACCGCAAGTAGCGTCCAATCAACAGGATAACACAAATCACAGAATCTTGCACCCATTTTACAGAAATGCCTTCCCTCCTTGCTGAATGAGTAAAGAAAAGATTAATTTTGTGGCATCATACTTTAATAAATGGAGGAAACAAGATATGGGCGACATCATAAATATCAACAGCATCCACGATTACAATGAGTTTTTAGGGATTGAAACGCTCAATCCGTTGGTCACGTTCATCGACTTCAAGGACGTCAAGGTTTTGAAGCATAAAAAGAAACTTTACGGCTTCTACGGCATCTACCTGAAAGAGAAGATACACGGAAAGCTGACTTACGGGCGCAGCCAATACGACTATCAGGAAGGCACGTTGGTATTCGTGGCTCCCGGACAAGTGGCAGGTATTGACGACGGCGGTGAAACGCCCAATCCCGAAGGCTATTGTCTGCTGTTCCATCCCGACCTGCTGCGAGGCACGAGCCTTGCCCGCAAGATGAAGGAATACACATTCTTCTCCTACGAAGTGAACGAAGCCCTGCATATGTCCGAGCGCGAGCGGCAGACCATCTTCAACTGCTTCACCGAGATAGAGGAAGAACTGCACCACCGCATCGACAAGCATAGCCGCAGCATCATCACCTCCAACATCGAAGTCCTGCTCAACCATTGCCTCCGTTTCTACGACCGCCAGTTTGCCACCCGTGAGGCTATCAACCGCGATGTCCTCACTCGCTTCGAAGAACTGATGACCGGCTACTTCGACTCAGACAAGCCCGAGCAAATCGGTCTGCCCTCCGTGGCGTGGTGTGCCGACCAGCTCCACTTCTCCGCCAACTATTTCGGCGACCTCATCAAGAAGGAAACGGGCAAGTCCGCCATCGAATACATCCACCTTACCGTCATCAACCGCGTCAAGGACTTGCTGGCAAGCACGAACAAGACCGTGAGCGAAATTGCTTACGAAGTCGGCTTCCAATATCCGCATCATTTGAGCCGGATGTTCAAGAAAGTGGCTGGGTGTACGCCGAATGAATATAGAAGCGCAATTTAAAACGGCGCATTTACTTATAATAGCATTCAAATCCCGGTATTAGCATTGTAAATTCCGGGAACTTTGCGGTATCAAATTACAATGAATATTGAATGTATAATTTGATAATCAGAAAGATATAGAATATTATTCGGTTCAAGTGTGGAACTGCAATGCCACATCTAAGTTGGAGGTCGTAGGAAAAACCTTTAGCACGGATATGAGAATAGCAGCCCACGCTATAGCGTGAGAACCACCATGCTTACTCTCGTGCCGAGTTTGAAATTTCCTACGTTTCCAACTTACAAGATAAGCACAACGCTTCTTATTTTCTTAAATATGTCTTGAACGAATTACTTCATTCGTCTGCAAATGTAAGCAATATCTTTTATTTCCTTTTGCAAGTTGTCCAAAAAGTGCGCAGCATGCGCTCCATCCATCTAAATATGATAAGAAACAAGCAAAAGAAAAGCCGGCCAGACACTGCCTGCAAAGCAAATGACTGACCGGCTTCTTGTTTTTATCGTATTTTTTAAAAGGCTTTGCCCACAGCCTCAGACAGGCGAGGACAACAAATAAGCCTTAAGCCTTTACACGACCTACGTAAGAACCGTCGCGCGTATCGATTTCGATAGTTTCACCCTCGTTGATGAACAAAGGAACGCGTACGGTAGCACCTGACTCTACAGTAGCAGGCTTCAACGTGTTAGTAGCAGTATCGCCCTTCAGACCCGGCTCTGTATAAGTAACCTTCATCTGCACCTTCACGGGAACTTCAGCATACAACACAGTTTCAGTTGAAGCATCAGAAACTACATCAACAACCATACCTTCGAGCAGGAAGTCAACGCCATTAATCAGGTCGTGAGCAATGGGCACCTGGTCGAATGTCTCCTGGTTCATGAATTGATAATAGTCACCATCGTGATAGAGATATTGATGAGGACGACGCTCTACGCGAACATCTTCCAGTTTCTCACCGATGTTGAAACGACGCTCCAGCACATAGCCGTTCACTACGTCTTTCAGTTTAGTACGCATGAAAGTGTTACCTTTTCCCGGTTTTACATGCAGGAAGTCAATGCAAAAATACAGCTTGCCATCCATACGGATGCAAGTTCCGATTTTAATGTCTTGGGCATTAATCATAACTATGTTCTTTTACTTATATTATAATGTTACTATCTTGCGAAATGCGGTGCAAAATTAATGGAAATCGGTAAAAAACGCAAAAACTTTTGAGAGAAAAAGAGTTATCGCTTGGTTTATTTGAAAAAAGTGCCTATTTTTGCAGCCCGAATTCGTGAGAATAATAACGTAAAACAAGATACAGCAATGAAAAGAACATTCCAACCCTCTAACAGAAAGAGAAAAAACAAACACGGTTTCCGTGAGAGAATGGCTACAGCCAATGGCCGCAGAGTATTGGCAGCACGTCGCGCCAAGGGCCGCAAGAAACTGACAGTTTCTGACGAATACAATGGAGTAAAGGCATAAGCCACTGACACTCTAAAAAGAATAAGAAAGCCGCAAAAGACCGGGTAACACCGCCTTTTGCGGCTTTTCTTTTGTACCTTCCCTTCCTTCTTTCCAAAGAAAGATACGGAGTGGAATTTCTTGGAGGAAAGTGAAAGAATCGAAGGTTTCACACAGAAAGAAGAAGTCATTCAGGTGAAGTTTCACCATTAGAGGCTGAAAACAAACGAGTTGCGGTGAAAGATGGAAGTGCAGTCCCTGTAGCGTGAAGGATGGTTTCAGGTTTATCTTTCACCGTATTTATTTATATGTCAGAAGATTAAAATTCACCGTGAAGGCGTGAAACTTCAAACGGGAAAAAGGATATTCAGCACGGTGAAGGATGTACCCTCATGCCTTTTCCATCCTATTCACAACGTATCAAATGAGAAAATATCAGCCATGATAACCGCCGAGTGTCACGACTTACATCATGTACCTGCTTCTCCTTTCCTCCTCCACCAAACAGGGATTTGAGCGTACTAACCAGGGACTTTAGCGCGCTAAACAGAGACTTTACGATAACAGATACGGCTGCGCGGGCTGACGCAGCCGTATCTGTTCGTCAACGCAGCCGTATCCGTAAGCCGATGCAGCCGTAAGTGTAAAACGGCAGCAGTGGACTACTTGTTTATTAGCAGTGTACTCCTGACGCGATAGTAGTCCATTGCTATCACGTCAGGAGTACACTGCTATCGGGAAAGGAGTTAACTGCTATCATCAAGAGAAAGAAGATATCTGCGCCAGTCCTGTTTTTCATTGAAATCCAAATCCATGACATACGCCTATCACCCGTGACACTTCCTCCGCACCAACTGGCTGAACAGGCAGCCTTCACCATATAGGCCTGTCCGCCAGGCTGCAACGGTGAAACTTCACCTGGCAAACATGTCATCCACTACAGCCGTCGACGGGAGCCTACCAATTAAATTCTACAGAAAATCAAAAGGGTATATTAATTTAAATATTTATCTTTGCCAAGAATATGGGCAGTTGTGGTCTGACCATCTGATTGGCAGTCTGAAAATATCCTGCCAACGGAAAATAAACTTAGCCCCAACTGAAAAAAAAATAAAAGCCTGCCCCAGAACAACAGGATTGGCAAAACTAAAAACAAAGAACAGCTTATGACATTAAAAGAATTCTTTTCGTTCAAGCAGAACAAATTCTTCTGGATAAACATCATCGGCATGATTGTAGTAGTTGTGGGTGTCATATTTGGTGTACTGAAAGCCATCGATGCCTACACCCGGCATGGCGAAGCCGTAGTGGTGCCCGATGTTAAAGGCCTCAGCCTGGCCGATGCGCAAAAGATGTTCAGCGACCGCAAGCTGAACTGTGTGGTGGCAGACTCAAACTACGTGAAGTCGCTGCCGGCAGGCTGCATTCTGGACTACAATCCGACAGCAGGCTTGCGTGTAAAGGAAGGACGCACCATCTACCTAACCATCAACACATTGAACATACCATTGCAGGAAGTGCCCGACGTAGCCGACAACAGTTCGGTTCGCCAAGCCGAGGCACGTCTGCTGGCTGCCGGATTCAAACTGACAGGCAACGACTCCATCCCCGGCGAAAAGGACTGGGTGTATGAAGTGAGATACAAAGGCCAGCCGCTGGGCATGAAAGCCAAGGTGCCGGTAGGTGCTGTGCTGACACTGGTCATAGGCAATGGAAGCGAAGCTATTACGTCAGACGACTCATTGGAGGCTGACAGCTTGGGCACAAGTGAACCGACATCAAGCGAAAACGCTGTGACCGACGACGACTGGTTCTGAGAAAATACAAAGAAAGCAGAAAACAAAAAATGGCTGACATAGAAGACTTTGACATAGACAACGACTGTCTGGACGACGTGGAGCCCGTGGGCGACGAGGCGCAACTGTACGAACACTTCCGCGTGGTGGTGGACAAGGGACAGGAAATGATAAGGGTGGACAAGTACTTGTTCGACCGCATCACCAACGCCTCGCGCAACCGCATCCAGAAAGCTGCCGATGCCGGCTTTGTCATGGCCAACGGCAAGCCCGTGAAGAGCAGCTACAAGGTGAAGCCGCTCGATGTCATCACGGTGATGATGGACCGTCCGCGCTACGAAAACGAGGTTATCCCCGAAGACATTCCGCTGAACATTGTCTACGAAGACCGTTACCTGATGGTGGTGAACAAGCCGGCCGGCCTGGTGGTACATCCCGGACACGGCAATTACCGCGGCACGCTGGTCAACGCCATTGCCTGGCACATGAAGGACGTGCCCGACTATGACGCTAACGACCCGCACGTGGGCCTGGTGCACCGCATTGACAAGGACACCTCAGGCCTGCTGGTCATAGCCAAGACACCCGACGCCAAGACCAACCTGGGCAACCAGTTCTTCCACAAGACCACCAAACGCCGCTACCGTGCACTGGTGTGGGGCAATGTAGAGCAGGACGAAGGCACCGTGACGGGCGACATTGCCCGCAACCCGCGCGACCGCATGCAGATGACCGTCGTACCCGACGGTGAAGGCAAACATGCCGTCACCCACTATCGCGTGCTCGAACGCTTTGGCTACGTCACACTGGTGGAGTGCATCCTCGAGACCGGCCGTACACACCAGATACGTGTACACATGAAACACATCGGCCACATACTGTTCAACGACGAGCGCTATGGCGGCCACGAAATATTGAAAGGAACCCATTTTGCCAAATACAAACAATTTGTAAACAATTGCTTCGACATCTGTCCGCGCCAGGCGCTGCACGCCATGACGCTGGGTTTTGTCCATCCCGCCACCGGCGAGGAGATGTACTTCACCTCCGAACTGCCCGACGACATGGCACAACTCATCGACAAATGGCGAGGCTACATCAGTAACAGAGATTTAGAATGAAACGCACTATCGCTATTGTAGCCGGAGGCGATACCTCCGAGTATGAAGTTTCCCTGCGCAGTGCACAAGGAATCTACTCCTTCATCGACAAGGAGAAGTATACATTATATATAGTAGGCATGCACGGCCTCGACTGGCACGTGGAACTGCCCGACGGCACCAAGCAGCCCGTCGACCGCAATGACTTCAGCTTCCAGCTGAACGGCCAGAAGGTGAAATTCGACTTTGCCTACATCACCATTCATGGCACTCCGGGCGAAGACGGCCGTCTGCAGGGCTACTTTGACATGCTGCGCATCCCCTACTCGTGCTGTGGCGTGCTGGCTGCCTCACTGACCTACGACAAGTTTGCCTGCAACCAGTACCTGCACTCATTCGGTGTGCGCATTGCCGATTCGCTGCTCCTGCGCCGCGGACAGAGCATCACCGACGACGAAGTGGTAGAGAAGATAGGCTTGCCCTGTTTCATCAAACCCAGCCTGGGAGGCTCCAGCTTCGGCGTGACCAAGGTGAAGACTCGCGAACAGATACAGCCCGCCATTGCCAAGGCTTTCGACGAAGCCCAAGAGGTATTGGTAGAGGCATTTATGGACGGCACAGAGCTGACTTGCGGCTGCTACAAGACCAAAGACAAGTCGGTAGTATTCCCTATTTCCGAAATTGTAAGCCACAACGAATACTTCGACTACAAGGCGAAGTACAACGGTGAGTCCGACGAGATTACGCCGGCGCGCATATCCGACGAACTGACAGACCGGGTAAAGAAACTGACCTCGGCCATCTATGACATCCTGGGCGCACAGGGCATTATCCGCGTGGACTACATCATTACCGAAGGCGACAAGATAAACCTACTTGAAGTGAACACCACGCCCGGCATGACTTCCACGAGTTTCATTCCCCAGCAGGTACGTGCCGCCGGTATGGACATCAAGGATGTAATGACTGACATTATTGAGAACAAGTTTCAATAAGAAAAGCGACTGACATTGATTTTTGAGTTTCTTAGTTTATAAGTTTCAGAGTCTTCAAACAGTTGTAAAGAAACAACTTACGAACTCCAAAAACTTATAAACTAAAAAACAAAAGAACCAAATACACATAATTTAGAGCTAACCCTTAATCACTAATGATATGAATACGGAATTTGATGAGATTCGCCCCTATCATGACGAGGAGCTGCCTCAAGTTTTTGAAGAATTAATAGCCGACCCTGCTTTCAGGCAAGTAGTGGGCGCTGTGATGCCCGGTATCCCTTTCGAGGCCATTGCCCAGCAGATGCGCGCCTGCAAAACCAAATTTGCATTCCAAAAGACGTTTTGCTACGGCATTCTGAAGAAGCTTATAAAAGAGACAACTTGCGGAGTGACACTCGACCGGAGCGAACTGACCGACAAGTCGAAAGCTTATACCTATATCTCCAACCATCGCGACATCATACTCGACTCGGGCCTCCTCTCCATCCTGCTGGTGGACGAAGGCGGCGACACGGTGGAGATAGCCATTGGCGACAACTTGCTCATCTATCCGTGGATTAAGAAACTGGTGCGCATCAACAAGTCGTTCATCGTACAACGTGGATTGCCCATGCGCCAGATGCTGGAGTCGTCAGCACGCATGTCGCGCTACATGCACTACACCATTGGCGAGAAGCAGCAGTCCATCTGGATTGCCCAGCGCGAAGGCCGCGCCAAGGATTCGGACGACCGCACACAGGACAGTGTGCTCAAGATGCTGGCCATTGGCGGCGAAGGCGACATCATCGACCGCCTCATGCAGATGAACATCGCACCGCTCTCCATCTCTTACGAGTACGACCCTTGCGACTTCCTCAAAGCCATGGAGTTCCAGCTGAAGCGTGACAACCCCGACTACAAGAAGACAACTGCCGACGACCTGAACAACATGCAGACCGGATTGATGGGCTACAAAGGACGTGTACACTTCCACATGGCTCCCTGCATCAACGACCGCCTGGCCAAACTCAACCGCACCTTGCCCAAACAAGAGCTGTATGCCACCGTCTCTGCCATCATCGACAAGGAGATTCACCGTGGCTACCGACTGTATCCCGGCAACTATGTGGCTGCCGACTTGCTGGCCGGTGACCGGACTTTTGCTTCTCACTACACCGACGAAGAAAAGCAGCAGTTCACCGCCTATCTGGACAAGCAGCTGTCACGCATTCCCTTGCCCAACAAGGACGAAAACTTCCTGCGTGAAAAGATGTTGCAGATGTATGCCAATCCGCTGAAGAACCATTTAACAGCCACCCGCAATGAACAGGAATAAGCTGTCCGTATGTCTGTTGCTCTGCATGTCCGCACTGTTTGGCCTGCTGTCCGGTTGCCAAGAGGATGAATACCATTACCCGTCGGTCAAGCTTGAGTTCCTGACTGTCGGCGCCGACAGCCAAGGAAAGCTAAGCTACCTCATTACTGACACGGGTAAGGAGTATCCATTGGCCAACAGCATATCCAACGACTACTTCAAGCCCGACACCCTGATACGCATCATCGGCAACTACGAACTGACGGCAAACGACGGCAACAGCGAAAGCGCCCTGCTCTACAGTGCTTCCAATGCCATTGCTCCCGTTCCTATTACAGCCGACAAGTTTGCCGACGGAGTGAAGACCGACCCGGTAGATGTACAAAGCATCTGGTTGGGCTGGAACTACCTGAACATGGTACTGGAAGTGAAGGCACAAGACAAGCCCCATAAGTTTCACTTTGTGGAAGATAGCTATGCGGTCGAAGGCAACCGCGCCACCGTCAGCCTGACGCTCTATCACGACGATGGCGACGATGTGCAGGCATACACCCAACGGGCCTATTGCTCCATACCCTTGCAACAGTATGTCACGAGAGGCATTGAGACAGTGCGGCTAAGTATCGACATACACACCTACGCAGGCAAAATCAATACCTATCAGTTTGACTACACGCCTGCCGAGACAGACAACTGAAATTCTTTCCTTTAACTTAAAAACAACTCACAGCCAAAGAATATAGTAAGCGTATGAAAACCTGGTTTGCATCCCTTTGTCTCTTTTTTTCCTCCCTCGTGGCTTGCCAGCCCAAAGGTGGTGAATTCAAATCCCTGCCGGTAGACGACTTTGCCGGCATCATCAGCAACCCTGATGTACAGCTGCTGGACGTACGTACCGTGGCCGAATACTCAGAAGGACATATTCCCGGCAGCATCAACCTCAACGTGCTAGACGAGAGTTTCGAAGCAATGGCTGACTCCGTGCTGCAAAAGGAACGCCCCGTAGCCTTGTATTGCCGCAGCGGCAAACGCAGCAAAAAAGCAGCCGGCATATTGAGTAAAAAAGGCTTTAAAGTCTACGAACTGGACAAAGGGTTCCAAGCCTGGCAGGCTGCCGACCAGAAGATAGAAAAATAGGCGGCTCACCAGATATCATTCTGGTAAACCGCCCATCGGCAAGTTAATAAGTTCTTAAACGGGTTATTTGACGAAAAGCAAATAGCCCGTTTATTGTATCTCCTTCTTTACAGGCTTTCCAGCAATCGCTTCAGCACCACCGTAGCCGAGATTTCGCGGTTGGCAGCTTCGGGAATGACGATACTCTGCGGACTTTCAATCACGTCATCGGTCACAATCATGTTACGGCGCACGGGCAGACAGTGCATGAAGTAAGCATTGTTGGTCACAGCCATCTGGCGGTCGCTCACCGTCCAGGCACGGTCCTTGCTCAATATCTGTCCGTAGTTGTCGCCGGTATAAGCCGCCCAGTTCTTGGCATAAACGAAATCGGCACCTTCAAAAGCCTTCATCTGGTCATATTCCACACGGGCATTGCCTACAAACTTCGGGTCCAGTTCATAGCCTTCCGGATGGGTGATGACAAACTCATAGTCAGTAGCATTCATCCATTCGGCAAACGAGTTGGGCACGGCCTGCGGCAGCGGACGCGGATGGGGTGCCCAGGTCATAACCACTTTGGGACGGGCTTTCTTCTTGTACTCCTCGATAGTAATGAGGTCGGCAAAACTCTGCAGCGGATGGCGTGTAGCAGCCTCCATGGAGAAAACCGGCCGGCCTGAATACTTGATAAACTGATTCAGGATAACTTCATTATAATCATAGTCCCTGTTTTCGAAGCGGGCAAAAGAGCGTACACCGATGATGTCGCAATAACAGCCCATCACCGGAATAGCCTCCAGCAGATGTTCGGGCTTGTCACCGTCCATGATAACTCCGCGCTCAGTCTCCAGCTTCCAGGCACCTTGGTTAATGTCAAGTACAATAACGTTCATACCCAGGTTAAGGGCTGCTTTCTGGGTACTGAGACGGGTACGCAGACTGGAGTTAAAGAAAATCATCATCAACGTCTTGTTACGTCCCAGCTCTACATATTTAAAACGGTCTTTCTTGATTTCAAACGCTTCGTCTAGTGCAGTCTTCAGGTTGCCGATGTCCTGCACGCAGGTAAAGTTCTTCATTTCTTCTTGTCATTTATGGTTCTTGATGAGGGCAAAATTAAAAAATAATCTTTGAAGTTCTCCGTTTTACTGATTCATATTTCGCAATTCAGAGGCAAAAAGCCTCCGGCAAACAGCTCTTCAAAAGCAGAACTTACAGAGCAGTCATTCCATCAACACGCTTTGCCATGTTTCCATCTCCAGACTCTGTTTTTTTCCTTATAGACATAGCACATGTATCGCTTTTTTTGCGTACGTTTGTACAAACGCCCACGGCATAATATAAACAACGTATGGAGAAAGCTATGAAAAACGCCCTTTTATCGGCTTGCCTGTTTCTGGCAGCCGTGAACTTGTATGCTCAGGAACCTTTGATTCGCCCTGAAGAAGGACGTACACTGCTCGAACGGGTGACCGACGACGGTAAGTCCATTGCGTCGAGCAGCATGAATTTACAGTTCTATACATCGGGGACGGCCGACTTCAACGACGGAACCCTTGAAGAAGCTGCCTTCAAGCTGAACGGCGTCAAGCTGGAGATTCTGGGTACCTTCGGCCGGGACTTCTCCTACCACTTCCGACAGTCATATAATAAGTACAGCAATCCACATGCACTGGACAATCTGTCGTCGTCCATCGAATGCGCACTGGTGAAGTGGGACATCAGCAAGCGCTTTGCATTGACTGTGGGCAAGCAAGCCATTGAACTGGGCGGATATGAATATTGGGTGAACGCCATCAAAGTACGCGAATTCTCCGACTTCAACAACTACCTGGCCTGCTGGCAGGCAGGAGTGACGGGCACAGTGACCCTGAACGACAACCAGAAACTAAACTTGCAACTGGTAAACAACCGCAACGGAAGTGACGAAGACGTCTTCCTGTATGGTCGTCCCGAGGGAGTGGGCAAAGTGAAAGTGCCCATGCTGGCCACTGCCAACTGGGACGGATATTTTGCCGAACGCGCTCTAAACCTGCGCTACTCGGCATCATGGGGCCAGCTGGCACAAGGCAGAAACATCCTCTACCTGACAGCCGGCAATGTGTGGCAAAAAGGGCCGGTAATAGCCTACATTGACCTGATGTACTCGCGCGAAGGAGTGGACAGCAAAGGACTGGTCAGCGAACTGTCTGCTTCTAGTCCCGAAGGAGGAGTGACAGCACAACATGTGGAATACTTCAGCACGATAGCCAACTGCGACTACCGCATACATCCACATTGGAACATTTATCTGAAGGGAGCTTACGAAACGGCACGCGTCTACCGCGCCAACGGTCCCTACACCAAGGGACTCTACCGGAAGACATGGAACACCCAGGCCTGTGTGGAGTATTATCCGATGAAGAACAGCGAACTGCTCATCTTCCTGCACTTGCTCTACAAGCATCATGGCCTGACTGCCCGTGCCCGTTCACTGGGCACAAGCAGCTATGACTCACAGCGCATCTCACTGGGACTTGTCTACACGATACCGGTATTCTAAACATTAGGAATTAAAGGAATTAGAAGGAATTCTCGCCCACCCAAGACGGACTTGGAAGTTTAAGGCCAATAGAAAGTGGAAACAAAAGTAAGTGCTTTCTAAATATTGAACACTAACCGCTTACCACTTACCACAAACCGCTGAAACCTCCCGGTTACTTGGGTCTGATCTGTCCTTCCCCTTCTACAACCCACTTATAGGTAGTGATTTCCTCCAGCCCCATTGGACCACGGGCGTGCAGTTTCTGCGTGCTGATGCCAATCTCGGCACCCAGCCCGAACTGTGCACCGTCGGTAAAGGAAGTAGGCGCATTGACATAGACACAGGCGGCATCTACCACCCGACAGAAGCGGTCGGCACGTTCCTTATCTTCGGTCACAATGCACTCACTATGTTTCGAACTGTTCAGACGAATGTGTTCCAAAGCGCCATCCAAACCGTCTACAGTCTTAATGGCCAGTTTGTAGTCCAGGAACTCCGTACCGTAGCTCTCCGCAGTGGAGTGTTGCAACAGGTCTGCCGGATAGTGTCCCTGCAAAGCATCGTAAGCAAGAGCATCTGCATAGAGAATGACGTTACTTTCCTGCAACGGTGCGCAAAGGGCAGGCAGGTCGGCCAGCCGGGCATTGTCAACCAGCAGACAGTCAAGAGCATTGCACACGCTGACGCGACGCGTCTTGGCATTGTTAACAATGGCTGTGCCTTTCTTCAAGTCGCCGTAGCGGTCAAAGTAGGTGTGACAAATGCCGGCTCCGGTCTCAATGACAGGAATTGTGGCATTCTGACGGACAAAATTGATAAGCCGGCTACTGCCACGCGGAATAATAAGGTCTACATAGCCGTTGGCATGCAAAAGTTGCGCGGTAGCCTCGTGGTCGGCAGGCAGCAGTTCCACGATGTGCGGATCTATGCCAAATAGCTCCAGCACACGATGAATGACACTCACAATGGCCCGGTTAGAGCAATCAGCATCACTGCCACCCTTCAGTATGCAGGCATTGCCGCTCTTCAGACAAAGGGAAAATACATCGAAACTGACATTGGGACGTGCTTCGTAGATAATTCCGATTACTCCGAAAGGAACGCTTACACGCTTAATCTTCAGTCCATTCGGGCGTACGGTTTCTTTCAGCACCCGTTCCAGCGGTGAAGGCAGGAGTGCCACGTTGCGTGTATCAGAGGCTATGCCCTGCAAACGTTCGGCAGTCAGCTTCAGGCGGTCATATTTAGGATTGGCAGGGTCCATGCGGTCCAGGTCTTTCCGGTTCTCGGCCAGGATAAAGTCCGTATTCTCTATGGCTGCATCGGCCACAGCCCGCAAAACCTCGTTTATTTTCTGGTCATCAATGGCCAGCAATTGGCGGCTGGCAGCCTGCACTTTGGCAAAAGTAGTATTCAAGTCCATCTTTTTGTGGTTTTTATAAGAAAATTCAAGCTGGAAGCAAATGTACAGAAATAAATCATTCCGCGTTCATCATCAAGCCATATCAATGTAAAAAAACTTTCGAACAGTACATTTTAGTTACCTTATTTTTGGTCAGGCGAAGGAAATGTTATACTTTTGCTCAAATTATTAGGGAATGTGCAATCCGGTGCGAATATGACAACATCCAAGACAAAAGCTAAATTAGTAGACGTAGCCCGCCAACTGTTTTCCAAAATGGGGGTGGAAAATACGACGATGAATGACATTGCCCTTGCTTCAAAGAAAGGTAGGCGTACGCTTTATACTTATTTCAAAAGCAAGGAAGACATTTATCAAGCTGTCGTGGAGTCGGAACTGGACATTCTGCTGAACGTCATGAAGCAAGTGGCGGAAAAGAAAAGCTCACCCGACGAAAAGATACTGGAAATCATCTACACACGGTTGGACGCCATCAAGGAGGTGGTCTATCGCAACGGAACGCTGCGAGCCAATTTTTTCCGAGACATCTGGCGGGTGGAGAAAGTACGCAAACGCTTTGACGCCAACGAAATACTGCTGTTCAGGGACGTACTGAAGGAAGGTAACGAGCAAGGCATCTTCCAGGTGGACGACATAAACATGACAGCGGAAATCATCCACTACTGCGTGAAAGGCATCGAGGTGCCCTACATACGCGGCCATATCGGAGCCGACCTCGACGATGCCACGCGCGACAAGTATGTGGCCAAGATGATATTTGGTGCATTGCACAGAACAGAAAAAACCAATCAATAAAAATTTTAAGTATTATGGGATTATTAGACGGAAAGACAGCCATTGTAACCGGTGCCGCACGCGGTATTGGAAAGGCTATCGCTTTGAAGTTCGCTTCTGAAGGAGCAAACATTGCATTTACCGACCTGGTAATTGACGAAAATGCTGAAAATACAGCAAAGGAAATTGAAGCAATGGGCGTAAAAGCCAAAGCATACGCTTCGAACGCTGCCAACTTTGAGGATACAGCCAACGTGGTAGAAGCTATCCACAAAGACTTCGGACGCATCGATATCCTGGTAAACAACGCCGGTATCACTCGCGACGGCCTGATGATGCGTATGAGCGAACAGCAGTGGGATATGGTGATTAATGTCAACCTGAAATCAGCATTCAACTTTATCCACGCTTGTACACCCATCATGATGCGCCAGAAAGCTGGAAGCATCATCAACATGGCTTCTGTAGTAGGTGTTCACGGCAATGCCGGACAGG
>USEY01000027.1 GCA_900553815.1 uncultured Bacteroides sp.
ATGCCGATTCTATGTTTAATTTTAATTTATCGGTAAAAATTTACCGAAGTATTGATAGTCATGATAAATAGGATTTATTTTGGTATTTTTTTATGGTTATGTTGGTTTGAGCCAAAGGCTCAGACAGTGTATTATAATGCAAATGAATTTCCTTTATATGGAAAATGTGAAGTAGGTTTGGGTGATAGATATAATAGATTTCCAGATTCATTGAAACATGTTTCACGTAATAGTTTGTGGGATTTGAGTACTCATTCAGCAGGGATGGCTGTAAGGTTTAGGAGTAATTCCACTTCTATTTCAGCTCGTTGGAATCTTAAATATAATACTCGGATGAATCATATGGCTGATACTGGTATTAAGGGGTTGGATTTATATTGTTATAATGATGGAGAATGGACCTTTGTAAATGTAGCTCGTCCAACGGGGAAAAATAATAAAGCCACAATTATAAAAAATATGTCAGCAGATTGGCGCGAATATATGTTGTATTTACCGTTGTATGATGGCCTTGATTCGTTGTACATAGGTGTTGATTCATTAGCTGATATTTCTCTGCCTATATTGGAACTGCCTCGCAGAAATAAACCAATTGTTTTTTATGGGACAAGTATTCTTCAGGGTGGATGTGCTTCGAGGCCTGGAATGGCACACACGAATATATTGGAAAGAATGCTAAATGTAGAAACAATTAATTTAGGGTTCAGTGGAAATGCTTTCCTAGATTTGGAAGTAGCTGATTTGATGGCTTCAGTTGATGCTTCAGTCTATGTAATAGATTGTGTCCCAAATTCTACTGCTAAGCAAATTAAAGAACGCTTATATGATTTTTATAAACGTATTCGTAATGCTCATTTGTGTACTCCTGTGATATTTGTAGAAGATCCTCAATTTACTTATTCAAAATTTGATCTGCTTATGGCAGAAGAGATTCGTACGAAGAATCAGGCTTTGCGTGAAGTATTTTATGAGTTAAAAGCTAAAGGAGAGACACATATAGTGTATATTGAATTATCAGACTTTCTGAGTAAGCATAATGAGGCAACTGTTGATGGTATACATTTTACTGATTTAGGCTTTAATGAGTTTGCTAAATTGTTATATAAGTATTTGTATCCTTATACTAGGTTTTGAATTACTTATTGCTTTTGGCATAATTTGTGAGATTGAATAAAATATGGGTTGATACTTATAAATTGTAAGTTGCCTGTCTTTGTTTTTAGAAACAGCAGGCAACTTATGATTTATATAGGTAATAATTACCTAAGCCAGCTTTTAGCTCCCCCTATATGTCGAATACCCAAATGGGGAAAGCGTAATGGGGACGTGGTAGTGGTTGTTATCCTTAATCTCGAATACAACTTCGATGAAGGGATAGAAGGTAGATTGGTTTGGGGCTTGGAAGTAGGGGCTGACGTGGTAGGTCAATTTGTAGATGCCGGTACGGGCGGTGCCGGGAGCGGTTTCAAGGAAGTCTTTGACGCGGCCGTTGGAGTCGGTAGTTCTTTCTTCGATGAGACTCCACGATTGGTCATCATTCATACGCAAAAGGCTGATTAAAACGCCAGGTGCTGGCTTCCCCAGGTTGATGTCAAGGATGTGGCTGGAGAGCTGGTAGTTTTTTTCTTGTGCAACAGAGGTTGCAGAAAACAGAATAGTCAGTAAAGATGCGATAAATAAGCTTTTTTTCATGTCAGTGAGTATTAAGTAATAAAATCTATGTTCGCAAATATAGTAAAATTGGAATGATTACAAATTTATATCTGGCTGAATTAGGTTGTTTTAACTACTTGGTTATTTAAGCTTTTCAAGTTTCTCAGCTACAAACCTTGTTAGTACTAAAGTGATAAAACTACTACCGGCCTGCTTGTTGGCTGATAATATTTTATTGCTCCAGAAAGTTATTTTTATCTTTTCTTTTACTGGTTGCTTGTGCCTGTATGTTGTGCCTGCGAAATTTGAAGGAGTGATAAAACTGACTGCTCTTTTTATTGTTTTTCGGATTTATTCTGTAAGTTTGTGCATTTAATAGTTGTATATTGAATCGATGTTGCTGTTGCAGGATGAGCAGTCTTGCTTGGAAAGGTATATATTAAAGTGGCACAGGGCATCGGGGATATAAAAACAGTGCTCAGAATGAAGGATAAATATATCAATGTAAACGGTAGATTGATGGACCTGTCGACGCCTCGGGTGATGGGAATACTGAACGTGACGCCTGATTCGTTTTATGCCGGCAGCCGTATGCAGACGGAAGAGGCTATAGCGCAGCGTGTCAGGCAAATTGTGGACGAGGGGGCGGATATGATAGACATTGGTGCTTACTCGTCGAGGCCTAATGCTGACCATGTGAGCCAAGAGGAGGAAATGGAGCGGTTGCGTATGGGGCTTGCAGTCTTGCGAAGGGTGGCACCCGATGCGGTGGTGTCGGTAGACACTTTTCGTGCGGATGTGGCCCGGATGTGTGTGGAGGAATATGGGGTGGCCATTATTAACGACATAGCTGCGGGTGAGATGGACGGGAAGATGTTTGAGACGGTGGCTGATTTGCGCGTGCCTTATATCATGATGCACATGCAGGGTACGCCGCAGGATATGCAACAGCGGCCTCATTATGACAATCTGCTGAAAGAGGTATTCCTTTATTTTGCGAAGAAGGTGCAGCAGCTGCGTGACCTTGGTGTGAAGGATATGATTCTGGACCCGGGATTTGGATTTGGCAAGACGTTGGAGCATAATTATGAACTGCTGGCGCATCTGGAGGATTTCAGTGCGTTTGAGTTGCCGGTACTGGTAGGAGTGTCGCGCAAGTCGATGATATATAAGTTGCTTGACACGACACCTGCGGATGCCCTGAACGGGACGACGGTTATTGATACGATTTGCCTGTTGAAAGGGGCGGATATCTTGCGGGTGCATGATGTGCGTCAGGCAGTGGAGACGGTGAAGATAGTGGAGAAGATGAGAGATAACGGTTAGTGGTTAGTGATTAGTGGTAAGTGGTAAAAAGGATAATGTGTTAATCACTGACCGTTAACCACTGACCGCTATTATAAAAATTGAGTAAGCGTGTTTTTTGAATTTGGCATAAAGGATTTTATTGATATTCTGTCGGTGGCTTTTTTGCTGTACTATACGTACAAGCTGATGAAGGCATCGGGTTCTATCAATGTGTTTACGGGCATATTGGTCTTTATATTGATTTGGCTGGTGGTGTCGCAGGTGTTGGAGATGAAATTGCTGGGTTCGATTCTGGATAAACTGGTCAGTGTGGGCGTATTGGCATTGATAGTTTTGTTTCAGGAGGAAATCAGGCGTTTTCTGCTGACGCTGGGGTCGCACAGGCATGTCAGTGCCTTGATACGGTTTTTCAGTGGCGATAAGAAAGAGACGTTGGAACATGATGATATAATGCCGATTGTGATGGCCTGCATCAGTATGGGTAAGCAGAAAGTAGGAGCGCTGATTGTGGTGGAGCGTAATATGCCGATGGATGATGTCGTGCGTACGGGAGATGTGGTAAATGCAGATATCAATCAGCGGCTGATAGAGAATATTTTCTTTAAGAACAGTCCGTTGCACGACGGGGCAATGGTTATCAGCAAGAAGCGAATCAAGGCGGCGGGATGTATATTGCCAGTTTCGCATAACCTGGATATTCCCAAGGAATTGGGCTTGCGTCACAGGGCTGCCATGGGCATCTCACAGGTGTCGGATGCGTTGGCTATCATTGTGTCGGAAGAGACGGGGGCTATTTCGGCTGCCTATAAAGGGCAGTTTCATTTGAGACTGACGGCAGAGGAACTGGAAAGCTTGTTGGCAAAGGAATAACTGAGAGTTGATATTGGAAATTTGACAGATATAAGCAAGTTTATTAGTTATTGTTTTTTTTAAGTTGATGTAAAGTCATAGCTTATAAACTTATAATCTTACGAACTAAAGAATTATTAGTATGGATAGACGAGATTTTTTAAAGACAGGCGGTCTGGCGATGTTGGGTACACTGGCTGTACCTTCGTTTGGCGTTTCGGCCATACGGCAATCGCTGGCCGGAGCGGACAATAAGGCTGGTACGGCTGCTGCAATGACGCATTTTGGGGTGGCTGAGGCTGACTTGAAGAAGGTATTGGCCGCAGCTCTGGAAAAGGGCGGTGATTATGCTGACCTTTATTTTGAGCATACGTTCAATAACAGCGTTTCGCTGATGGATGGCAAGGTAAATAACTGTTCTTCGAACATTGACTTCGGTATGGGAGTACGTGTGGTGGCCGGTGACCAGACGGGATATGCGTATGTAGAAGGCGTGACATTGGAAGAAATGCTTCGTGCCGCACGTACGGCTGCACGTATAGCTACCTCGGGGAGTGCCGGAAAAGTGGCTGCACTGACCGAAAAGAAGATTGCGAAGAATCGCTATACGGTAGTTTCACCGCTAGAGGCTGTAGGCGTGAAAGAGAAGATTCCTTATCTGGAGAAGTTGAATGAGAAGATATTCTCGCTTGACAAGCGTGTGAGAAAGGTACAGGCTATCCTGACAGACAGCACGTCGCATGTGTTGTTCTGCAACTCGCTGGGCGTTAGCTATTACGACTATCGGCCGATGATAAACTTCATTGCCGTATGTATCATGGAAGAGAACGGACGGATGGAGAACAACATGGCAAGCCGCTCTTACCGGAAGGGCTTTGAGTTTATGACAGACGACCTGGTGGACTTGCTGGCCCGTGAGGCGGTGGATAAGACTGCTATCCTGTTCAAGGCTATCAAACCAAAGGGAGGCGAGATGCCGGTGGTAATGGGAGCCGGTGGTTCGGGTATTCTGTTGCATGAAGCCATAGGTCATGCTTTTGAAGCAGACTTCAACCGTAAACGTACTTCTATCTTCTGCGACTTGCTGGGCAAGAAGGTGTGTGACGAACACATCAATGTAGTGGATGACGGTACGATTCCGTTCAACCGTGGTTCGGTGAACTTTGATGATGAAGGTGTGGAAGGCCAGAAGACTTATCTGGTGAAAGACGGCATCCTGACCAGTTATATGCACGACCGCATCAGTGCCCGCCACTATGGTGTGGAGCCTACGGGTAACGGACGCCGTGATACATTCCGCAACATGCCTATCCCGCGTATGCGTGCTACTTATATGGAGTCGGGCAACATGAAGGAGGAAGACATCATTGCATCGGTGAAGAACGGCGTATTTGTGGATAACTTTACGAACGGACAGGTACAGATTGGTGCGGGTGACTTTACATTTTTTGTGAAGTCGGGCTATCTGATAGAGAATGGTAAGCTGACGCTGCCCATTAAGGATATCAATATCATAGGTAACGGTCCGAAGGCACTGGCCGACATAACGATGGTGGCCGATAATAACAAGATAGACAATGGTACGTGGACTTGTGGCAAGGACGGCCAGTCATGTCCGGTTACTTGCGGTATGCCTTCGGCATTGGTCAGCAAACTGACTGTGGGTGGTGAAAGTTGATGAAGAATAAAAGAATGAATTCTAAAAAACAGGAAAAGTAATGATTACCGATACAAATAAAAAACTGGCACAATGGGCTATGGAATTTGCCCTGAAGAACGGTTGCCAGAGTGCAAAGGTGGTGCTTTATGCCAATTCGAACGCATCGTTTGAATTGCGCGATGCGAAGATGGACCGTTTGCAGCAGGCTTCGGAAAGCGGATTGTCCATTTCCTTGTATGTGGATGGACGCTATGGTAACTATTCTACAAACCGGTTAGACAAGAAAGAACTGGAGACCTTCATAAAGAATGGAATAGATTCTACGCGCTATCTGGCAGTGGATGAAGCCCGTGTATTGGCCGATGCATCGCGCTACTATAAAGGTGGAAAACCGGATTTGAAGTTGTTTGACAAGAAGTTCTACAACATTAATCCTGACGAGAAAGTGGAATTGGCACGTGTGGCTGCTGAGGAAATCCTGGGCAAGGATGAGCGTATTATTTCAGTATCTACTTCGTATGGCGACGGTGAAGGTGCTTCGTATATGTTGATAAGCAATGGCTTTGAAGGTGAGGACAAGAGTACTTGGTTCTCGTTGTCGTCGAGCGTAGCCATTAAGGGAGAGGGAGAGGCAAGACCGTCGGACTATTGGTATTCGTCGGCATTGTTCTACGATAAATTGCAAAAGAAAGGCATTGGAGCCAAGTCGTTGGAGCGTGTATTGCGCAAGCTGGGACAGAAGAAAATAGCTTCGGGCAAATATACGATGGTGGTGGACAATATGAACTCGGGTCGTCTGATAAGTCCTGTATTGAGTGCCATTTCGGGTGGTTCTTTGCAGCAGAAAAATTCTTTCTTGCTGGACAAGTTGGGCACTAAGATTGGGTCGGACAAGTTGATATTGAAAGATGAACCACATATAATAGGGGCAAACGGTGCCCGTTACTTTGACGGTGAAGGCGTGGCGACAGAACCTCGCACAGTATTTGAGAATGGTGTGCTGAAGACATATTTCATCAGCACGTATCATGCGAAGAAGATGGGTGTTGAGCCTACCATCAGCGGCCCTTCTTTGCTGGTGATGGAGCCGGGCGGCAAGGACCTGAACGGATTGGTGGCTGATGTAGAGAAGGGTATCCTGGTGACAGGATTCAACGGAGGAAACTGCAATAGCAGTACGGGCGACTTCTCTTATGGTATTGAAGGCTTCCTGATAGAAAATGGTAAGCTGACGCAGCCGGTAAATGAGATGAACGTTACGGGCAATATGGTAGAGCTTTGGGCATCGCTGGCTGCTGTGGGAAATGACCCGATGAAGGAGCGTTCATGGCGCATTCCATCGCTGGTGTTCGAAGGAGTGAACTTCAGCGGATTGTAAGCAGTACTCCACAACAGGAGCAACCATTACATAATAAAAGAGGGACAAACCTTGTGGCAATATGATGAATGCCGCAGGATTTGTTCCTCTTTCTGTTTCTATATGTTTGCTTTGTGGCTTTAGAGCAGGCCTAGCAGTCGCAAGATAGTAGGGGTCAGCAGTGCAGTGAAAATACCGTTCAGGGTCAGACCCAGACTGGCAAATGCACCATATTTACGGCTGATTTCCATGGCTGTGGAAGTGCCTACGGCATGTGCCGCCGTACCTAGTGAAAGACCTTGTGCCATGGGGCTGCCGATGTGGGTCAGTTTCATGGTCTTGAAGCCGAGGATTCCACCCAGCAGGCCAACGCATACTACTACAGCTGCCGTAAGCGATGGAATGCCTCCCAGCGATTTGGTTACCTCCATGGCAATGGGGGTAGTAACTGATTTGGGTGCTAGCGAGTAGATGATTTCTGTTGGTGCATCCATCAGCTTGGCGATGACTACAACAGATACTACTCCTACAATGCAGCCGGCCAGTTGGGAGAGAAGGATAGGCAGCAGCTGCTTCTTGATGGTTTCCAATTGCAGATACAAGGGGACTCCCAGGGCAACTACGGCAGGCTTGAGCCAGAACTCAATCAAGTGTCCGCCTTCGTTGTAGGTCTCATAACTGATGTGGTTCACCTTCAGAAAGATGATGAGCAGGGCAATGGTGAGCAAGATGGGATTGAGCAGCATGATGCCCGTCTTCTTCTGCAAGAGTTTGGAGAAGAAGAAGATGCCAAACGTAATGGCAAGCAGGAAAAATTCGTTTTCTAAGAAGTTCATTTGATTTTGCGCGTTAATTGGTGAACCCATCCGGTGACAACAATGACCAGCAGGGTACTTACGATGGAAGCAATCACGATAGGCCAGAATTGGGCTGCAATGATGTCAAAGTAGAGCATCAGAGCCACGCCGGGCGGCA
This sequence comes from uncultured Bacteroides sp., assembly GCA_900553815.1. Taxonomy (GTDB): domain Bacteria; phylum Bacteroidota; class Bacteroidia; order Bacteroidales; family Bacteroidaceae; genus Bacteroides. The sequence goes on from USEY01000027.1 coordinate 7,803, forward strand.
CGAAGAAGAAACCGAGGTTAGCAACCAGAAAGTCGGACATTCCTTGTACCCAATGAAGTTTTATCCAACCTAATTTCAAGAAAAGGGTGAGCAGCAGCATGCCGATGATGCTGGAAGGCAGTTTGATGCCTGTGAGAAAAACAATCAATTCACCCAAGGCTAAGCAGCCAAACAGAATGGCGCATTGACGAATCATAATACCTAATACCTGTTATAAATACTTGTTATACATGAAAACGGGTGCAAAGTTAGTGATTAGTGAGGCTGGTTGTTACTGGTTTACCTTTTTTTCTGCTTTTCCTCTATTGGCAGAATTGTATTTGCAGATAGAGATGCACTTGTTGGCTTATTTGGTCATAACATGTGCTAAATGTCTTCTTTGTGTACTTTTTGGTGAATCTGGAGGCAAGGAGAATATTTACAATCAGTGTATGAAAGGCTTGTGGCGATGGTCGTATTTGTTTGTATGCGGATAGCTGGGTTTTATCATTGTTTTGTCCCATGTATAGGTCTGTTCAATAGAGAGTCCTTGAGCGTCTTTGTTGTATCATGGTTTTCCGTGATTCGCTTATTATCAATGAACTAATAGATCGTGTTGGCTCGGAATGTATAATTTGTACAGAGATACCTTTCCCTTGTATTTAGGGCTTTCTGCAATTACTCCAAAGTCGGGCAAACGTTCAAAAAAAAGGAGTGATATGGTGTTTTTTTGATTTAATTATATACCTTTGCGATATGTTATTGCATAAATCTTTAGAAAAAAGGATTATTAACTTGTAAAATTGGAATGAGATGAAAAGAAATTTATTTATCAGTGTATTTGCAGCATTTTTTATGCTGGTGACTGTAAGTGTCTTCGCTCAGGAAAGAGCTACGGGTAAGGACTATAAGGAATTGAAGAAAAACGAGAAGGTGCTTGACAAGGAGTTACAGAAGAAAGCTATCAAGGCTGCACGTAAAGAAGCTAAGAAGCTGGCAAAGGAAGGATTTAAGACTCCGGTTGGCAAATTGCCTTTGGATAAACAACTTGAAACTGCATGGGAAAAGCAGGCTGAACTGGATATGGACGGTAATCCATACTGGTATATTGCTTCTTCAAGAGCTATCGGTGGTAACCAGTCTTCTGCTGCTTTGCAGGCAACCAATGCAGCCAAGATTGATTTGGCCGGACAGATTCAGACCAAGGTTTCTCAGCTGATTGAAGCAAAAGTAGCTAATGATGATATGGGTCAGGAAGAAGCTGCCAGCTTGTCGAGCGTGGTTGCTGCCAGCAAGAGCGTGATTTCTGCAACACTGGGTCGCACAATTCCTTTGGTAGAGGTGTACAGAACGTTGGAAAACAAGAATGTAGAAGTGATGGTGACTTTGGGTTACAGCATGCAGGCTGCTAACCAGGCTGCTATCAGCGCTATCCGTAAGGAATTGGCTGGTAAGTCAGAAGAACTGGCTAAGGAATTGGATAAATTAGGATATTAATAGCAGAACTTCCTGAAAATAAAGATTGATATCGAATGAGTCGAAACAGTCGGATTGAATGGATATTTCTGCTGATATTGATAATTGCTGCACCACTGCACGCCCAGGAATCTGTTAAGGTTAAGGGCGCGCAGGGGCGCTGGCAAGTCAGTGATGATATTACGCTGAAAGAAGCGGAAGAACGTGCCTTGATGGAGGCTAAGAAAGAGGCCTTGCGCAAGGCTGGAGTAATGGAAAACGTGTGGTCGGTCTTCGGACAGATTACACAGGAAAATGGCTCGGAATTTCATGAAGCCTATTCGCAGATGAACGTATTGGCAATTGGCGGCATGATTAACATTACAAATAAGAAAGTGGAAGAAGTGTGGGATGTAAATTCCCGCAGTCTCTATAAGGTGGTGACGATTGATGCTGTTGTGCAGAAAAGTCAGAAGGCAGACCCGTCCTACGCACTGGAAGTGAAAGGCATAGCTCCGTTGTATAAGTCAGGTGAAGGTTTTACCTGTAAATTGAAGGTGCATGGGACAGATTCTTATCTGAAGTTCTTCTGGTTTGATGATACCGGTGGTTCGGTGATATATCCTAACAGTTATGAGGGTAACAACATCTTGAAGGCAGAGAAAGAATATTCACTTCCATTTAACCAGGCCATTGATTATCTGATGGAGAAGCATGGCGCCGATGGCGAAAAGATAAATATGATGATGGTGGCTACCAAGGATAATATACCTTTCACGGAGGAAGTTACCTATCAGAATGTGTTGAAGTGGGTTTACTCTATTCCGAGTGACCGCCGCTGTGCTTTTTATGACATGGTGCTTATTAAATAAAGCACCTTCTTGAGGTATTATTTCCCCTTTTTATTCCCTGAATATATACAGATGAAGAAAATGAAATACACTTCGAGTATTGTGGCAGCCTGCTTCCTCTTGTCGGCAGCACCTTTGTGTGCGCAGGACATAGAAAAGGAGTTTGAGGAGTTTGCCCGGCAACAGCAGCAAGAGTTTGAAAACTTCAAGAATAAAGCGGATGCTGATTTTGAGACTTTTCTGCGGGAAACGTGGAAGAAGTTTGATGCGTTTGCGCCTATTCCGGCTCCTGAGCGACCAGAGCCGCCCAAACCGGTAGAGTTTGACAAGACTAAGCCTACTACACCGCCCGTTTCGATAAAGCCGGGTGCGCTGAAGAAGCCTGATGCACCAGTTCCTGCTATAGGTGGGGAAAAACCGGCTGACCGTCCGGATTTGCCTGCTATGGAAAATAAACCTGCACCGGGAGTCTATGTACCGGGACAACCTTATACGCCGGTTCATATCGAGATGCCGACAGTGAAGCCAGCTCTTAGAGTGCCGAGGCGTGCGATTGAGTTTTATGGCACAGACTTTGAAGTGGCAACTGCCGTATTGAATGGTTTGACGTTGGCTGGAAATAGCGAAGCTAATGTGGCTGATGCCTGGAAGGACTTGTGTGGCAAAGACTATGAACAGTTGGTGAGAGACTGCATGACGCTTAAGGAGGAAAGGAATATGAGCGACTGGGCTTATCTGCTTTTCACCAAAGAGCTGGGAGTGCAACTCTATGGTGCCGATAAGAAGAATGAAATTGTCTTCTTGCAGATGTTCCTGCTCAACAAGTCTGGTTATAAGGTTAGGCTTGCTAAGATTGACAATGAACTGAAGCTGATGCTTGCTACGGCAGGAACGATTTATGGTACGCCTTATCTGACGATGGGTGGTGTCAAATACTATGTGTTTGAACCTACACCGGGCAGTTCCATGAGTATTTATACTTATAGACAGGATTTTGCCAATGCCAAGAATTTGGTATGCCTGAATATAGAGTCGGTGCCTGCATTGGCTATGGAAGAGCAAAGCCGGGTATTGACGGCTCAAGGGAGCGATGTACAGGTGAACACCATGGTGAACAAGAACCTGATAGATTTTTATCGGGACTATCCGCAGTGCGACGTGGTGATTCACTACAAGACTCCGATGAGTGAGGAGTTGCGCAGTGCACTCTATCCTCAGTTGAAGGCGGCTATTGCTGGTAAATCTCAGAAGGATGCAGCCAACTGGTTGCTGAACTTTGTGCAGACTGCCTTTGAGTATAAGACAGATGGTGAGCAGTTTGGTTATGAGAAACCATTCTTCCCTGACGAGACGTTCTTCTATCTTTATTGCGATTGTGAAGACCGTGCCATGCTTTATGCTACACTGGTGAAAGATTTGCTGGGCTTGGATGCCGTGCTGCTCGATTATCCTAACCATATTGCTTCTGCGGTACATTTTACCGAAGATGTTTCAGGCGATAACATTATGTTTGACAACGTCAAGTACGTTATTTGTGACCCAACTTATATAGGTGCACCGGTGGGTGCCTGCATGGATCAGTACAAGACTGTTGCTCCTGAAATAATTCGATAGTGTTAAATTATACAATAATTGTGATTCGGGGCGTAAAAACGCCCCGAATTGCAATGTATATATAGCAAAATTGAGTAATTTTGCAGCCGGTAAAGGCTAAGATTCTGAAAGAACTTCTTTGGAAATTGTTCAATCTCCGTCCTGACCTTAAGTCATTTGATCTTTATATACATAATTAAATAAGCTATGCATAAATTAATTGAAGAAATTGTTGCGCGTGCAAAAGCTAATCGCCAACGCATTGTTCTTCCTGAAGGAACAGAAGAACGTACCTTGAAAGCTGCCAATCAGATTCTGACTGACGGAGTTGCAGACCTGATTATTCTTGGCAATCCCGCAGAGATTGAAGCTTGTGCTAAAGAATGGGGCTTGGGAAATATCAACAAGGCCACCATCATTGACCCAGAAAACCATCCGAAGATGGAAGAATATGCCCAATTGCTCTTTGAACTGCGTAAGAAAAAAGGCATGACGATTGAAGAAGCCCGCAAACTGGTGCTCGACCCGCTTTACTTGGGCTGTCTGATTATCAAGAATGGCGATGCCGATGGCCAGCTGGCTGGTGCACGCAACACTACCGGTAACGTATTGCGTCCGGCTTTGCAGATTATCAAGACTGCTCCGGGTATTACCTGCGTTTCGGGTGCTATGCTGTTGCTTACTCATGCTCCTGAGTACGGAAAGAATGGCGTTCTGGTAATGGGCGACGTAGCCGTTACTCCTATGCCCGATGCTGCACAGCTGGCTCAGATTGCCGTATGTACAGCCCGCACCGCACAGGCTGTTGCCGGTCTTGACCCGAAAGTCGCCATGCTGAGCTTCTCTACCAAAGGTTCTGCCAAGCACGAAGTGGTTGACAAGGTTGTTGAGGCTCTTAAGTTGGCTAAGGAATTTGACCCGACGTTGGCTATTGATGGTGAATTGCAGGCTGATGCTGCCCTCGTTCCTTCAGTTGGTGCCAGCAAGGCTCCGGGTTCACCTATCGCAGGACAGGCTAATGTGCTTGTAGTGCCTAATCTGGAGGTTGGTAATATCTCTTATAAACTCGTTCAACGTCTGGGCCATGCAGAGGCTGTTGGTCCGGTTCTGCAAGGTATTGCGCGTCCGGTTAATGACCTGTCACGTGGTTGCTCTATCGAGGATGTTTATTGCATGATTGCCATTACCGCCAACCAGGCTATTGCTGCCAAAGAAAAATAATATTCCCCTAATTTAAATCAAGAGTAAGTATGAAGATTTTAGTATTGAACTGCGGCAGTTCATCTATCAAATATAAGTTGTTCGACATGGACCATCAGGCTGTCATTGCTCAAGGTGGTATTGAAAAGATTGGCCTGAAAGATTCTTTCTTGAAGTTGACTTTGCCTAATGGTGAAAAGAAAATTTTGGAAAAGAATATCCCTGAGCATACAGTAGGAGTAGAGTTCATCCTGAATACGCTGACAAGTGCAGAATATGGTGCCATCAAGTCGCTGAACGAAATCAATGCCGTAGGCCACCGTATGGTACATGGAGGCGAGAAGTTCAATAAGTCTGTCTTGCTGACTAAGGAAGTGCTTGAGGCCTTCACTGCCTGCAACGACTTGGCTCCGCTTCATAACCCTGCTAACCTGAAGGGTGTACGTGCCATCGAGGCTATCCTGCCTAACGTTCCGCAGATTGGTGTATTTGACACAGCTTTCCACCAGACCATGCCAGACTATGCTTACATGTATGCTGTTCCTTATGAGCTTTATGAGAAGTATGGTGTACGTCGTTATGGCTTCCACGGAACCTCTCACCGCTATGTTTCAAAGCGTGTGTGCGAATTCCTGGGCGTAAATCCCGAAGGTTTGAAAATCATTACTTGCCACATTGGTAACGGTGGTTCTATTTCGGCCATCAAGGACGGCAAGTGTATGGATACCAGCATGGGTCTCACTCCGCTGGAAGGCTTGATGATGGGAACACGCAGTGGCGACATTGATGCCGGTGCAGTCAGCTTCATTATGGAGAAAGAAGGACTCGATGCACAGGGTATCTCGAACTTGCTCAACAAGAAGAGCGGTGTGATGGGTATCTTCGGTAAGTCGAGCGACATGCGTGACCTCGAAAATGCCGTTGCCGAAGGCGACCCCAAGGCTATTTTGGCAGAGAACATGTATTTCTATCGCATCAAGAAGTACATCGGTGCCTATGCTGCTGCACTGGGTGGCGTGGACATCATCGTCTTCACCGGCGGTGTGGGCGAGAACCAGGCTTCTGCCCGCTGGGGTGCTTGCGAAGGCCTTGAATATATGGGAGTGAAACTGGATGCCGAAAAGAACAAGGTACGCGGCGAGGAAATGGTTATCTCGACCGACGACTCCAAGGTTAAGGTTGTAGTAATACCTACCGACGAAGAGTTGATGATTGCTTCCGACTCTATGGCTATCCTGAATGCAAAATAAATAAGCAAACTGCATGTTATGACGGCTAGGCTGTGGAGCCTACGGTTGTAACATCGGTATAATATCAGGCTATACAAAATGCCGCTGAATACCCTCGATGAGATGTTATCTTGTCGAGGGTATTCTTTTTTTAACTAAAAGTCTGTTCGGGTTGAAAGCCAATTTAACTAACTTTGAAGCCTGTCAGCAGCATGGATGGATTGCATGCTGATATTGGGCACGACTCTTAATACACTAAAAATATCAAAGACCTATGAAACGATTAATGTATGTGGTGCTTTTTGTGTTATTGGCTTTCACAGCTCAGGCACAGCAGGCGAAGTATGTGTTCTATTTCATCGGTGATGGAATGGGCGTTAACCAAGTGAACGGAACTGAAATGTATCTGGCGGAACAGGCCGGACGAATTGGCGTGGAGCCTTTGCTCTTCACTACATTCCCCGCAGTGGGAGTGGCCACTACCTACTCGGCAAGTAACTCTATTACAGACTCTTCGGCAGCCGGTACAGCCTTGGCTACCGGTTCCAAGACTTATAATGGTGCCATCGGTGTAGACGCTAACAAGGAAACTCTCCAAAGCATTGCCGAGCGTGCCAAGAAGGCAGGTAAGAAAGTCGGTATTACAACCAGTGTCAGCATAGATCACGCTACTCCTGCTGCTTTCTATGCACACCAGGTGAGCCGCAGCATGTACTATGAAATAGCCCTCGACCTTCCGAAAGCCGGATTTGACTTCTATGCCGGTAGTGGCTTCCTGAAACCTTCTACTACTTACGACAAGAAAGATGCTCCCAGCATATTCCCCATCTTCGAGCAGGCTGGATATACCGTAGCGCGCGGTTTGGACGAGTACAAACAGAAGGCTGCACAGGCCGACAAAATGGTACTCATACAGGGCGAGGATGCAAATCCTTCTTGTTTGCCATACGCCATCGACCGCAAGGACGGTGACTTGACGCTGGCACAGATTACCGAGAGTGCCATTTCCTTCCTGACCAAAGGCAAGAACAAGGGCTTCTTCCTGATGGTGGAAGGCGGTAAGATTGACTGGGCTTGCCACGGCAATGACCCCGCTACTGCTTTTGAAGAAGTGATTGACATGGACAACGCTGTGAAAGTGGCTTATGAGTTCTACAAAAAACACCCGAAAGAGACACTTATCGTTATCACAGCCGACCATGAAACCGGAGGTATGGGACTGGGTACCAGCAAATATGAGCTTCACCTGAAATCGCTCAAGTATCAGAAGCAATCGCAAGACCTGCTTTCTACCGCCATCACCGACCTGCGCAAGGCTAAAGGTGACAAGGTGACTTGGGAAGACATGAAAGCACTGCTGGGCGAAAAGATGGGATTCTGGAAAGAACTGCCTATCAGCTGGGAACAGGAAAAGAGACTGCGCGATGAGTTTGAAACCTCATTCGTAAAGCACAAAGTTGTGTTCGAAGAAAGCCTGTATGCCAAGACCGAACCGCTGGCTGCTGTTGCCAAGGAAGTGATGAGCGAGATTGCCATGGTAGGTTGGACCAGTCCTAACCATACGGCAGGATACGTTCCCGTTTATGCCATTGGTGCAGGTGCCAAGCAGTTTGCCGGTAAACTGAACAACATTGATATTCCGCAGCGCATAGCCAAGGTGGCCGGATACAAATAAACGGCGCTGTGCTGCCGGTTGTACATCCCGGCTTACATATACCGGAGGCGGACAAAGCCACTCACTCTCTCAGCGAATGGGAGAAGCGAGGGCTTTGTCCGCCTCTTCCTTTTTGTATTTTTTAGAACAGGAAGGCTGTTTTCGGTTGTCTGAAGCTTGTTCTGATTTGTATTTTTTCCATAGTCTTTAGTGTCCTCGTCTGATAGCAGTTAACTCTTCACGTGATAGCAGTTAACTCTTCACGTGATAGCAGTGTACTCCTCACGTGATAGCGGTGTACTCCCCACGCGATAGCAGTTAACTCCTCTCCCGATAGCAGTTAACTCCTTTCCCGTTGGCAGTTAATTCTTTTCTCGTTAGCCATTAATTCTTTCCCTGTGGGCTATAAATTCTCTATTTATTGCCGCTTGTTTCAAACATGTGCTTGCTTCCAGCATGCCTGTGATATTTTTTGTAGTTTCAATAAAAATATTTAGCTTTGTCCGTATTAATAATGAATCAAAAAGCTACAAGGATGACAACATTTGAAATTGAAGAGAAGATAGTAGCCATGTTGAAGACTGTCTACGACCCGGAAATCCCGGTCAACGTCTACGACTTGGGCTTGATATACAAAATTGACGTCAGCGACAACGGTGAGGTAAGCATTGACATGACCTTGACAGCTCCCAACTGTCCCGCAGCCGACTTTATTATGGAAGATATCAGGCAGAAGATAGAATCAATAGAAGGAGTGTCGTCGGCCACCATCAATCTGGTGTTTGAGCCAGAGTGGGACAAGGACATGATGACCGAAGAGGCCAAGCTGGAGCTGGGCTTCCTGTAAATAAACCAAAAACGTACGAGACTATGAATTTCAGATACCTGAATATGCTGGCAGCTGCCACATTGCTTTGCGCCTGCCAGTCGGCTCCCAAACAAACGACGATAACCGGTACGCTGACCGGCACTGAGAGCGATACGCTGATTGTGAATTATTTTCCTGTGTCAGACCTGAGCCGGCGCACGATACATCGTGATACCATTGCCATGCAGCAGGGCAAGTTTACCTACCATTTGGCTAATGACAGTGTGCCCATGGAAGCCTGGCTCTATGCCAAGCCCAAACCCGGAGAGGCAATGGCTCTGTTGCGTGCCAATACGGGTGTTGTCCTTTTTCCCGGCGAAACGGTGGAAGTGAACGGCGCTGTGAACGATTTCCATATAAAGGGAAATGACTTTCATCGAGCCTATGAGGAGGTGCTGGCATTGTGCAAACCCTATCGGGAGAAGATGGATAGCGTGACACACACCATTACGGCCATGCAGGCTGCGGGGACACTGAGTCCTGACAAACTCGACTCGCTACGACAACTGTTTCTTCCCGTCTACGAAGAGATGAAGGGAGTGAAGAAAGACTTCCTCCGCCGTCATGCCGACGAGGATATTGCCGTCTATCTGCTGGCCGACTTGGGACGGGAGGCCGGCGATATGCTCGACCTGATTGGCGAGAAAGCCCGCAAAGGTCCCTTGGCTTCGCTTTACCAGGCTATGGAAGAGTCGCTTGCACGGCAGAAAGCTGTAGAGGAGGCTCGCAAGAATATGGTAGAAGGAGCCGAAGCACCCGACTTCACGCTGAAAGACTTGGCGGGTAATGACTTTAGCCTCTCTTCCCTGCGGGGCAAGTACGTTGTGCTGGACTTCTGGGGCAGCTGGTGCGGTTGGTGCATCAAGGGCATCCCCGACATGAAGAAATACTACACCAAGTACAAAGACCGTATGGAAATAGTGGGCGTGGACTGCCGCGACACGGAGGAGAAGTGGAAAGCAGCGGTAGAGAAGTATGAACTGCCGTGGCTGCACGTGCGCAATACCGATGAGGCTGACATTACGGTGAAGTATGGCATACAGGGTTATCCTACCAAAATAGTTGTCGACCCCGAAGGAAGGGTGGCAAAGATTGTTGTGGGCGAAGACCCGGCTTTCTATAAGTACCTGGACGAGTTATTCAAATAACCTTCTCAATTCAAAGGCCTTATGAAGAATATATATTTCCTCTCCGATGCACATCTGGGTTCGCGTGCCATTGAGCATGGACGGACACAGGAGCGCAGGCTGGTCAACTTTCTGGACAGCATCAAGCACAAGGCGGCAGCCGTTTTCCTCTTGGGCGACATGTTCGACTTCTGGTACGAGTTTAAGCTGGTGGTACCCAAAGGCTATACCCGTTTCTTGGGAAAGCTGTCGGAGCTGACCGACATGGGTGTGGAAGTCCACTTCTTTACGGGCAACCACGACATCTGGTGCGGCGACTACCTGACCAAGGAGTGCGGAGTCATCGTCCATCGCGAACCGATGACCATGGAGCTGTGTGACAAGCTGTTCTACCTGGCCCACGGCGATGGGCTGGGCGACCCGGACAAGAAGTTCAAGATGCTGCGTGCCATGTTCCACAGTCATACGCTGCAGCGACTCTTCTCGGCCATTCATCCCCGCTGGAGTGTGGAGTTGGGGCTGAGCTGGGCCAAGCATAGCCGCCTGAAACGGGTGGACGGCAAGGAACCCGACTATATGGGCGAAGATAAGGAGAACCTCGTGATTTATGCCAAGGATTACTTGAAGAGCCATCCGGCTATCAATTTCTTTATCTTCGGCCATCGACACATAGAGCTCGACCTGATGCTGAGTGCTACGTCGCGTGTGCTGATTCTGGGCGATTGGATTAATTGCTTCTCTTATGCGGTGTACGATGGCGAGCATCTGTTTCTTGAAAACTATATTGAGGGTGAAACCATTCTTTAAAACAAAACATAAATGCAAACAATGAAACACTTATTTCTAAAGCCATTTTTGACTATTGGCTTTTGCGTGGCCAGTTTGTTGCCGATATTCGGACAGACCGAGGCGCCTACGCTGGTGGTACGCATTGACGACCTTGGCGCCTTTCATTCGGTGAACAAGGCATGTATAGAGACTTATCGTTCGGGCATTGCCCAGTCGGTAGAGGTCATGCCTGTGGCTGCCTGGTTTTCTGAGGCAGTGAAAATGCTTCGCGAGAATCCCGGGCTCGACGTGGGTATCCACCTGGCCATTACCAGCGAATGGGAGAACGTGAAGTGGCGCCCGCTGACCCATTGTCCCAGCCTGACGGACGAGAACGGCTATTTCTATCCCATGATGTCGCCCAATCCGGCTTATCCCGGACAGGCTGTGACAGAGCGGAAGTGGAACCTGCAGGAGATTGAGCAGGAATTTCGCGCCCAGATAGAGCTGGCGTTGAAGAACATTCCGCAGGTCAGCCACCTGTCAGGTCACATGCTGTCTACCGGTTTCGACGCCGAAGTCAACCGCATGGTGCTTCGCCTGGCGCGCGAATACAATCTGCCTTCCATCGACCGCTTCGACTCGCAGGCCGACTATGGTTTCACCTACATAGGTTATGACGGTCCTAGCCGGACATCGGCGGAGAAAGAGGAAAGCTTCATCAAGATGCTTCAGAAGCTGGAGCCGGGCAAGCGTTATCTGTTTCTTGACCATCCGGCCTATAACGACGACGAGATGTCTACAGTCTTCCATATTGGCTATGAGAACGTGGCCGAGGACCGCCAGGGCGTAACCGATGTGTTGACCAGCGACCGTGTGAAGCAGGTCATTGCCGAGCGTGGCATCAAGCTGCAGACCATTAACGCATTGACCAAGTCGTTGCCTCGTGCCGTGCCTTCAAAGAAGTTTGGCAAGGCGCTGAATGCCTATCTGAAGGCGGTGGACAAGTCTGAACAAGACCTGCATAGCATCATGGTGGTGCAGCACGGCCGTGTGATAGGCGAGCAATGGAGAGGCGATGCAGCCCCCGATGTGCCGCATATACTGAATTCTATCAGCAAGACATTTACTTCTACTGCCGTGGGACTGGCCATTGCCGAAGGCAAGCTGAAGCTGGACGACCGGGTGATTTCCTTCTTCCCGGACGACTTGCCTGCCGAGGTAAGCGACAATCTGTCGGCTATGACCGTGCGCCACTTGCTGACCATGCATAGCGGTCACGAACGTGACCTGGCCCCTTTGGTCAATGACAGCTGCAACTGGGTGAAGCTGTTCCTGTCTCAGCCGGTGCCTCTGAAGCCGGGCACTTATTATGCCTACAACAGCCTGGGCACGTATATGCTGTCGGCCATCGTACAGAAGGTTACCGGTCAGAAGCTGGTTGATTACCTTTATCCCCGTCTGTTCCGTCCGCTGGGCATTGTTGATGTGCAGTGGAAGGAAAGTCCCCAAGGCATTAACTATGGCGGTTGGGGCCTCTATCTGAAAACGGAAGACCTGGCCAAGTTGGGACAGCTGTACCTGCAAAAAGGACAGTGGAACGGACGTCAGCTGGTGCCGGCCGAATGGATAGCCGAGGCTTCGGCACGCCAGGTTGAGTCGTTGCCGGCCGGCATGTCACCCCAAATGGTGAAGAAGGCAGGCCTGACAACAAAGAACAGCGACTGGCTGCAAGGCTATGGCTATCAGCTGTGGCGTTGCCGTCACAATGCTTACCGGGCCGACGGTGCCAATGGCCAGTATATATTGGTCTTGCCCGAAAAGGATGCGGTGATTGCCGTTACGGCCAATATCGGTGACATGCAGGCCGAGCTGAACCTGATTTGGAAACATCTGCTGCCTGCTCTGTAAGAAGGAGTGGCAGACCGGATGGCGATGATAGGCAACTGACAACCGGAGGCATAGCCGGCGGTTGTCAGTTGCAAATTGCTTCTGGGCGACACACGAATGACGGTTCTGCCATTTCGCTTGCATTTTGTGAAGAATGAACGGGCGGTTTTGACTCGTTTCATTTCTTTTTTGTATTTTTGTTCCCATTGTTCCACTTCCGCCTTGGGCGTTTGGCCGAGGAATACCGGCCGATCGGCAGGGTGGAGATATTCGGTTTCATATATCAACTGAAAACCCCGACATGAGAGTAATAGATATTATAAACAATAATACCAGCCCTATCTTCTCTTTCGAGCTCCTGCCGCCCCTGAAGGGTACCGGCATTGAGAAGGTGTATGCCACAATTGACATGCTGCGCGAGTTCGACCCCAAATACATCAACATTACCACCCACCGGAGCGAGTACGTCTATCAGGATCTTGGCAACGGACTGTTCAAGCGCAACAAGTGGCGCCGTCGTCCCGGCACGGTGGCTGTAGCTGCCGCCATACAGAACAAGTATGGCATCAAGGTTGTGCCCCATATCCTGTGCAGCGGATTCACGCGCGAGGATACGGAATATGTGTTGCTCGACCTCCAGTTCCTGGGCATCACCGACCTGCTGGTGTTGCGTGGCGACAAGGCCCACCATGAGTCGGTCTTCACGCCCGAGGGAAACGGATACCGTCATGCCGTGGAGTTGCAGGAGCAGATAAACAACTTCAACCAGGGCATCTTTGTGGACGGTTCGGAGATGATACCCACGCGTACGCCTTTCTCCTACGGCGTGGCCTGCTATCCCGAGAAGCACGAGGAGGCGCCCAACATGGAGTCGGACATCTACTGGCTGAAGCGTAAGATGGAGGCTGGAGCCGAATATGCCGTGACGCAGCTGTTCTATGACAACCGCAAGTTTTTTGCCTTTGTCGAGCGTGCCCGTCAGGCAGGCATCACGATACCCATTGTTCCCGGTATCAAACCGCTGAAGAAACTGTCGCAACTCAACGTCATCCCCAAGACTTTCAAGGTAGATTTGCCCGAAGAGCTGACGCACGAGATTGCTAAATGTAAGACGGATGCTGACATGCAGCAGTTGGGTGTGGAATGGTGCATCAAGCAATGCCGCGAACTGTTGGCGGCTGGTGTGCCGGGCATTCATTTCTTCTCCATTGGTGCGGCCGACAGCATTCGCGAGGTGGCGCGCCAGATTTATTGAGAAGGCTTGGAAGACGTTGACGGCTTGTCCCCGTGGGCAAGTCGTAGACGAATTAAGTATATAAGAAGTTCTTAGAGAAAAAGATATGTTTCAGTTCAAGGATGTAGTAGGACAGGAAGCGGCCAAGCAACGCTTGCGGCTTGAGGTGCAGGAAGGACGCATTGCCCATGCTATGCTGTTTTGCGGCCCTGCGGGCTCGGGCAAACTGCCGTTGGCGTTGGCATACGCTCATTATGTGTGCTGTCCTCACCGTTCGGCCGAAGACGCCTGTGGTGAGTGTCCTACGTGTGCCAAGTGGAACAAACTGGCCCATCCCGACCTGCATTTCCTTTTCCCTGTAGTGAAGAACAGCAAGAAGAAGAAAGAACAGTGCGACGACTTCCTGCCCGAGTGGCGCAACCTGCTGCTCGAGACTCCTTACTTTGGTCTGAACCGCTGGCAGAAGGAACTGGGAGCCGAGAACGGGCAGCCCATCATCTATGCCCGCGAGAGCGACGAACTGTTGCGTAAGCTCAGCCTGAAGTCTATGGAAGGCGGCTATAAGGTGGTCATCATCTGGCTTCCCGAGAAGTTGCACGAGGTTTGTGCCAACAAACTGCTGAAGCTGCTGGAAGAACCTCCTTCGCAAACACTCTTCCTGCTGGTATCGGAAGCTCCCGAACGGATATTGCCTACCATCCTCAGCCGTACGCAGCGTTTCGACGTGCCGCGCATCGAGGAACGCGACATGGCTTTGTTCTTGCGTCAGCAGTGCGGACTTACCGAAGTTGACAGTGCCAACATAGCCCATCTGGCCAATGGCAACCTTATCAATGCGCTTGAGGCTATGAAGCCCGATGCCGATACGGCTCTTTTCTTCGAGCTCTTCGTCAGCCTGATGAGGCTGGCCTGGCAGCGCAAGATCAGGGAAATGAAACTCTGGAGCGAGCAGGTGGCAGCCTTGGGACGTGAGCGGCAGAAATACTTCCTGGAATATTGCCAGCGCATGGTGCGCGAAAACTTCATATACAACTTTCACTGCGCCGACATGAACTATATGACGGTGGGTGAGGAGAACTTTTCCACCCGTTTCGCACCTTATATCAATGAGCGAAACGTAATGGGCATGATGGACGAACTGGCTCAGGCGCAGGTGCACGTGGAACAGAACGTCAATCCCCGCATGATTTTCTTCGATTTTGCCTTGAAGATGATTGTGCTTTTGAAACAATGACAACCCGAGGCCGGAGCTTCTTGGCACCGGCCCATAAATATACTTGGATGACTATGGATACAGATTTTAAATTACATAATGGTGGTGGCGGATTGTGCTGCAAGAGCTGCGGACGGCAGGACAAGCAGCTGAACACGTACGACTGGCTGGCCGACGTGCCGGGCAATGACCGGGAGAGCGACCTGGTGGAAGTGCAATTCAAGAACACCCGCAAGGGCTACTACCGCAACAGCAATCACATTCCGCTGGAGAAGGGCGACATCGTGGCCGTGGAAGCCACACCCGGACACGACATCGGGGTCGTTACCCTGACCGGCCGGCTTGTGCCCCTGCAACTGCGCAAGGCCAATATACGTTCGGAGGCCGACATCAAACGTATCTACCGCAAGGCCAAACCCATAGATATGGAGAAGTATGAGGAGGCTAAAGCCCGCGAGCACGATACCATGATTCGCTCCCGTCAGATAGCGAAGAGCCTGAACCTGGACATGAAGATTGGCGATGTGGAATATCAGGGCGATGGCAACAAGGCCATATTCTATTATATAGCCGATGACCGGGTAGACTTCCGCCAACTTATCAAGGTGCTGGCCGAAGCCTTCCGCGTGCGCATTGAAATGAAGCAGATTGGTGCCCGGCAGGAAGCCGGCAGAATCGGAGGTATCGGTCCTTGCGGACGCGAGCTTTGTTGTGCCACCTGGATGACCTCTTTCGTGTCGGTGTCTACCAGTGCAGCCCGTTATCAGGACATCTCCCTGAATCCGCAAAAACTGGCCGGACAGTGTGCCAAGCTGAAGTGCTGCCTCAACTATGAGATAGACTGCTATGTGGAGGCACAACGCCGCTTGCCTTCGAAGGAAGTCACCCTGCTGACAAAAGATGCGGAGTTCTTCTTCTTCAAGGCCGATATTCTGAGCGGTCAGGTGACTTATTCTACCGACAAGTCCATTGCTGCCAATGCCGTAACCATCAGTGCCCGCCGTGCGTTCGAGATAATCAACCTTAACAAGCGCGGCATCAAGCCCGACAGCTTGCAGGATTTGCCCGAGAACGAGAACCGCAAGGCTGCCGACTTGCTGGAGCAGGAGAGCGTGACGCGCTTTGACCGCAACCGCAAAGGCAAGAAAGGGGGAGGCGGTGAAAAGAAACCGCAGGAGAATGCTCCTGCCGCTGCAGCACAGCCTGCCGGAAACAACGGCGGAGCCGCACCCGGAAGCGGACGAAACAAGAAGAAAAAGAAACAAGACCCGGCCCGCCGACAGGATGCTGAAGCCAAAGCTGCCCGCAACGGTGAGCAGAAACCGGCTGCCGACAAACCGGCCGCTCCACAGAAACCAGCTGCCGAGGCTCGCCCCAAACAGGACAACCAGCCCCGTAAGAATGGAAACGAAGGCCAGCGCAAGGCCGATGGCGGCAACCCGCGCAAACCGGAGGGAGAGCCGCGCAAACCTGAGAATGACAATCAGCGTAAGCCCGATAATGCTCAACGCAAGTCTGACAACGAAGGCCAGCGCAAGGTCGATGGCGGTAACCCGCGTAAGCCGGAAGGAGAACAGCGTAAGCCTGAGAATGACGGCGGCCAGCGCAAGCCTGAAAACAACCGCAAGCAACGGCCGGCCAATCGTCCGAAACCTCAAGAGGGAAAGGAGAACAATAATGAGAAACCTGTTCAGACTCCCCCGCGGGAGCAATAATCCTTTTCACATACGCCTGTCCGCCCTGCTCGCAGGCATGGCGGCGGCTCTGTTGCTTGGCGCATGCCTGCCTCGGCAGACCGTGTATCATCACTATGAGTCACTGCCTGCCGAGGGTTGGCATAAGGGAGATACGTTGCGCTTCGAAGCCCAGGTGCCCGACTCGCAAGTCTACTGCCGCCTGAATGTAGAAGTGCGCAACCGCAACGACTATCCTTACCGCAACCTGCCCTTGCGCATAGCCTGCCTTACGGCCGACAGTCTGCAACTGCCACCCGACACGCTGGATATTTTCCTGGCCAACGATGACGGCGGATGGCTGGGGACAGGATTGGGCAATTACTACCAGCTGTCGCAGTTCGTTGGAAGCGTCCACATACGCAAGCCGGGTACATACACTTTCCAGGTTACCTGCCTCTTGCCCGATACAGTGGTGACGGGAATTAATGATATAGGCATCCGGTTGGAGCGCTAATCAGAGGCTGGGAGACGGACACTCTCCAACGTTTGGAAACGAAGGCCGGGCGAGGTCCACGTGCTACGCTCACCGCGGGTGCGCCGCTGTGGGTTCAGGGTAGCTCGCAGTCCTCTCTCATGCAGCCCGGAAAAAGACGCGCGTCTTTGCAGAAAAACACAGGCGTCTTTCCGTAGAAACACAGGCGTCTTTGGGGGTGAAACACGAGCGTCTTTCAGCAGGAACACGGGCGTCTTTCAGCAGGAACACAGGCGTCTTTTTCGAGGTTGATAGCCGTGATAATATAATATCTTGATTATTAGTGGTTTGAAAAAATAACGTTAGTAGCCGACTGCCTGCTTCAGCTTGTCTTGCAGCATGGAAATTCTCTGCTGAACTGTTCTTTCCAATCAGCATGGCATGCCCACAAATTTCCTCTTGCCCCCTCATCTTGTAGGCGGTGCGATAAAAAAGAGAAGGAGGAGAATGCTCCGCGGTGTTGCCCGTGGTCATTCTCCTCCTTCTTTGTGGGCGGCTTTGCCGCCTGTGTATTATCGGTAGTTGAAGGCGTGTCAAAATAGAGAAACACTTGCATTTTGTCATTAGCTTCGCTCAAGACAGCTCTTATTTTTATACTTAGGTATAGTCTGAGCAAAGCGAAGAATCTCGAAAGCAGGTGTTTTTCTATCGAGATCCTTCACTTCGTTCAGGATGACATTGCATAATGGTTATACATTTTCATTTTGGCACAGCCTCGTTCATTGTTTTACCAGATAGATACCCGTTTCTCTACAGGTACATACATCGGGTCTTTATCGGTGATGCCGAATGCGTCGTACCATGCGCCGATATGAGGCAGGGCACCGTTTACGCGCCACTCGCCCAGTGAGTGAACATCAATCTTGGTCATTTGCAGCACGGCTTCCGGGCGAATGTTGTTGGCCCATACACCTGCGTATGCCAGGAAGAAGCGTTGTTCGGGTGTGAAGCCGTCCTTCACCTCCAGCGGAGCTTGTGCGGTAGCCTTCTTGAAGGCTTGGAACGCTACTTGCAGACCACCGTGGTCGGCAATGTTCTCGCCCAGTGTCATCTTACCGTTGGCATGAACACCGGGAGCCACTTCGATGCTGTCGAAGAATGCCACCATTACCTGTGCGCGTTCGTCGAACTTCTTTGCATCCTCTTCGGTCCACCAGTCTTTCAGGTTTCCGTCTTTGTCATACTGACGGCCCTGGTCGTCGAATCCGTGAGTCATTTCATGGCCTATCACTACACCGATGGCACCATAGTTGAAGGCATCGTCGGCGTTCATGTCGAAGAAAGGAGGTTGCAGTATGGCTGCGGGGAAGCAGATTTCGTTGGTGGTAGGATTGTAGTAGGCGTTCACGGTTTGCGGTGTCATCAGCCACTCGTCCTTGTCAACCGGCTTTCCGGCTTTGGCCACCATTTCTGCATGGCCCCAGCGGCTGGCGCGTTCTATGTTGGCCCAGTAGCTGTCATCCTTTATTTCCAGCGAAGTATAGTCTTTCCACTTGTCGGGGTACCCTATCTTTACATGGAAGGTAGCCAGCTTCTCCAGCGCCTTGGTCTTGGTGGAGTCGCCCATCCATTCCAGCGCCTTGATGCGTTCGCCAAGGGCGTCTTGCAGGTTCTTCACCAGGGCAATCATGCGTTCCTTGGCAGCAGCGGGGAAGTACTTCTCTACGTACATCTGTCCTACAGCTTCGCCCAGGGTAGAGCTTACTATGCCTACGGCTGTCTTCCAGCGTGGCTGCATTTCCTGTGCACCCGACATGGTGCGGCTGTAGAAGTCGAAGTTCTGTTCGCGCAGGTCGTCGCTCAGGAATGAGGCTGCTGCGTCAATCAGTTTCCATTGCAGGTACAGAGCCTGGTCAGCCAGCGGCAGGGTGTCCAGAATCTTCACCGAAGCCTCCAGCGAAGCGGGCTGGCCTACGATGATTTCCTTCACGTCCTTCAAGTCGAGTCCGTTCAGGTAGCTGTCCCAGTCGAAGGTAGGATAATTCTTCTTGATGTCTTCCATGCTCATCTTGTTGTAGTTGGCATGCGGGTCGCGCAGCTCTACGCGTGAGCGGAAAGCCTTGGCCAGACGCGTTTCTACGTCCATCACTACCTCCATACCTTTCTTGGCGGTAGCAGCGTCGAAGCCAGACAGCTGGTACATCTTCTCTACATGTGCCTTGAAGGCCTCGCGTATCTTGGTGGTAGACTCGTCGGTGAGCAGGTAGTAGTCGCGGTCGCCCATGCTCAGGCCATACTGTCCTATCTGCACGGCGTTCATGTTGCTGTTCATTTCGTCGGCGCCTACATACAAGGCCAGGTATGAGGCAATGCCTTTCTTGTACATCTCGGCCAGGAGCGGGTAGAGTTGCTTTTTGTCTTTCAGTCCGGCTATCTCTTTCAGTTCGGCCTCGATGGGCTTCACACCTTCCTGGTTCAGCTTCACGCTGTCCATGGCAATCTTGTACAGGTCGCCCACTTTCTGGGCCACGCTTCCGGCCTGGTGTTGTCCGCCGGCCAGTTCCTCGATGAGGCCCTGGATTTGCTTGCGGTTGTTCTCGGCCAGGGCTGTGAACGAACCATACTGTGAATACTCGTCGGTCAGGGGATTGTTCTTTATCCATCCGCCGCAGGCATAGCGATAGAAGTCAGTGCCCGGCAGGTTGGTAGTGTCCAGATTGGCAAGGTCGATACCCATGGTTTGGGTAACTGTCTGTTTGCCCGAGTTGCAGGCGCCCATCATCAGGCACAAGGCTGCAACAGATAAGTAATTTTTTACGTTCATATAAATAGTTAGGTTGGTAAATGCTCTTCCGTGGAGCCGGGACCGGCGCATACGCGTGTCGGCTCAGGCTGCGAGGGTGGGCGGCAGATTCCGTTCCCTTCATCGCGCAAAGATAAGTATTTCCGACAGAAGAAGATATGCCCGTTTGCTTTTTTTATACAGCAGACGGGCCGACACACCTTGCGGCATGTCGGCCCGTCTGTTATCGGTAGAGAGATTTGCATGAAAGAATGTGGAAAATGCCTGGGCACTCAGACGACCGGATGAGCCAAAATGTCTTCTTTTATAGTTTAAATCCAGTATATCTATAAAACTTTTAACCTTAAATCTAAAACTATGCTCACCTAATACACTCCTGTATCGGTGTCATCCGGCATATCTATCTCTCCCGGCACTTCCCACATCTGTTCTTGTTCCTCTCTTGCTCTATATCTTTGGTGCTTTGTCCTGTTGTCGTCAGTTGCTGGCAGGCTTGTCGTTTGTTTCGCGGGATGGGTAGGGGAGGTGGGCAAAGGGTTAGAACCCGCCTCCCCCTTAGGTGACCCATACCTTTTTCAGGGTAGAAGTTATGGCTAATGTAATCAACCCATCGGACCGGAGTCACCTTCGTCTCCTCCGTCTTCACCCGTTTTCGAGCCACTACCTCTGCCGGGGCTTATGCCCGTGGCTTTGTAGAAGGCAGCGAGCGAAGCATAATCTGTACCGCTCTCCAAAACTCCTCCGTTTTCAAAATTTATTTTACCTACTACGCTTTTCCAGAACTATTGTCTACATAAGACAATCTTAAATAGTTTCAGTCAAAGCTTTCAAAGTATATTTGACGGAGTCCCTTCGATGTGCTTCTGGATGCTTTCCTGTAGCTACTTAAGATAAATTCCTGAAGTTTCTCGAACTTCTTGCGGGAGTTACGGCCGTGGTCTCGGATTGACATTGTTTGCCTGTTTCCGAGTACCTTTCCCGTCTTCTCCCGTCAGGAATCTTTAGTCGCAAATATACACATTATTTTAAATGATGCAAGTTTTTTGCTTGGAAAATCTAGTTTATCTGGTCTCTTTTTTCTACCAAGTGGTTGCCATCTTTACCAGACTGTATCTGGGGTTATGTCAGCCACGGGCTTCCTCCAGTTCTGTGGAGGCGGCTTCCCAGTCTTCCATCAGCTGGTCCAACTGCTTCTTCAGTTTCTGGTGTTGCTCATAGAGCGACATGTCGGAGGCACCTTCGGGAGTTGCCATCTTCTCTTCCAGCAGGGCGATGGCTGCTTCGGTCTGCGTGATGCCCGCCTCGCAGTCGGCCACTTGGCGTTCCAGTTTCTTCAGCTTCTTGTTCAGCTCTTTCTGTTCCTGCCAGGCTCCTCCGCCCGAGCTTTTGCCGGCCTGTGCGGCGGGAGTTTCTGCCTTGCCCTTGCCGTTGTTGGTGGCGGCAAACAGTGTGTCCAGCCTGTCGCCTTTTTCGCGGGTGGCCGACTCGTCGCCAAGGCTCTTGCTGCGTATGAAGTCGTAGATGCCGCCCAGGTGTTCCCTGACTTGTCCCCCGCCAAATTCATAGACCTTGCTGACCAGTCCGTCGAGGAAGTCGCGGTCGTGGCTTACCACGATGACCGTGCCGTCAAATTCGCGTATGGCTTCCTTCAATACGTCTTTCGAACGCATGTCCAGGTGGTTGGTGGGCTCGTCCAGAATCAGGAAGTTGACCGGTTCCAATAGCAGCTTTATCATGGCCAGACGTGTACGTTCGCCTCCGCTCAATACCTTTACCTTTTTCTCCGACGCTTCGCCGCCAAACATGAAGGCCCCCAGAATGTCGCGTATCTTGGTGCGTATGTCGCCCACGGCCACGTGGTCAATCGTGTCGAACACTGTCCGGTTCTCGTCCAGCAACTGTGCCTGGTTCTGGGCAAAATAGCCTATCTGGACGTTGTGGCCCAGGGTCAGGCGTCCGGTGTAGTCGTTTATCTCGCCCATGATGCACTTCACGAGTGTAGACTTACCCTCGCCGTTCTTGCCCACGAAGGCCACCTTCTCGCCGCGGCTGATGGTCAGGTTTACCCCGCTGAACACCGTGTGGCTGCCGTATGCCTTTGCCACGTCCTCACAGATGACGGGGTAGTTGCCGCTTCGGCTGGAGCAGGTGAATTTCAGGCGCAGCGCCGACGTATCCTCCTCGTCCACTTCAATGCGTTCTATCTTTTCCAGCTGCTTGATGCGGCTCTGTACCTGCACGGCTTTTGTGGCCTTGTAGCGGAAGCGCTCAATGAATGCTTCGGTGTCTTCTATCTGCTTCTGCTGGTTCTCGTAAGCCCGGAGTTGCTGCTCACGGCGCTCTTTCCGCAGCTTCACAAACTCATCGTACTTCACTTTGTAGTCATAGATATGTCCGCATGAAATTTCTATGGTGCGGGTGGTGACGTTGTTGAGGAAGGCACGGTCGTGGCTTACCAGTACCACGGCGTTGGCTCTTGTAGAGAGGAAGCCTTCGAGCCACTGGATTGACTCGATGTCCAGGTGGTTGGTCGGCTCGTCCAGCAGCAGGACGTCAGGTCGCCGCAGCAGTATCTTGGCCAGCTCGATACGCATGCGCCAGCCTCCGGAGAACTCGGAAGTAGGTCGGTCGAAGTCCTCGCGACTGAAGCCCAGACCCTGTAGTGTGCGTTCTATCTCGGCGCGGTAGTTGGTGCCGCCCATCATCAGGAAACGGTCATTCTCGTGCGTGAACCGGTCTATCAGTTTCTGGTATTCCTCGCTCTCATAGTCCGTACGGTCGGCCAGTTCCTGGTTCAGGCGTTCTACCTCGGCTTGCATTTCGAAGATGTGTTCAAAGGCAGTCTCGGCTTCTTCCATCACCGTCCGGCTGTCGGCCAGGTTCATTACCTGTGGCAGGTAGCCTATGGTACACTCGCGCGGGATGCTTACATTGCCCGACGTGGGCTGTTGCAGTCCGGCCAGTATCTTGAGCATGGTCGACTTGCCTGCTCCGTTCTTACCTACGAGTGCTATGCGGTCTTTCTTGTTGATGACGAACGATACGTCCTCGAATAGTGCGGTGGCATTGAACTCCACCTTTAGTCCTTCTACTGATATCATGGTGCTCTTTGTCTAATACGGACGCAAAGATACGCAATGTCCTTTAATTTGTATCGCTTTCTGTTGCGGTTTCATTTTTATTATTTACCTTTGTCTCCCACCCAAACTCAATAGATATGGACCATCAGACACTCGCCTATCATGTAGGCCCCCATACGTTTGTCATCGAAAATCACTTGTCTACCGACCTTTCGGCTCTGTTACCGTCTTGTCAACCTTTTCTGACAACTAATGACACGGCTGCTGTTCGCCCGGTCTTCAGCCTGCTCCTTGCAACTGGTGATACTGCCCCGCAGGACTCAGCTTCGTTCACGCCCGAGGATGCCACCTTGCTGACCGACTTTGAGTGGGAAGATGCCCGGTGCAGTATCTACCGGGACGCAGATGGCAGCTATACGATAGAACTCGTCCCTCACGGTACTACCCACAGCTACTGCCTACACAGCTCGTCCGATTTCGGTCGCAACTGCTTGTATTTGGGTGATACCGATGAACGTTTATGGCCCTTTGTGCTGAATAATTTTCTGATGATGGTCTATACCTTTGCTACTGCCCCTCTGTCTACGCTTCTGGTGCATGCTTCCGTGATAAGTTGTGGCGGCAGAGCCTATATGTTTTTGGGGCGGAGTGGTACCGGCAAGAGTACACATTCGCGCCTGTGGCTGGAGCACATTCCCGGCTGCCGGTTGCTCAACGATGACAATCCCGTTCTGCACGTTGGCTCTGACGGGGTGGCCACAGTCTACGGCTCTCCCTGGAGTGGCAAGACGCCCTGCTACCTCAATGAGTTCTATCCGCTGGGGGCTGTCGTCCGCCTGGAGCAGGCGCCAGCCAACCAAATAGTCTCCCTCGGTTCCGTCCACGCCTTTGCTGCACTGCTGCCTTCATGCTCGTGCTTGAAGCAGCACGAAGCTGTGCATCGTGGTGTACTCGATGCTGTAACCCGGCTGTCTACCACCGTTCCTGTCTATCACCTGAAGTGTTTGCCCGATGCAGATGCGGCTCGTCTCTGTAGCCAGACGGTAGGTGCGGTTGACAGCCTGCCGAACTGAGGGCGACCATACCTTGTTAGATATGTAACCCATTTGTTCCGACAGTTTAAACTGACATTTCTGGACATAGTAAACAAATACCAGTTTCCATGCGTTTCACAAATACCCATACAGCCGATGAACCGGAGCACGAGCTACCTGAAACAGTTCGAGCCTCTGCTCCTCAGACACATACCGTGCCTAACGATGTACTGCTGCCCGAAGTAGGCCGACTTGTGGCACAGGGGCGAAGCGTCACTCTGCCAGTGAAAGGCAACAGCATGAATCCTTTTCTCGTTGATGGGCGCGACCAGGTGGTGCTGTCACCCTTCCGAGACACAGACCTGCGGCCGGGTGCCGTTGTCCTTGCCCTCGACACTGAAGGGCGCTTCGTGCTGCATCGTATTGTGGCCCGCTGTGATAAACGGTTGTTGCTGCGTGGCGACGGTAATCTGCAGCAAACCGAAACGACCGATACCGACCACGTGCTGGCACTGATGAGTATTGCTCGACGCAAGGGAGTCGGTTATCCTGTCACCGGGCGTGTCTGGTGCATCTACTCCCGCCTTTGGATGTGGCTCTTCCCCCTCAGGCGATGGCTGCTGGCACTGTTTCGTCGGCTTTGATTTATACAATTTATATATTCACCCATAAGAGTAAATAACATGCAAATAAAAAAAGGATTCTTCTTGCACGAAATAGGTAAAGAAACCATCGTGATGCACGATGGCAGTGATAACATCAACTTCTGCAATGTTATCAGCTTGAACCCTACGGCTGCCTTTTTGTGGCGTCAGATTGAGGGGCGCGTATTCACATCTGAGGAACTCATCGGACTGTTGACTGAGCACTATGAGGTGGACGAGGATACTGCCCGACGCGATACGGAAGCCTTCATTACCTCTCTGCGTAAGGCCGGACTGCTGGCAGAAGAATAGGGGAGGAGCCGATTATGCAGACTCATCCAATCCGCGATGCCTTTTTTGCCCTGCTGCGTTCGGGCTTGTGGGGAGAAACGGTTGACCCGACTCTCTTCCACAACTTTACCGAGGCCGACTGGCGACAAATCTACCGACTGGCCGCCACCCAGGCCTTGCTGGCATTGGTTTATGACGGCGTAAGCACCCTGCCTCCCGATTTGCATCCGCCTCGTACCTTGTTGTTGCAATGGGCGGCACAGACCGTGCGCGTGGAGCAGGCCAATCGTCAGCTGGACCAGATGGTGTCTCGCCTGTGTAAACTCTACACCGACGCCGGTTTGCACCCCGTTCTGCTGAAGGGACAGGGGATTGCCACATATTACCGTAATCCTCGTCATCGCCAGTGTGGCGACATCGACGTCTATATAGGTCGGGAAGGACAGATGCAGGCCAATCGTCTGTTGTTGCAGGCCGGAGCCATGGCCACAGCCGAAGCATCGAGCAAGCATGCCAGTTATGAGCTGGATGGGGTGCACGTGGAGAATCATCGCCTTATAGCCACGTTGAACAATCCGCTGGCCAGCCGCCGCTTCCATCGTCTGGTGCAGGAATGGTACCCTGACGGTGCCGGATATGAGTTCCTGATGCCCACACCTCCGGCTCAGTTCAACGCCGTCTATATTTTCGTCCATGCCTTCCAGCACTTCCTGGGCAGTGGCATTGGTCTCAGGCAGGTATGCGACTGGGCGTGCCTGTTGCGCGCTTGCCACAGCGACATTGATGGTTCCTTGCTCGTACGAAAGCTCCGTTCTTTGGGGATGTTGCGGGCAGCACGCGCTTTTGCCTATATCGCCGTCAGTCATTTGGGCCTGCCCCCTGCGTGTCTGCCTTTCCGGGTAGACGATATGGAGGAACTTGGTGAAGCCTTGCTGGAGGAAGTACTGGCTACAGGCAATTTCGGGCAATACGATGCCCGCATCAGCCCGCGCCCGGCAGGTTACTGGGCTGGCAAGTGGCATACCTTTGTGCGCGCCCTTCGGCGTTGCCGCCAGTTGCAGGGGTATGCGCCTTTGGAGGCCTGGTGTTATCCGCTGATGCTGGCCGGGCGAAGCGCACGTGTGCAGGGGAGACGGCTGCTTCGCTATCTTGGTTTCATACGGGAGTAGCCATCCCTTTCTGAATTTTTCTTCCATTTACATACCGAATTAAATGCCACCCATTCCCATGAGTAATCGATTTACCTTCTCTTTCGACACCTCGTTGCACGCCTGGAAGCGTCGCCTGCGTTATCTCTATGATGCCTCGGCCGGACAACGACGCAGCATCCTGCTCAGTAGTCTGGTGGGCGTGGCAGGCGTTTTTCTGGGACTGGCGTTCATCTTTACGTCCAAGTGTGTCATTGACATTGCCACCCGTGCGCAGGAAGGTTCGTTGGTTGGCATGGCCGTGGCTACGGTGGTGCTGGTAGTGCTCCAACTGCTTTGTAGCATGGCCGACGAGTGGATAGCAGCCCGTATGGAGGTGGATACGGAGAATGCCCTGCGCCACCGCATCTTCAGTCGTCTGTTGCGCAGCCGCTGGAGCGAGCTGGAGAGGTTTCATACGGGTGATGTAGTGAATCGCGTGGAGCAAGATACCACTGCTATCGTGGGTGTGCTTACCACGTCGCTCCCGGTTCTGGTGGTTACATCCATACAGTTGTTGGCCGGTCTGTTGTTCTTCTGTTATCTAGACTCACGGCTGCCGTGGCTGGTGGTGGCCATCCTGCCCCTTTTTCTGCTGGGCAGCCGCTTCTACTTGAGACGGATGCACCGTTTTACGCACGATATCCGTAGTAGCGACAGCCACATCCAGTCGCTCATCCAAGAGAGCCTGCAGCACCGTACCGTTATTAAGACGTTGGAGCAGGACTGTAATCGGGTGGAGCGGCTCAGGGATGTACAGCAGACCCTCCGGCATAAGGTCATGGGGCGCACGCGCTTTTCTGTCTCGGCGCATGCGTTGGTGTCGGCGGCTTTTGCAGGTGGCTATCTGACGGCTTTTCTTTGGGGGGCAGTCAGGCTCAGCTTGGGAACTATCAGCTTCGGTACCATGACAGCTTTTCTGCAACTCGTCGGCAAGGTGCAGCGGCCATTGCTCGACATGGCGCGGCTGGTACCTGCTTTCATCAAGGCCATGACGGCTGTTGACCGTTTGCTGGAGCTTGAGAGTCTGCCTGCCGAGGCCTCGGGTGAGGAACAGTTGCGTTTCTGCCCGACGCCCGACTTGGTGCTTACCAATGTTACCTTTGGCTACGGTGGCGAGTCACGCTCGGTGTTCCGCCATTTCTCGCATACTTTCCGTGCAGGCAGTTGTACGGCCATTATGGGCGAGACGGGTAGTGGAAAGACTACGCTTATTCGCCTGCTGCTGGCCTTGGCTGCCCCAGGTGAGGGGAGTGTCAGCTTGCGTGGCGTTCTAATGGGTAACCAAAGCACTGAGGCGGGCGAGTGCGAAGTGAAGGTGTCGGAACGGACGCGGGTGAACTTTGTGTATGTGCCGCAAGGGAATACGCTGTTCAGCGGAACAGTGCGTGACAATCTGTTGATGGGCAATCCCGATGCTACTGATGATGACTTGTGTCGGGTGCTGCATACTGCTACGGCCGACTTTGTGTTCCATCTCCCGCAAGGGTTGGACACTCATTTGGGTGAGCAGGGTGGTGGCTTGAGTGAGGGGCAGGCGCAGCGGCTTGCCATTGCCCGAGCGTTGTTGCGCCCAGGTAGCATCCTGTTGCTCGATGAGGCTACCTCGGCTCTCGACCCTGACACGGAACAACGCCTGTTGGCAAATCTGCGGCAAGACTGCCAGGGAAAGACATTCATCTTCGTCACTCACCATCCGGCGCTTGCCGAAGGCTGTGGTGAGGTGGTGCGCTTGGGAGAGTAAACAGGTCGGGTGTGGCAGTTTGTGTTATCAACTCTTTTATCCACCTGATGTCAAGCCTCAGCAGTCTGTAATGCCAAGTTACTTATGCTGATAGCTGTTGGTTGCGGCTGTTTATGCACTCAATTTGCATGTTTTTCATTCAAAATGAATAAAAAGGTGGAGTAATTGCATATTATTCCAAAAATAACCCTTAATTTTGCGCCGTTAAAGAATAAATATGCAATATGAAGAAGAAATCGAGTAGATTGGATGCCATTAAGATGATAATATCGAGCACGGAGATAGGCTCGCAGGAGGAGTTGCTACAGGCACTGGGCAGTGAGGGATTCAACCTGACGCAGGCCACCCTGTCGCGCGACTTGAAGCTGCTGAAGGTGGCCAAGGCGGCCAATACCAACGGTAAGTATGTGTATGTGCTGCCCAATGACATCATGTACAAACGCAGTAGTCATCAGAGTGCCGGCGAGATGTTGGTGCACAACGGTTTCATTTCCTTGCAGTTCTCGCACAACATTGCAGTTATCCGCACCCGTCCCGGATATGCTAGCCGTATAGCTTACGATATTGACAACCGCGAGTGCCCTGCCATTCTGGGTACCATAGCCGGTGATGATACCATCATGCTGGTTCTGGCCGAGGATGTGACCCATGATGCCGTGCGTGCATTCTTGTCAGAGATAATACCCAATGTTCAATAAGCACTTATTTTTTGAGTTTGTAACTTGGTAAGTTATTGCCTTTATCAATTTATAAATTCAAGAACTTATAAACTCAAGACTCATAAACCGAAAAACTTACTTAAAACAGATAGAAATAGCAATGGACTCTAAACAAATTGATGTCATGGTGGCTGACGCTTCTCATGAAGTTTATGTGGACAAGATACTCGATACCATTCGCGAGGCAGCCAAGGTGAGAGGCACCGGTATAGCTGAGCGTACTCACGAATATGTAGCGACCAAGATGAAGGAAGGCAAGGCCATCATTGCCCTGTGTGGTGATGACTTCGCTGGCTTCACCTACATTGAGAGCTGGGGTAACAAACAATATGTGGCTACCTCGGGTCTGATTGTGCATCCCAAGTATCGCGGTCTGGGATTGGCCAAACGCATTAAGCAGGCTTCGTTCCAGTTGGCTCGTCTGCGCTGGCCGTGGGCCAAGATATTCAGTCTGACCAGTGGCGCAGCTGTGATGAAGATGAATACGGAACTGGGATACGTGCCTGTCACCTTTAATGAATTGACCGACGATGCTGCCTTCTGGAAAGGTTGTGAGGGTTGCATCAATCACGACATATTGGTAGCCAAGAACCGCAAGTTCTGCATCTGCACGGCTATGCTCTATGATCCGGCTCTGCACGAGGAAGACAAAATATAATATATAATGAAGAATGAGGAATGAAGAATTTCTGCTTCAGGAGACATTCGACGGAGAAACAACAAATAAGTAAAAACACAGTAATGAAGAATAGGGAAAGAAGCGCAAGTGAAAATCTTTCATTCTTGGTTCTTCATTCATAATTAAATACCTATGGAAGCAAAGAAGAAAAAAGTGGTAGTCGCATTCAGCGGCGGACTGGATACTTCGTTCACTGTGATGTATCTGGCCAAGGAGAAAGGTTATGAAGTGTATGCAGCCTGTGCCAATACAGGCGGATTCAGTGCAGAACAGCTGAAGACAAATGAAGAGAATGCCTACAAGCTGGGTGCTGTAAAGTATGTTACATTGGACGTAACCCGTGAATACTACGAAAAGAGCTTGAAATACATGGTATATGGCAACGTGTTGCGCAACGGTACTTATCCTATCTCGGTAAGTTCCGAGCGTATCTTCCAGGCACTGGCCATTGCCCGTTATGCCAACGAAATCGGTGCCGATGCTATTGCACACGGTTCTACAGGTGCCGGCAACGACCAGGTACGCTTCGACATGACTTTCCTGGTGATGGCACCGGGCGTGGAAATCATTACCCTGACCCGCGACATGGCTCTGAGCCGTCAGGAAGAAATTGATTACCTGAATAAGCACGGCTTTGCCGCTGACTTTGCCAAGCTGAAATACTCGTACAACGTAGGCATTTGGGGTACGAGCATTTGCGGCGGTGAAATCCTCGACTCGGCACAGGGATTGCCAGAGAGTGCTTACCTGAAGCACTGCACCAAGGAAGGCACCGAGCAGCTGCGCCTGACCTTTGAGAAGGGTGAACTGAAAGCGGTGAACGACGAACGTTTCGACGACCCCATCAAGGCTATTCAGAAGGTAGAAGAGATTGGTGCCGCATACGGCATCGGTCGCGACATGCACGTGGGCGATACTATCATCGGCATCAAGGGCCGTGTAGGCTTTGAGGCTGCTGCTCCCATGCTGATTATCGGCGCACACCGCTTCCTGGAGAAATACACGCTGAGCAAGTGGCAGCAGTACTGGAAAGACCAGGTGGCCAACTGGTATGGCATGTTCCTGCACGAGAGCCAGTATCTGGAGCCCGTGATGCGCGACATCGAGGCCATGCTGACCGAAAGCCAACGCAACGTCAATGGTACCGCCATCCTCGAACTCCGTTCGCTGGGCTTCCACACCGTAGGCGTAGAGAGCAAGGACGACTTGGTAAAGAACAAGTTCGGCGAGTATGGCGAAATGCAGAAGGGCTGGACGGCCGAAGATGCCAAGGGCTTTATCAAGGTGTCTTCTACTCCGCTCCGCGCTTACTATGCAACGCACAAGGATGAACTGAACAACATCTGATAAGAAGATGGCCGCAGATAAAAGACTCCGGCGCCCGCGCAATGGCCGTATGCTGGCCGGCGTGTGCGCCGGATTGGCCGATTTCTTTGGCCTCGATGTTTCTTTGGTGCGCATCGTCTATGCGCTGGCAACGATATTCACTGCGTTCTCCGGTGTTATTATCTATTTCCTTCTGGTGCTGATAGTGCCCGAGGAGGATAACCGCTATTTTCGACAGTAAAAAACACAGAATCTATGATAAAAGTAGGAATTATTGGTGGAGCCGGATACACGGCAGGTGAACTTATCCGATTGCTCCTGAACCACCCGGAGGCGGAAATCGTCTTCATCAACAGTGCCAGCAATGCCGGCAACAAGATTACCGACGTGCACGAAGGATTGTATGGCGAAACCGACCTGACCTTTACCGACCAGCTGCCGCTGGACGAGATTGACGTGCTCTTCTTCTGCACCGCTCACGGCGATACGCGCAAGTTCATGGAAAGCCACAACGTGCCCGAGGACTTGAAGATTATCGACCTCTCGATGGATTACCGCCTGAAGAGCGACGACCACGACTTCATCTACGGCTTGCCCGAGCTGAATCGCCGAGCCACCTGCAGTGCCAAGCATGTGGCCAATCCCGGTTGTTTTGCTACCTGCATTCAGTTGGGCTTGCTTCCGCTGGCCAAGAACCTGATGCTGAACGACGACATCATGGTGAACGCCATCACCGGCAGCACCGGCGCAGGTGTCAAGCCGGGCGCTACGAGTCACTTCAGCTGGCGCAACAACAACCTGAGCGTCTACAAGGCTTTCGAACACCAGCATGTGCCCGAAATCAAGCAGTCGCTCCGTCAGCTTCAGAACAGCTTCGACTCGGAGATTGACTTCATTCCCTACCGTGGTGACTTCCCGCGTGGCATCTTTGCCACCATCGTGGTGAGGACCAAAGTAGCCCTGGAGGAAATCAAGCGTATGTACGAGGAATACTACGCGAAAGACTCCTTCACTCACATCGTGGACAAGAACATCGACCTGAAACAGGTGGTGAACACCAACAAGTGTCTTATCCACTTGGAGAAGCATGGCGACAAGCTGCTTATCATTTCTTGCATAGACAACCTGCTGAAAGGTGCCAGCGGACAGGCGGTTCACAACATGAACCTGATGTTCAACCTGGAAGAGACGGTGGGATTGAGGCTGAAGCCGAGTGCATTTTGAGTGATGAGTTTTAAGTAATAAGTTTTAAGTGATAATAGGAAAGGGTAGATGCAAGATTATCGGAAGTTGGTCGTTTGGGAAAAGTCTCATACACTTGTCTTAGAGTTGTATCGGTTAACCGGAGATTATCCTAAAGAAGAGACCTACGCATTGGTACAGCAAATTAGACGGGCGGCAAGTTCCATCCCGATGAACATTGCCGAAGGATGCGGAAGATATACAGACTCTGATCTGGCCCATTTCCTGAATATGGCTTTAGGGTCGAGCAACGAAGTCTGTTATCAGATATTGCTATCCAAAGACTTAGGATATATTTCGGCCGACAAATACGATGAAGTAAATAAAACGCTCCATGAAATACAAGCCATGCTTATTGCACTCATCAACAAGATAAGAAACAAAAAAGCACTCATAACCCATAACTCATAACTAAAAACTTATAACCCAATATGAACTTATTCGACGTATACCCCTTATTCGACATCAACATCGTCAAGGGAAAAGGCTGCCACGTGTGGGACGAGAACGGTACGGAGTACCTCGACCTTTACGGTGGTCATGCCGTCATCTCCATCGGCCACGCCCATCCGCACTACGTGGAGATGATTAGCAAGCAGGTGGCCACACTGGGATTCTACTCCAACTCCGTCATCAACAAGTTGCAACAACAGGTGGCCGAACGCCTGGGTAAGGCTTGCGGATACGAAGATTATTCGCTGTTCCTCATCAACAGCGGTGCCGAGGCTAACGAGAACGCACTGAAGCTGGCTTCTTTCTACAACGGCCGCACGCGCGTTATTTCCTGCTGCAAGGCTTTCCATGGCCGCACCTCGTTGGCTGTGGAGGTGACCAACAATCCTAAAATCATTGCTCCCATCAACGACTGCGGACACGTCACCTACGTGCCCCTGAACGACACCGCCGCCATGGTGGCCGAGATTGACAAGGGCGATGTTTGCGCCGTCATCATCGAAGGCATACAGGGTGTGGGTGGCATACAACTGCCTACCGACGAATTTATGCACGCCGTGCGCGAGGCCTGCACACGCAACAACACCGTGCTCATCCTCGACGAGATACAGAGCGGATACGGCCGTAGCGGCAAGTTCTTTGCACACCAATATCAGGGCATCCGTCCCGACCTTATCACCGTGGCCAAGGGTATCGGCAACGGCTTCCCCATGGCCGGTGTGCTCATCAGCCCCATGTTTACACCCGTCTACGGACAGCTGGGCACCACCTTCGGCGGCAACCACTTGGCTTGCTCCGCCGCACTGGCTGTGCTCGATGTCATGGAGCAGGAGCATCTTGTTGAAAATGCCGCCCGCGTAGGTTCTTATCTGCTGGACGAACTGAAGAAGATGTCGCAAATCAAGGAAGTGCGTGGCCGTGGCCTGATGATAGGCCTGGAGTTCGAGCAGCCCATCAAAGACCTGCGTCTGCGCCTGCTCAAGGAGCAACACGTATTTACCGGTGTCAGCGGCACCAACGTTATTCGTCTCTTGCCGCCCCTCTGCCTGTCGATGGACGAGGCCAACCTCTTCCTGGAACGCTTCAAGAAGGTACTGGACTAAACATCAATAATCAGCATAAAAGCCATAGACATGCCCCGCTCCTCTCGTATGCAGAGGGCGGGGCATTCTTGTTGATAAAAGTAGTAAAAATGACAATATTACATACTATCTATGTGGTGATAATATGGCTATTTAATTGTTGTTTTTTACTTGCTTGGAGAAATGTATAAGCTCCTATATGTCTTAGAGTCTTTTATATATTCAACGATTGCTCGGATAAATTCAGGTTCAGGATTTTCTATTTCTTCTAGCTCTATTTCGTTGAATATTTCAGAATATGGTTTTGTGGTCACTTCTCTTTTATAATCGTTTTCATTGCTAACGGAATCTCCGACTACAAAAATCATCTTATCTTTTATCCATTTTTGGGGGACAAAATATAATGGAGAGTATTGCCTTTTTTTACGGAATACCATAAATTCCTTTTTAACAATACTTCGGTAAATTTTTACCGATAAATTAAAATTAAACATAGAATCGGCATA
>USEY01000028.1 GCA_900553815.1 uncultured Bacteroides sp.
TTAAAGAGTTCTGCTGTCTGATACAAGAGGATAAATTGAATTGATAGAACTCACCATAAGTACTATGACAGTGACAACGGCAATAATGAAAGTGGGCAGACTCTTCATCCATACCGTTGTTTCGTAGAAAGCGTAGCTGTCGGCACGCTCGGCAAAGTAGGCCAACAGATTGTTTCCCCACTGGTAGATGGGAGCAAACAGGTTGTTGGCTATGCGTCCGTATGAACTATAGGGTGCCAGCAGGGCTACGAAAGAATGGACACCGGCAACGAGTGTGATGACGAAAATGCCGAGTACTCCATAGCGCAGCCACGACAGGGCGGGGGAGTAGCGGTAACGGTTCTTTTTAGCTTTCTTGGAGAACCAAGCAACAATGTCTTGAAATACGCCTAACGGACAAATGACCGAGCAATAGACACGGCCCAGCAGCAGGGTGAGCACAATCAGTGCCACTACCACGCCTACATTGAGTGCCAGCAGGGCAGGAAGAAATTGGATTTTTGCCATCCAGCCGAACCAGGTATGCAGCGTTCTTGTAAAGTCGAGGAAGAGCAGGGTTATCAGCGCAAAAAATAAGACGGCAAGTGTCAGTCTGATTTTACGTAACATAGTCTTAATAATAGTAGTTATTAGGAATTGTGTATATCTTGTTAAGTACAGTGCAAAGATAACGATTCTTGCTTTACGATTGATAATTCTTTTTTGTTTTTTGCGGCATAATGTCAATTAGCGTTGCTTTGCCCGTATGTGTTTCTTTCTTATCTGGAGACTGGTTATAGTGTGTTCATTCTCAATAGATTGTAGTTTCCTTGATTTTCTCTATCAGGAAACGGTCGTGTCATGCCTGAGAAACAGCTGTTTCTCAAGCAAGAAACAATTGTTTCACGACTATGAAACGGTCGTTCCATAGGCAGGAACGAATCGGTTCACCGTAAGGAGTGTTTTGTAGGATACGGACCGGGCATGACAGACATCGGCAGGCACAGGATGGCTGTCGATGTCTGAGGTAAAAAATGTCTGTACTTATAAAATTTCCCGGGCTATCCAGGCGCAGGCTTCCGCATCGGCCAAGGCGTGGTGATGCTTGTCGAGCTGATAGCCACAGAGGGCGGCAATGGTGTGCAGCTGATGGTTTTCGGCATGGGGGAAGGCCAACCGGGCGGCACGCAGGGTATCGTAGAATTCATAGTCGGGATAGTCCATCTGATAAACACGGAAGACAGCCTTCAGGCAACTTTCGTCGAAGGCCTTGTTGTGGGCTACCAGGGGAAGCCCCTCTATCAGCGGTTCTATCTGCGCCCATACTTCACTGAAGTTGGGAGCATCGTCGGTGTCCTGTCGGGTCAGCCCGTGCACGCGGCTGCACCAGTAGGTGTAATAGTTGGGCTCGGGCTGTATGAGCGAGTAGAATGAGTCGGTGAACTCACCGTCGCGCACCACAACCACTCCTACACTGCACACCGAGCATCGTTCGTTGTTGGCCGTCTCGAAGTCGATGGCGGCAAAGTCTTTCAGGCCGAGGGGTACGTATTCGTGACGCGAACGGCGATGATATGGGTAGTCGGTAGAGAAGTCTTTCATTGGCTTAAAGTTGTTTGCTTGGTGATAAATGTAATGAAAAAACAGATTGCTCAGCAGATGTTGGTGTCTGACGTTAGGCTTTGTTGTAGCGCGGTTTTCACTGTTTCTTTTATCTGCTGTTGGGCAAAGTCCGGGTTCATGGCCTGCATTTCGGGTGTGCCGGGAGGGTTGATGCAATAAACATCTTGAAAACCGGCTTCGAGCAGCATGGGCTTGTCGTCTACTGCGCCGGCCAGCAGCCAGACGGGTATTTCTTGTTGTCGGGCTTCGTGCAGTATGCCGGCAGGTACTTTCCCCATCAGAGTCTGGCGGTCGGCCTTGCCTTCGCCGGTGATGATGAGGCTGGCATCTTGTATCATTTCCGCAAAATGGAGCCTATTGAGCAAGAGTTGTATGCCCGGTTTGAGCGGAGCATGGAGAAAGGCTGCCAGTGCACCACCCATTCCTCCGGCAGCCCCAGCACCTGGCATCGTAGATATGTCTGTACCTGTGCTTTGTCTGATTAGTTCAGCTATGTGGCTCATGCCTTTTTCCAGCTTGGCGACGTCCGCCGGCCCGGCTCCCTTTTGTGGAGCAAAGACGTGTGAGGCTCCTGACAGGCCAAGAAAAGGATTGTTTACGTCGCAGGCCGCGGTGAATTGTGCTTCTCTCACCTCTTGTGGCACGTTGCTTGTGTCTATGCTGGCTATTCTCTCCAGCCATTCTCCTCGCATGGGGTCTATTTCCTGTCCGTTCTTGTCTTTGAATACATAACCCAACGCTTGCAACATGCCCAGACCGGCATCGTTGGTAGCACTGCCTCCCAGTCCCAACAGCACGTGGCGGCATCCCTGTGACAGGGCATGGCGTATCTGTTCGCCTGTGCCGTAGGTGGTGGTGCGCAGCGGGTTTCGTTCTTGGGGGCTGACGAGTGTGAGACCCGATGCAGTTGCCATTTCAATAATGGCTGTTTGTTTGTCGGCCGATACGCCGTAGGGTACGGTCAGTGGACGCATTAGCGGGTCGTGTGCCGGGCAACTGATATATTGGCCGCCTATAGCTTGCAGCAAGGCGTCCAGTATGCCTTCACCACCGTCAGAAACCGGCAGGCACACAACCTGACATTGGGGTAATACTTCCCTTATGCCTTTGGCGGCTGCCTCTGCTGCCTGAGTGGAAGTGAGACTTCCTTTGAAGGAATCGAGTGCTATGACTATTTTTTCTAAAAGCATGTGTTCTTGTTGATACTTTTAATGACGGGTTGAATCATGTTCAGCCTTTGCAAAGGTAGGAAACTTTCTTCGCATACCTTTTGCAGGCTATATTTTTTCTTCGTTTTCGTTTGGTGTAAGCGCAGATAATTCTATATTTGTCCCGGTACTAATCCTTAAATACCTCTTTGCTATGAAGCAACCGATTATGAATGTGTGGAGATTTTATCGCGACGGTTTCCGCAATATGACTTTGGGGCGTACGCTGTGGCTTATTATTCTGATTAAGCTGTTCGTCTTATTCTTTGTTCTTCGTCTTTTCTTCTTCCCCGATTTCTTAAAAACTCAAGAACCAGATGAGTCAGGACGCGTTGAATATGTAGGTCGTGAGCTGATAGAGCGGGCAGTGAAATGAGGCAAGATATTTTGCAAAGTATATTCATGTGTAATTTAACCATATCTTTTTATTTATGTTTGAGAGTATTGATACTTCCCTGATTGACTGGTCGAGGGCACAGTTTGCCTTGACAGCCATCTATCATTGGATTTTCGTGCCGCTTACCCTTGGGTTGGCGGTCATTATGGGCATTATGGAGACGATATACTATCGTACAGGCAATGAATTTTGGAAGCGGACCGCACAGTTCTGGATGAGGCTCTTTGGTATAAACTTTGCTATAGGTGTAGCTACCGGCCTGATTCTGGAGTTTGAGTTTGGTACGAACTGGAGTAACTATAGCTGGTTTGTGGGCGATATATTTGGCGCACCGCTGGCTATTGAAGGTATTCTGGCTTTCTTTATGGAGGCTACCTTTATTGCTGTCATGTTCTTTGGATGGGAGAAGGTGAGCCGTCGTTTCCATTTGGCTTCCACCTGGCTTACCGGGTTGGGAGCAACCATCTCCGCCTGGTGGATATTGGTGGCTAATGCCTGGATGCAGAATCCCGTGGGGATGGTGTTCAATCCTGATACTGCCCGCAATGAGATGGTCGATTTTTGGGCGGTGGCCACGTCGCCAATGGCTGTCAATAAGTTCTTCCATAGCATATTGTCGGGTTGGGTGCTGGGCGCCATTTTTGTGGTAGGTGTCAGCTGCTGGTATCTGTTGCGTCGGCGGCACAAGGATTTTGCTTTGGCCAGTATCAAGATAGGTGCCTGTGTCGGGCTGTTTGCTTCTCTGATGTCGGCTTGGACGGGCGACGGCTCAGGCTACCAGGTGGCACAAAACCAGCCCATGAAGCTGGCTGCCATGGAAGGCTATTATGAAGGACAGGAAGGAGCCGGGCTGGTAGCTTTTGGCATACTGAATCCTGACAAGCAGACGGCCGATGACGGAGTAGACCCTTTCCTGATGCGTATTGAATTACCGAAGATGCTGTCGCTGCTGGCCGAGCGTGACTCGAAAGCTTTTGTGCCGGGCATCAATGATTTGCTGAAAGGTGGTTATCAACTGAAAGATGGCTCGTTGGCTTTGTCGGCTGAGGAGAAAATGCTTCGTGGCCGGAAAGCTATTGCAGCTTTTGCTGACTATCGCTCTGCCAAGGCCAATGGAGATGAAGAAGCCGCAGCCGAAGCTGCCGCGGTGTTGACCGACAATGTACAATACTTTGGCTATGGCTATATTAAAGATGTAAACGAACTGGTGCCTAATGTGCCACTGACTTTCTACATGTTCCGTGTCATGGTAATACTGGGCGGATATTTCATTCTATTCTTCCTGGTGGTTTTGTTCCTGGTTTATCGGAAAAACCTTGCCGAAATGCGCTGGATGCATTGGATTGCTTTGTTTACCATTCCGTTGGGTTACCTGGCCGGACAGGCCGGATGGGTAGTGGCCGAGTGCGGACGTCAGCCCTGGGCCATTCAGGATATGTTGCCTACTTCGGCAGCTATCTCGCGTCTTGAGGTCGGGTCGGTGCAGACTACCTTCTTCATCTTCCTGGTTTTGTTCACCGTCTTGCTCATTGCAGAAGTGGGCATCATGCTCAAGGCTATTCGCAAGGGATTCTAAAAACATCAGCCGTTTCATTGTAAATCAAAGGATATTCTATGGATACTTATATTTTTCTTCAGCATTATTGGTGGGCAGTCGTATCGTTGCTGGGTGCCCTGCTCGTGTTTCTGTTGTTTGTGCAGGGCGGCAATTCGATGCTGTTCTGTCTGGGCAAGTCGGAAGAGCACCGAAAGATAATGGTTAACTCTACGGGACGTAAGTGGGAGTTTACGTTTACTACACTGGTGACTTTCGGTGGAGCTTTCTTTGCTTCCTTCCCATTGTTCTACAGTACCAGTTTCGGTGGTGCCTATTGGTTGTGGATGATAATTCTGTTCAGCTTTGTCCTGCAAGCTGTCAGCTACGAGTTTCAGTCCAAGGCAGGCAATCTGTTGGGACAGAATACCTATCGGGTGTTTTTGGTGATTAATGGAGTGGTAGGTCCGGTTCTGCTGGGCGGGGCGGTAGCCACGTTCTTCACAGGCTCGGCATTCGTTATTGACAAGGGTAATATGGCTGATACACTGATGCCCGTCATCAGTCGTTGGGCCAATGGCTGGCATGGGTTGGATGCTTTGGCCAATCCTTGGAATGTAGTGATGGGGCTGGCTGTCTTCTTCCTGTCAAGGATATTGGGTGCGCTTTATTTCATCAATAATATTGCCGATGCTGACTTGGTGGCACGTTGTCGCCGTTCGCTATGGGCTAATACCGGCTTGTTCTTAGTTTTCTTTTTGTCATTTCTGGTCCGTACGCTGGTGGCCGATGGTTTTGCCGTGCAGCCCGAAACCGGAGAAATCTATTTGGAGCCCTACAAGTATCTTCATAACTTTCTGGCTATGCCTTTGGTGCTTGTTGTTTTCCTGTTGGGAGTGGTCAGTGTGCTTGGGGGCATTGTTCGTAGCCTGTGGAAACCTACTTACGATAAGGGCATTTGGTTGACTGGGATAGGTACCGTGCTTACGGTTTTTGCCTTATTACTGTCGGTAGGCTATAATGATACGGCCTATTATCCATCCAGTGCCGACCTGCAAAGCTCGCTGACGCTGGCCAACAGTTGCTCCAGCCGGTTTACGCTCGAAGTCATGGCCTACGTCTCTATCCTTGTCCCCTTTGTATTGGCTTACATCTTCTACGCTTGGCGACGCATTGACAACCGTAAGATTGATGCCCGCGAGTTGGAAGACGAACATACTTATTAAGTTCGTTTGTTCTATTTCCGATATTTACCGGCCTCCCGTTTGCTTTCCGCTTATTCCGTTTTCATGCTCGACGCATCGAACGACAAGGGAAGCAGGTGGGAGGCTTGTTTTATTTCGTAGATGCCTTCTGTGCCGCAGAGCAGCAGCCGTAGTGGTTTTCCTTGCCGGGCTTCCGATTCGAGCATTACCTGTCGACATGCACCGCAGGGTGCGATGGGACGGCTGACAAACTCTCCCTGTTCATTACGTGCGGCAATGGCCAGTGTCTCTATCGCCACATCGGGATATTGCGAGTTGGCATAGAACAGGGTAGTGCGTTCGGCACAGAGTCCCGAGGGATAGGCGGCATTCTCCTGGTTGCTGCCGCTCACCAACTGGCCGTTGGCCAGCCTGGCTGCCGCTCCAACCGAGAAGTGAGAGTAGGGGGCATAACTGTGGTAGGTGGCCTGCCGGGCGGCTTCTATCAGTTGTCGGTCGGCTGGCTCCAGTTCTTCTTCCTGATAACAGACGACTTTGAATGGGATGTTCAGTTCCTTCATGGTTGTATGATTTATGTAGGTTTTATGGTTACATTTCTCTGTGCGGATTGGGGAGCGGGGGACATTATCAGATACCCAATATGCTCACCACCTTGTCGCGTTCTATCAGTGAGTCCAGTGCCCGTTCTATTACATCGTAGTTCTCCTTGTCCACAATGCGTGGCGCAAACAGGCGTAGTACCTCCAGACGGTCGTCGTCAAAAGCATAGAGCGACATCATGCGTGCGCATTGTCGGCAGGTAAAATACTTGTTTTCCACTCCGGCACGCAGCAGCTTCATCTGATCATCCTTGAAAGGTCGTTCCTTCACTTTGTTGTAGAACTTATTGAACTGTTGTTCGGACGTGGGACGGCAGGCTGCGGGGTGTTCCGGCCGGACAGGAACTACTATCGGCGTTGAGGCTGGCGGTGTAGCCGGTGTGGAGTTTGCAGGTATTTGCCGTTCGGAACTTTTGAACGAGTCCATGTAAACCAGGTGGTTGTCTTCAAAGCGTACAATGATGACAGTGGCTTCGCCATCCAGAGGATTCAGGAATTTGCGGTACTCCCATTCCTCCAATTCATAGTTCAGACGGCGGTATTCCGGTTTGCCCAGCAGGGCTGAAATCTCTTTAGGGCTCATTCCTGTTTCTATTTTCTCCAGAACGTTTCCCTTGGGATAGAACATGCTGGAGCATGCGCTGAGGACAAAGGCACTTAGTGCCAGCAGTCCGGTTGACAGTCGTTTAGGTTTCATGTATGAATCAGTTCTTAATGTGTTTCCATGCAGTTTATAGCTCCAAATGTAGGCAATTTAGGCCGTTTACCTTTCCTCCGTTAGCTAATAAATAGTAAAAGGATTGTTTTTTTCAATTCTTTTACGGACTTTTGCGTCCAAACCAATTCAGAGAGATGACGATGAAGTGTATCTATAGATTGTTGGCTTTCGCGGCCTTCATCCTGCTGATGCTGCCCATTCAGGCGCAGCGCCGCAATTCGCTATACAATAATTATATCAAGGAATATGCTCCGCTGGCCGTGGAGCAGATGAACAAGTACAGGATTCCTGCCAGTATCACCTTGGCACAGGGACTGCTGGAGAGTGGGGCCGGGCGTAGCCAACTGGCCCGTAAGAGCAACAATCACTTTGGCATTAAGTGCCACAATACCTGGCGTGGCCGCAAGGTTTACCACGATGACGATGCCAAGGGAGAGTGTTTCCGGGCTTATCGCAAGGTGGAGGAATCTTATGAAGACCATTCCAAGTTCTTGAAGAACGGTCCCCGTTATGCTTTCCTCTTCAAACTGAAGATTACAGACTACAAAGGTTGGGCCCGTGGGCTGAAGAAGGCCGGTTATGCTACCGACCCTTCTTATGCTAACCGCCTGATAACCATCATTGAGGATTACGAACTCTATAAGTATGACAACAAGGGTATGAGCCGACGAGAGGCCCGCCGCTGGGAGAAGGAACTGAAGAAGAAACCTTGGCTGGCCAATCCTCATCAGATATATACATCCAATAAGCTGCTCTATGTGGTGGCACGCACAGGCGACGACTTCCGCCTGCTGGGCAAGGAGTTCGACATCAGCTGGAAGAAACTGGTGAAGTACAATGACCTGCACCGCGAGTACACCTTGCAGGCCGGCGACATCATCTACCTGATGGAGAAAAACAAGAAGGCTCAGGAGCCGCATCGTGTATATGTAGTGAAGGACGGTGACTCCATGCACAGTATCTCGCAGAAGTTTGGCATACGGCTGAAGAATCTGTATAAAATGAATCGCAAGGATGCAGACGAATACGTGCCCGAGGTGGGCGACCGCCTGCGGCTTCGCTAAGGGAAATTATCCGAAAATGTACAGGGGTGTCCGATATCGGACACCCCTTTTCTTTGCTCCCGCCTGTAGTTCAACGCTTTGCACTTTTGGCACGATATTCGCTGTATAGGCAAGTGATGTGTTCGATAATGAATAAAACTACATAACAATGGATAGAGAAATATCGAAAGAAGAGAAGCGCAAGGAGCGCAACAAGAAGCTGGTGCGCTACGGCGCGGTGGCAGTGGCCGGAGTAGCCGTGGTCAGTGTACTTATCTCGCTGATGCGCACGGGCGTGAAGGAGAAGGACCTGGTGTTCTCGCAGGTTGACAAGGGAACGATAGAGGTGAGCGTCAGCGCATCGGGCAAGGTGGTGCCGGCGTTTGAGGAAATCATCAACTCGCCCATCAATACTCGCATCCTGGAGGTGTATCGCAAGGGGGGCGACAGTGTGGACGTGGGTACACCCATCCTGAAACTGGACCTTCAGAGCGCAGAGACCGAATACAAGAAACAGCTGGACGAGGAGCAGATGCGTACCTATAAGTTGCAGCAGTTGCAGGTGAACAACGAGACCAAGCTGAAAGACCTGGCCATGCAGATAAAGGTGTCGGAAATGAAGCTGAACCGCATGAAGGTGGAGCTGCGCAACGAGCAGTATCTGGACAGCCTCGGCTCGGGGACTACCGACAAGGTGCGCCAGGCCGAATTGAGCGTCAACGTGGCCCAGCTGGAACTGGAGCAGCTGCGTCAGCAATACGAAAACGAAAAGGAGGTGCTGGCTGCCGAATATAAGGTGCAGGAACTGGACCTGAGCATCTTCCGCAAGAGCCTGGCCGAGACCAAACGAACGCTGGACGACGCGCAGATTCGCTCGCCGCGCAAGGCCATCCTGACCTACATCAACAACCAGATAGGCGCGCAGGTGACGGAGGGCACACAGATTGCCGTCATCTCTGACCTGAGCCACTTCAAGGTGGAAGGCGAGATAGCCGACACCTACGGCGACCGCGTGGCT
This sequence comes from uncultured Bacteroides sp., assembly GCA_900553815.1. Taxonomy (GTDB): domain Bacteria; phylum Bacteroidota; class Bacteroidia; order Bacteroidales; family Bacteroidaceae; genus Bacteroides. The sequence continues at coordinate 9,325 of USEY01000028.1, forward strand.
GCCGGCGGACGGGCCATCGTGAAGATTGGCAGCGAGAAACTGGAGGGACAGGTGAGCAGCGTCACTCCGTTGTCGAAGAACGGCGTCATATCCTTCACCGTGCAGCTGGAGGACGACAGCAACCGCCGCCTGCGTTCGGGCTTGAAGACGGACGTGTACGTGATGAACGCCGTGAAGGAGGACGTGATGCGCATGGCCAATGCGTCGTACTACGTGGGACGCGGCGAGTACGAACTCTTTGTGCTGGACGGCGAAGACCAGCTGGTGAAGCGCAAGGTGCAACTGGGCGACTCTAACTTTGAGTTTGTGGAAGTCGTGTCGGGGTTGCAACCGGGCGACCGGGTCGTAGTGAGCGATATGAGCCAATTCAAGAACAAGAACAAGCTGAAACTGAAAAAGTAACTCATAATCAACTGAAAAACAAGATATTTGCCGGGCTGCTCCTGCCGCCGGGATGACGGTCGTTTGTTGACCGAGGTGACGGCGTCATGTTGACCGAGGTGACGGCGTTGGGTTGACCGAGGTGACGGCGTTGGGTTGACCGAGGTGACGGCGTCGGGTTGACCGAGGTGACGGCGTCGGGTTGACCATGGTGACGGCGTCGGGTTGACCATGGTGACGGCAGCGGGTTGACCATGGTGACGGCGTCGTGCTGACCATGGTGACGGCAGCGGGTTGACCATGGTGAAGGATTTGCCTCGACCATGGCGGGCGGTTTGTGCTGTCCATGATGGCAGCATGGACTCCGCGAAGCAGGTGCAACTTCCGCCTCCACAATGAGAAAACGATATACCTATTAATCTATCATAAGAAGAAATTATGCTGAAGAATTACCTCAAACAAGCCTGGACGCTGATGCGGCAGAACCGCCTCTTCACAGGCATCTATGTGGTGGGTACGGGGCTGTCCATCGCCTTGGTGATGACGTTGTTCATCATCCTGTACGTCAAGTTTGCCCCCATCTATCCCGAATACAACCGCGACCGCACGCTGGTGCTGAAGCCGATAAAGCGCTATCCTAAGGGGAAACCCGACAACTGGAATATCAACGGCGGCGTGGCCTACTATGTGGTGGACCAGCTGTTGCAGGGGCTGCCTCACGTAGAGCAGGTGGCGGGCAGCATGATAGGCTTTTGGGAAAACTATCAGGTTTCGGCGGCAGGGGTGAAGCCGTTCAACGTCATGCCGCGCTATGTCAACGGTGCCTTCTGGCAGGTATTCGGCTTTCGCTTCCTTGATGGCAAATCTTTCACGCAGGAAGATGTGAAGGCACGGGCTAAGGTGGCTGTATTGGGTGAGTCGCTGGCCAAACGGCTGTTTGCCACGACCCAAGGGCTGGTAGGCCGGCACTTTACGTTCAACGGTTGCGACTACCGGGTGTGTGGCGTGGTGAGCGATGTTTCCAATGCCACCCCCGAGACGTCGGGCGACCTGTGGGTGCCATTGCTCAATGCTTCGGAACTCCCGGAGCAACTGGACAACCAGGGGCTGCTGGGCAATGTGTCTGCCTATCTGCTGGTGGACGATGAGGAGAACCTCGAAGCAGTGCGCAGCGAGGTGCAGGACGTGTTTCGCCGTTATTCCCAGCAGGACAAGGACTATGAATACGACCTGATGGGGCAGCCCGACAAATATTGGGTAAGCACCTTCCGCCAGGATTTGGAGCGTGCACCCGACATGGGCGAGCTGACCAAGACCTTCCTCTATATCCTGTTGGCTTTGCTCTTTATCCCTGCCTTGAACCTGAGCGGCATGATTTCCTCGCGCATGGACAGCCGCATAGCCGAGTTGGGCATCCGCAAGGCATACGGTGCCACACGCCGTCAGCTGTTGCAGCAGGTGCTGTGCGAGAATCTGGTACTGACGGTGCTGGGAGGCCTTGCGGGGCTGGTGTTCTCCTACCTTATTGTGCTGACGGCCAATGACTGGATACTGACGCTGTTTGACAAGAACATCTATGACACTTCCCTCTCCACGTCGTTTACGGCGGAGATGCTGTTCAATCCTGCCGTGTTCGGCTGCACGTTTGCCGTGTGCGTCGTGCTCAATGTAGTGTCGGCACTCGTGCCTGCGTTGGGGGCGCTGCGTCACCCGATTATGGAATCGTTGAATACGAAAAGATAATGAAAGATAGGAGTTAGAGAAGTTAAGAAGTTATCACTTCGCTATGCTTCGTTAGAAGTTAAAGCCAATACTATGGTTAATAGCTTACAAGACTGTTAGCTTTAACTTCTTTAACTACTCTAACTTCTTTAACTACTATAAAAAGAAAACCCATGCTTCAAACCATCTTACATCAACTTTGGAACCAGCGTCGTCAGAACGCTTGGATATTTCTGGAACTGCTGTTCGTCAGTTTCTTTCTGTGGACGGTCATCGACCCCATCTATGTGCTGACCGCTAATCATAGCATTGACAAGGGCTATGACCCCAAGGGCGTCTATGTAGTAAACCTCGGTGCGTATGCCGCAACGGACGGACGCTACGACCCTGCACAGGACAAGGACTCACTGAACCTGGCAGCCTACTGGCGTATTGTCCGTGAGGTGCGTAGTCAGCCCGAAGTGGAGAGCTGTTGCATCTCTACCAGTTGGAGCTTTCCTAACAGTAATTCATGGAACGGTACGCAACTTTTTGCTGACACGGCATCGCTGCACAAGGGCGAGGGCTTCGTGCATGCGCAGCAGTATAACTTCGTGGCGGCCGAGGGTGGAAACCTGTTTCGCATTCTCGGCATGAAGGATGCCCGTACAGGTGGCGACATCGAAGTGTCGGCACAGAGCAGGGGCAAGGCGTTCATCTCCGAACGGCTGGCGCAACCGCTGTTCGGCACGACCGATGCCGTGGGCAAGAAAATCTATGAGGATGATAAACCTTGCGAGGTGGCAGGTGTATTCCGCGACTATAAGCATCGTGATTATGAACAACCCTATCCGCTTATTGTGCGCACTTTTGATAATATGTGGGGAGGCAGCTATATGCAGTGGCTGTTCAGCATTGTCATTCGTGTGAAGCCGGGAGTGGATGCCTCGGCCTTCGAACAGCGTTTCCGCAACGAGGTGGGTCCGCGGTTGGCCATGGGCAACTTCTACTTCGACAAGCTGCAGGAGTTCTCGGAGGTAAGCAAGGCATACGCCATGAGAAGCGGTGTGTCCAACAAGCTGCGTCTGCAATATGCCTTGACGGGGTTTGCTATGCTGTGCATCTTCCTGGGTATGGTGGGCACCTTCTGGATACGCAGCAACGCACGCCGTGGCGAGATTGGCGTGATGCGCAGCATGGGTGCTTCGCAGGGATGCATCGTTCGGCAGTTTCTCATCGAGGCCTGGCTATTGTTGACGGTGGCCTTCGTGCTGGTCATTCCCTTCCTGCTCTATCATGCACACACCAACGGACTGTATGCGGTAGAGATGAGTGATAATTTCGTACCTAATCCAGCCTATGGACAGAACCGTTTTGGTTTCCACTTCACCGTGGTGCTGGCCATCAGTTATGTCCTGTTGCTGGTTGTGGCGCTGGTGGGTACGTATATCCCTGTACGCCGGGCGGCGCGGACGCTGCCGGTGGAGGCGTTGAGGGAAGAGTGAAATTAGATAAGGAGTTAGAAGGAGTTAAAGGGAGTTATTGCCCGCCAAGACGGGCTAAGGAGTTAAAAGCCGATATTGCGATTTGACTCTTTTTACATTGGCCTTTAACTCCCTGAACGGAGCAAAGCGAAGTGCTAACTTCTTCTAACTCCTTTTAACTACTAAAGATAAAAAGTATGCTGAAAACCTATTTCAAACAAGCCCTTGCGTTGTTCAGGCAGAACCGCCTGTTCAGCACGCTCTACATTGCCGGCACGGGGCTGGCTATCGCCATGACGGTCGTGATGGCGGTGGTCTATTATGTGAAGCTGGCACCTGTGTATCCCGAGGTGAACCGGGCGAATACGTTGTATCTGACTAATGCCAGTTTTCAATCAGAGAGACTGACCAGCCAGTCTGGGCTCTCTTTTCAGGCATTGCAGGAGTGGATGTATCCGTTGAAGAATGTGGTGGAAGTTTCTGCCGTTATAGATTATGGCATGGAAACGCCTGCTTATATACAGCCGGCTGATTTGAGCGGTGACTTTAGTGTAGCGTTGAAGTTGGTCGACCCTGCCTTTTTCCGCATCTACTCTTTCCGCTTTCTGGAGGGTAATCCTTTTACCGACTCTGATTTGGCAAGTGTTATCCATACGGCTGTCATCTCCGACGACTTGGCGCGCCGTCTTTTCGGTACAACCAAAGATGTGGTAGGACGTTCTTTCTCGTTGGATTATGTCAACTACCGTGTGTGTGGTGTGGTACGCAGTGCCAGTTACCTCACTCCACAGTCGTATGCACAGGTCTATCTGCCTTATTCTGTAAAAGAGGATTATAAACAACCATTCACTGACAAGTTTCCGTATTGTGGTGAATTTTCCGTGACTTTCCTTGTAAAGGATAAGGCACAGACTGATGCCTTGCGGGCAGAAATAAGAGACTTGACAAGGCGGATAAACCTGCAACACGAGGGCCAGTGGAAGTTGGAGTTGTGGAAACAGCCCACATCACATTGGCTTAGCGTTTTCCAAAGCTATCCGTCGGATGCCAGCTTCAGTCCCTGGAAAACGGCGGGCCATCTGATAGTGGTAGTGCTGGTGCTTCTGCTGGTGCCTGCCCTCAACCTGAGCGGACTTATTGCCAGCCGTATGGAGAGCCGTCTGCCCGAGATGGGGGTGCGCAAGTCGTTTGGTGCAGGCAAGCGTGTTTTGCTCTCACAAGTCATGTGGGAGAACTTTTTCCTGACACTGGCGGGCGGTGTGCTGGGGCTGATATTGGCATGGATTACTGTTTATCTGGGTCGAGAATGGATATTCGTTCTGCTCGACCAGTGGCCTGAGGCTGTACCGCAGGGTGTTGATGCCTACGTGTCGGGCGAGATGCTATTTGCGCCTGCCGTCTTTGTCATTGCTTTCCTGCTCTGCCTGTTGCTCAACCTCTTGTCAGCTTTGCTGCCGGCATGGATGTCGCTGCGCAAACCGATTGTGTATTCGCTTTATGAGAAAAGATAAATGAATAATGAGGAGTTAAAGGAGTTAGAGAAGTTATCACTTCGCTACGCTTCGTTAGAAGTTAAAGCCAATACTATGGTGGATGGTTTACAAGACTATCGACTTTAACTTCTCTAACTTCTTTAACTTCTCTAACTCCTAAAATAAATCCCTTTATGTTCAGACTCATCTTCAAAACCCTATGGGCCCGTCGCCGCCGCAACGGTTGGCTACTGGCCGAACTGATATTGGTTGCCGTCCTTTCGTGGATAATCTTTGACCCCGTTATCGTGGTGACCTACGACCGGCATCTTCCGCTGGGTTATGATGCCGACCGCCTCTGTATGGTTTCTGTCGGTATGTTGCAACCACAGGCGCCTGGCTATGACGCACAGGCTACAGACTCGGCTTCGCTGATGCAGGCCTATCTGAATATTGTGGAGCGTGCCCGTCAGTATCCCGATGTGGAGCAGGCCACTCCGGTTCTTTCCTTCGTGTATCCCGGTTCGCAGGGTAGCAGCACATCTTCTTTACTGGCAGAGGGCGACACAATTGGACATGACCTGATGTACGTTGAGTTTTTGCCTCATACCCATTTCTTTGAGACCTACGGTTTCCGACCTGGCCAAGGCAGCATGACGCCCGAGGAATTGTCTGACCATACTTATGGTGAGCTTAATGTGGTACTGAGCGAGAATGCGCTGGAAACGCTGTTCCATACCTCGGTCTACAACAACCGTTTGCGTTGCTGGATGGTGAACGAGACAGACACGCTCTATCTGCCTGTCGTAGTGGGTACGGTGGGGACTTTCAAGTACGTCAGCAACTGGCGTCCTGTTCCTATTGCTTTCGAGCCGGTGTTGCATCCCGACATACGTTCCAGCAAGGACGACATGCACGTGGTTATCCGTCTGAAAGACGGTGTCAGCATGGACCGCTTCCTGCATGACTTCAAGCCCTGGATGGTCCGTCAGATGCGGGTGGGCAATCTGTATGCCCGCAATCTTCAGGCGTATGATGACATCAATGCTGCCCGTGAGTTCAGTAGCGCGACTTCGCTTTACCGGCGCAACCTGAGCATTGCTTTGTTTTTCCTGATTAATCTTTGCTTGGGTGTCATCGGTACCTTCTGGTTGCAAACCCGTACCCGTCGTGAAGAGATTGGGGTGATGCTGTCCTATGGTGCTACGCCGCACCGCATCCGCTTACAGCTGCTGGGCGAGGGCGTGGTGCTGACTACCGTGGCTACGCTGGTGGGTTGTTTCCTTTACCTGCAATATGCCATCAGTGAGGGACTGAACAAAGGTAATGCCTGGATGCAGGGCACGGCCCCCTGCTGGGTGGACAGCTTTGGTTTGCATTTCTTCATTGTTTCGTTCATCATTTACCTCATCCTGCTGGTGGTGGTATTGATTGGCATCTACATCCCGGCATGGAGGATAAGTAACATTGCACCGACGGATGCTTTGAGAGACGAATAGCGGACAGTTGTTCGCTGAAAACGGACAAACTGTTCATTATCGGACACTTGCATAGTTGCTAAATGACAGATAATCAATGCTGAATGGTTTTGGCACAGCTTTTGAATTTAGTTCACCACAGAGGACACAGAGTTTCACAGAGAGAAATATTAAGTCTGTGTCTTCTGTGGTAGATAATGGATTAATAACTATAAATAACATACAATTATGGAAATGATTAAATTGACTGGAATCAATAAGATTTATCGTACAGACGAGATTGAAACACAAGCGTTGGAAAATGTGAACCTGAGTGTAGAGAAGGGTGAGTTCCTGAGTATTATGGGACCCTCTGGTTGTGGAAAATCCACGCTGCTTAATATCATGGGATTGCTTGATACACCGACCAGCGGTACCATTGAAATAGCTGGTACACGTGTGGAAGGCATGAAAGACAAGGAACTGGCCTCCTTCCGCAATCACAACCTGGGCTTCGTCTTCCAGTCGTTCCATCTGATTAATTCGCTCAATGTGATAGACAATGTAGAACTTCCTCTGCTTTACCGCAAGGTATCGGCCAAGGAGCGTCGAGCTTTGGCAGAAGAAGTGCTGAAGAAAGTGGGATTGAGCCATCGTATGCGCCACATGCCGACGCAGCTCTCGGGTGGTCAGTGCCAGCGTGTGGCCATTGCCCGTGCTATCATTGGTAATCCCGAAATAATCCTCGCCGATGAGCCCACCGGTAACTTGGATTCGAAGATGGGTGCCGAGGTTATGGAACTGCTCCATCAGCTGAACAAGGAAGACGGGCGTACCATCGTGATGGTGACGCACAACGAAGACCAGGCCAAGCTGACCAGCCGTACGATACGCTTCTTTGATGGACGTCAGATTGGTTGACAGGAGAGTGGATTTGGTTGTGTTTCGTGTTGTTTCATCAGTAGTGAAACATTGTTTCAGTTCGCATGAAACACTGTATCAGTACGTATGAAACACTGTTTCGGTCTGCATGAAACACAGCTTTTGCTGGGATTGGAGCAAACGTTGAATTGGATTTTAATATAGATAGGAATAATATGAAAGCAAACATAATAGGTGTTATAATAGCTTTGGCCCTGGCTTTTGCCGGTGCCATAGGGGCTTTGGCACAGAATGCCAAGGTGAGCGAGGTGCGCAAGGTGGAGGATTTTTCTTCGTTGAAGATAACGTCGGTGGCCAGTGTTTATTTCGTGCAGGGCGACCGTTGTTCCATCCGTCTGGAAGGTAAGGAAAAGTGGGTAAAGCTCACTACCACCGAGGTCGAGGATGGATGTCTGACTATCGCTTTCAAGAAAGGCGGGAAGAATCATAAAGGCAACATCGACGGCCTGAAGATTTTTGTTACTGCTCCTACGTTGGAAGCCGCTACCTTGGCCGGCGTAGGCGGCTTTAAGTGCGAAGAACCGCTGAAGCTGGACGATTTTACTCTAAACGTCACCGGTGTAGGTTCAGCCGAAATAAGTCACCTGACTTGTCGGAATCTGTTTGTCGGCATGAGCGGTGTAGGCGAGGCCGTGGTCAATGTGGACTGCGATTACCTGAAAGCCGGCATGAGCGGTGTGGGCAGTCTGGAATTAAGCGGTTGTGCCGGTAAGGCCGATATCTCACGTGGCGGCATCGGTAGTGTGGATACGAAACATTTAAAAATAAAGAATGAAGAATGATGGATGAAGTATCGGTAGCCCCGATACTTCATTTCCTATTCATAATAAACTCTTCATTCCTCATTCTTAATTCTTCATTAAAAAGATGTTCAAGCAATATTTTCAACAGGCTTGGGCGCAACTGCGCCAGCAGCCGCTTATCAGTGCGGTGACGGTGGCAGGTACGGCCTTGTCTATTTTCCTCATCATGCTGGTAGTCATGATGCAGCAGGTGAAGGTGGAGCCTTTCTCGCCCGAGAGCAATCGCGACCGCTTCCTGCATGTGAAGTGGAGCACCATTACCAAAACGGAGTGGGGTGAGGGTAATACCAGCAACGGTCCCATGAGTGTGCGTACTGCCCGTGAGGTGTATGGCCGGATGACTACGCCGGAGGCAGTTACCGCCTATACAGCATTTGCTGAATCTCGTCCTGTCAATATGCCCGGCCAGCCGGCCATATCGGTTGATGTACGCGAGACGGACTACCAGTTCTGGACTGTGTTTGATTTTGCCTTTGTCGATGGTAAGCCCTACGACCAGGCCACGTTTGATGCCGGCTTACCCGTTGCGGTGATGACCGAGAGCATGGCGCGCCACCTGTTCGGTACCACGCAGGCCACCGGCAAGGAGTTCTTGCTGGCCCATGCACCCTATCGGGTAATAGGTGTAGTGAAAGACGTATCGACGCTGGCAGAAACAGCTTACGGACAGCTTTGGATTCCTTACACTTCTACTGACCAAGTTAACAACTCGTGGGAAGCAGATTTGATGGGCATCATGAGCTGTACCATCCTGGCTCGCGACCGCAGTGACTTTCCCGCTATCCGTGAGGAGGCCAACCGCCGACTGGACGAATTTAACAAAGTGATAGGCGAGAACGGCTACAAGTTCATCAGCCGTAATCGTCCCTACGACCAAGAGAAGAATATGCTGGCTACGGCAGCCAATTGGGAGCCTGATGTGAGCGCTTCCCGCCGCAGCCGCCTCATTGTCTACCTTATTCTGCTCATCGTGCCGGCCATTAACCTGAGCAGCATGACGCAGAGCCGTTTGCGCCGCCGCGTCAGCGAGATTGGTGTGCGCCGTGCTTTCGGCTGTACACGCATGGAACTGCTGGGGCAGATATTAACTGAGAACTTCATTGTCACGCTACTGGCCGGTATATTGGGGCTGTTGTTGAGTTTCCTCTTTGCCAGTCTGGGCAGTGATATTCTCTTTGCACAGCTATACAGCATGACGCTCAATCCGCCCACTGTCAGTGCTTCGATATTGATACACGCCTCTACCTTCGGTTGGGCATTGCTCTTCTGCTTTGTGCTCAATTTGCTCAGCACAGGTATCCCTGCCTGGCGTGCATCGCGGATGAAGATAGTAGAGGCAATTAACGGGAAAACACATTAATAAGGAGACGAGTTGACGAGCAGACAAGTTGGCAAGTAGGCGAATAGGCAAGTATCAAGCTTTGTAGCCTCGTTAATTTGTCCTCTTGTCAACTAATAACAAAAGATATGACAAAGAAACTATTTACTCAGATACGCAACGAGTGGCGCAGCAATCTGTGGCTGGCACTTGAGTTGCTGGTGGTCAGTGTGGTGATGTGGTACATCATCGACCTGCTATATTGCCGCATAGCCACCTACATGGAGCCGCGTGGCTTCAATACCGAGCACTGCTACCTGATTGACATGGGTGTACTGACCGATAAAAGCTCCGACTATACGCCTTACTCGGACGAACACAAGCAGAGCGACGAAGTGCGCGAGCTGGTGAAGCGCCTGCAACGACGTCCCGAAGTAGAGGCAGTCAGCCTGTCGCAGAATTCTTATCCCTATAATGGCAGTAATTCAGGAGCCGATGTGGTTTATGACACGTTGCATGCACCCAGTTGGACTATCCGTCGCATCGTGACGCCCGACTTCATGCGGGTGTTCCGCTACCGGGGCACGCGCGGCGAGACGCCCGAACAGTTGGCCGCGCTACTGGAAAAGGGTGAGTTCCTGGCTTCGGACAATCTCTATAGCTACGCGAAGCTGAACATGACGTCGCTGGTAGGTAAGGAGTTCCACCTCTTCGGCGATACCGTGAAGAATTACCGCCTGGGTGCGGCCTTGCAGAACGTACGCTACAGCGACTACGAGCAAGCACGCTTCTGCTACTCCATGGCATTTAATCTGAATCTGCTGGAAGACTTTTGGACAAACGCCGATAACGAGCTTTGCGTCCGCGTCCGTGCCGACCAAGACCGGAACTTCATCGAAAACCTGAAGGCCGACAGTGAGAAGCAATTCCGCATAGGCAACCTTTACATCAGCGAAGTACGCAGCTTCACAGACATCCGCCGCAGTTACCAGCAGTCCTATGTCAACGAGATGCGCAACTATATAGTGGGCATGAGCTTCCTGCTACTGAACATCTTCCTGGGCTTGCTGGGCACCTTCTGGTTCCGTACGCAGCAGCGTCGTGGCGAAATAGCCCTGCACAAGGCGATGGGCGCAACGGATGGTGCCGTGTTCAGCCGCCTGATGAGCGAGGGTGTATTCCTGTTGCTGGCCGTCACCATACCTGCTGTCATTATCGACATTGTGCTGGCTCACTTCGAACTGAACAGCTGGCGCAACGGCACTACGCTGGAGTGGCCACGCCTGGCCTTCTGTGCAGCCATTTCCTTCGTCCTGATTGCAGCCATGATAGGCATCGGCATCGGCCTGCCCGCACGCCGTGCCATGAAGGTACAGCCGGCGGAGGCGTTACACGATGAGTGATATTCAGCGGTCAGCGGTTAGCGGTGATTTCAGCGGTTAGTGGTTAGCGGTAAGCGGTAAGCAGTTGCCGCCAGCATACTAACCACTTACCACTGACCGCTTACCGCTGAAATAGCCACTGAATACTTGCCCCTAACCATTAACCACTATATATATGTTACGACTCTATATACAACAAGCTCTTTTCCACCTGCGCGAGAATCCCGTCATCAGCTGGATTTCCGTGCTGGGCACGGCGTTGTCCATCTGCATGATTATGGTCATCGTCATAAGCCTGCGGGTACGCGTTGCCGACTGCGAGCCGGAGGTGAACCGCAGCCGTTCGCTCTACGTGCCCAACATGTCCTACCGCGCCAAGGGCGACACCAGCGGCCGTTCCGCCAACTCAAGCATGTCGGTGCAGACCGGCCGCGAATGCTTCAAGACGCTGACTACGGCCGAGGCCGTTACCCTGGTATCGAATCCCGACAAAGTAAGGGCCTCGTTGCCCGCCGGTGCCAAGACGACGGCCGACATGATACAGACCGACGAAGACTTCTGGCAGGTGTTCCGGTTCCGCTTCCTCGACGGAAAGCCCTTTACGTCGGCCGACGTGAGCAGCGGCCTGCCCCGCGCCGTCATTGCCGCCTCGGTGGCCCGCCGTCTGTTTGGGCGCACGGACGTCAGCGGGCAACATCTCGAACTGAACCACGTAGACTTCCAGGTGAGCGGCGTTGTGGCCGACGTCTCCATGCTGGCCACGGACGCTTACGCCCAGGTATGGATACCTTATACGGCAGGCAATGCCGAGGCCAATACCTGGGGCTATGGCCTGATGGGGCCGATGCGCGCCGTCATCCTGGCGCATAGCCGGGCAGACTTCCCTGCCATCCGTCAGGAATGCGAACGCCTGCGGCAGAAGTACAACGATGCACAGGATGGGGTAGAGGTGTTCTACCGTGGCCAGCCCGACACGCAGTTCACCCATCTGTATCGCACATGGAGCCAGGAGCCCGACATGCAAGGAGTGGTGCTGCGCTACATAGCGGTGATGCTCATACTGCTTATAGTGCCCGCCATCAACCTGAGCAGCATGACCCTCTCGCGCATGCGGAAGCGGATGGCAGAGATAGGCCTGCGCAAGGCCTTCGGCGCCACGGCCAACGAGCTGATGCGTCAGGTCTTCCTGGAGAACCTGCTGCTGACCTGTCTGGCCGGTCTGCTGGGGCTGCTGCTGAGCTATGCCGCCACCTTTGTGCTGAACAGCTTTCTCTTTGGCAACTCCACCAATGCCTATCTGGCAGGCGAAACCAGCCTGACGCCCGGCTCCCTGCTGAGCCCGTGGATTTTCCTGGCTGCCTTTGCCTTCTGCCTGCTGATGAATCTGCTGAGCGCAGGCATTCCCGCTTGGCGCGCGTCGAGGATGAACATCGTGGAGGCCATCAACGGTTCAGAACGTTAAACAGATGAATATAGATACACATACCCTCGTAGTCTCGTCGACCCATTGACCTGTCTACCGGCAAAAACCTCGTAGCCTCGTCACCCCGTCAACTAGTCTACTAACCCTACTAGATATGGAAAAGAAAATCTTTACACAGATACGCAACGAGTGGCGCAGCAATTTCTTCCTCGCCCTCGAGCTGTTGGTAGTCTTCATTGTGCTTTGGTACATCGTGGACTGGTGCTGCATGACGGCACGCATCTACTTTGCCCCGATGGGCTTCAATACCGAGCACTGCTACCAGCTGAGGATGAACCGGCTGACCCCTAACTCCGCCTTATACGACCCTAATCTCACCATCGAAGACGACATGGACGCCCTGCTGGAGATAGCCGAGCGTTTGCGCCATCGTCCCGGCGTGGAAGCAGTGGCCATATCGCAGAACTGCATCCCCTACGGCGACGGCAGCAACGGCATAGAGACTTTCGTGGACACAGTACCTGTCCGAGCCATGCACCGACTGGCTCAGCCCGACTATATGCGCCTGTTCCGTGTGCAAGGCGTAGCCGTGCAAGGTGCCGACGGACGTACGGTGCATACCACAAGCCCCGACTCGCTGGCCGCCGTACTAAAGCCGGGCACGATGATTCTGTCGCGTAACGTGGTTGCAGAGCACAAAGTCCTGGGAATGCCGGATGCCACGGCGTTGCTGGGCCGGCAGTTGCCCCTGTGGGAACAGGACAGCGACAACCGCCTGCGCGTTGCCGGCATAGCCGAGCCTATGCGCTGGAACCACTTCACGACCGCCGAGCAGTGGGGAGGTCCCTATATAGCCACCGACTTTCCGCGCTCAGTGATGATTGAGTTCGAGAACCCGGTCTACCTGCAACTGAGCCTGCGCGTAAGGCCCGATGCCGACCACGGATTCATGGACGCGCTCATGGCCGATGCCGACCGCCTCTACCGCGTGGGCAACGTCTACATGCTCGACGTGCAACCCTTCAGCCAGCTGCGCTACATCAGCGAGCTGGAGAACGTGAACGAAGTCAAGACGCAGCTCTGCATCCTGGGCTTCCTGTTGCTCAATATCTTCCTGGGCGTTGTCGGCACCTTCTGGTTCCGTACGCAGCACCGCCGAAAGGAAGTAGCCCTCCGCATGGCGATGGGCAGCACACGCCGGGGCATCTTCGTGCGACTGATAACTGAAGGCTTGCTGCTGCTCACCCTGGCCGCCGTGCCTGCCGCCCTCATCGCGCTGAATATAGGCATAGCTGAGCTGGTGGACGTCAGCCAGCTGCCTTTCGACACCGCCCGCTTCCTGCAGGCCTTGCTACTATCGTGGTTGCTGATGGCACTGATGATAGTAGTAGGCGTGTGGTATCCGGCCCGGCGCGCCATGAAGATACAGCCGGCGGAGGCGTTGCACGACGAGTAGGCAGCGGTTAGCGGTCAGTGGTAAGTGGTCAGTATGCTGGCGACAACCACTTACCGTTTATCACTAACCACTTACCGCTGCATTTGCCAACTGCTTACCGCTAACCACTAACCGCTTACCGCTGAACAAACTTATTACTAACCACTTATTACTCATTACCTGCTTATGAAACACTCCTTATCGCACAACCTGCGTTCCTTCTTCCGCCTGCTCGCCCAGCATCGCTTCTACACGGCGGTGTGCGTGGCCGGTACGGCGGTGACCATCGCCTTTACGATGGTGGTGGTCATGGTCTACGACTTTCGTACGGCCGACATAGCACCCGAGACACGGCGCGACAGGGTGCTCTACAACTACGGCACCCAGTGCATGCGCCCCGACGGTACGGGACTGTGGGGCTACCGCGGACTCGGTCCCACCGGCTTCTGGGCCCTGATGGACTCGCTGCCCGGCGTGGACGAGCTTACCTGGCATGGCGGACTGCAAAAGGCCCTGTGCTCGTTGCCCGCCTCTTCCGACCGATACTCCGTGATGCTGCGTCCCGTTGCCGCCAACTGGTTTGATTTCTTCAGCTACCGCTTCGTGGCGGGCCGACCCTTCACCCGGTCGGAGTACGACGCCGGACGGGCCGCCTTCGAACAGGCCGAGGACGAATGGCGCACGACACGCAGCCGCAACGACGGCGTGATACGTCGCTTCATCGTCATCAGCGAGAGCCTGGCACGTCGGCTGTTTGGCGGAGCCGACGAGGCGATAGGGCGGGAGATGCAGCTCGACTTTGAGCCGACGCGCGTGGTAGGCGTGGTGAGCGACGTCAGCTCCATCTTCCAGACCGCATACGCCGATGTATGGGAGCCTTTCACCCTGGCCGACGAGGCCAACAACAGCCCGTCCACCAGCACCGGCGGCCTGATAGGTTTGCGCTACTCCATACTCCACCTGTCGCCCGGCACCCGACCCGACCACGTACGCGCCGAGGTGGAGCGGCGGCTGAGACAGCTGAACAGCCAAGGCCTGGAATACGTGCTGAAAGACCCGCGCCTGTACACGCATACGGAGTACACCTTTTTCCGCGACAGCAGCATCGACGCGCGTCTGGTCTATGTCCTTTTGCTGATAGTCCTGCTCGTCGTTCCGGCCGTAGGCATATCAGGGCTGGTACATGCACAGATGCAGAGCCGGCTGGGCGAGATAGCCATACGCAAGGCCTACGGCGCCTCGAACGCCAACATCATCTGCCACCTCTTCGTCGAAAGCCTGGGCACGACCCTGATAGGCGGCCTGCTGGGCTACGCCCTGTCGTGCCTTTTGCTGGTGGCAGGCAGCACCTGGCTCTTCGGCACCAACGGCACGAGGCTGGAAGGCATAGCCCTGGGCGGCGACCTGCTGCTGCGCCCGTCCGTCTTCCTGGCCGTACTGGCCGCCTGCCTCGTCTTCAACGCGCTGTCCACACTACTACCCGCCTGGATGGCCACCCGACGCAGTATTGCTTACACTTTAACCGGAGGAGAATAAACTATGTGGAAACAGATATTCAATCAGATATGGAATCAGCGTCGCGCCAACGCGTGGCTCTGGATGGAACTGTGGATTGTGGCCGTGCTGCTGTGGTATGGGGTCGACCTCGTCTGCAACTACGAGGGTGCGGCCCGGCAACCCAAGGGCTACGACACCTCGTGCGTGTTCGACCTGATGGTGAACACCAAGCCTATATCGGTCATCAACGACGCCGACAATCAGCGGGCAGGCGAGGACTTCACCTACCTCTACAACCTGATAAAGGACTATCCCGGCGTGGAGGAGGTGTGCAGCTATTACGGCACCGTGCCCTACACCGACGAGTCGATGTTCGAAGGCTATGCGTCGCATACCGACTCGGCACACACCGTCAGCAGCTACATACGCTACGTCTCGGCGTCCTACTTCAAGGTGTTCCGCCTGCCATGGCTGGCCGGGCAAGTGGACGAGGCCCACTGGAATCCGGCCGAATATCCCATGCCGGTGGTGATGAGTGCCGACCTGGCCGACTCACTGTTCCACCTGCCGCAGGTGGCCGATGCCGTGGGCAAGACCTGCTTTAATCCTTACTTCCTGAAGTCGGCCCGCCCGCAGACGAACTACCGCGTGGTTGCCGTCGCCCCACGGCACAAGGTAGACGACTATGCGCGCTACGACAACTTTATCTACCTGCCCGTCAACCGGCCCCTCTTCTGGCACCATGTGGCCATCCGCGTATCGCCCGACCACGCCGCAGGCTTCGCCGAACGCTTCCGCAAGGACATGCAGCCGGTGTTCGACCGAGGCATTTTCTACCTCGACTACATCCGTTCGTACGACGACTTGAAGGCCGCCTACGACATCCAGCAGGGCACCACCAACTACCTCAACACCATCTACTCCGTGGCTGCCTTCTTCCTGTTCAACGTCTTCCTGTGCGTCTTCGCCACCTTCTGGTACCGCACGCGCAAGCGCCGTAGCGAGATAGCCCTGCGCATGGCCATGGGCAGCACCCGGCGTCAGGTACTGGGCTACTTCCTGTGCGAGGGCATCATGCTGCTACTGCTCGTCGTCGTGCCCGCCCTGATAGTGGCCTTCAACATCCAGGTGGCCGACCTGACCGTGCATACCCTGGTCGACACCTCGACCACCCGTTTCATCCTCAGCTTCCTCATCGCCCTGCTGCTGTTGGCACTGATTATCGTTGGCGGCATCTGGCTACCTGCCTGGCAGTGCACCAAGATTCAGCCGGCAGAGGCACTGCACGATGAGTAAGGTGCCCGACTGTGGCTCTGGCACGAGGATACAGGAAGGCATACACTTAGTAGAGACGCGGCATGCCGCGTCTCCCTTTCCAGCTATATATCTATTATATTATAATGCATAGCAGTTTTAGACGCGGCACGCCGCGTCTCTACTACTGTTGGCTATTTCTCTAAGATTCGTTTGTAATTATTTTATGGGTAGGCATACACTTAGTAGAGACGCGGCATGCCGCGTCTCCCCTTCCAGCTATATATCTATTATATTATAATGCATGGCAGTTTTAGACGCGGCACGCCGCGTCTCTACTACTGTTTGGCCTTTCTATAGGGTAAATTTGCCATGCCATATATACCTTATATATATAAGGCAATGACAGCGCACAACTCCCCTCCTAAGATAGGAGGGGTGCCCACAGGGCGGGGTGGTACCTATCCCCTAAGATAGAACTACTGCCCACAGGGCGGAATAGCATATAGCCACTGATGTTCACGCAACTGCTTAACCCATCGAGCCTCCGCCGCCTTCTTCTTCGCCACCACCGCCAGTCGGTGTACTTGGCACGGGCAACTGGCCTGTACTCTTATACTCCAGGTAGGCCTTTGTACTGGGGAAGGTGAAGCCGGCTTCAACTACTCCGGCATTTTCAAATTCCAGCCCACTCTTGATAGCAGCCATCAGTTCCTTGGAGGGAGTGAATACCACCTTGACTTTCTTTATCATACTGCCTGCATCGAACTGGGCAATGTCATCTACGCCTTCGCTTGCTATAGACAGTCTGAGCCAGCCCAGATTGCCTAGCTGCACGCTATTGCCTTGTTGCAGTTCGTGAGGAACGCCGTCGCATACGAGATTAAACGTAGTTTCGGCTTCGGTAGGATAGATTGTACTTCCGCGAGTGACGACTTTGCAGACGGCACGTGTGCTGAGGCGGTTGGTTGTACTGGGAATGGCATACCACTTACCATTTTCGTTTCTCTTCGCAGGATTCTTTTTCTGCACAAGTTTATATTTTACTGACATAGCGTAAAATAGTTTTAGTGTTTAGTACTCTGGTTAACTATCTCTGATTTATCATGCCTTAGCATCTTTGCCTTGATATGAATTCTATCTTTATTGGGAGCTTTAGAAACTGCGTCCTTACGTCGTTGAAACTGCGTCCTTACGTCGTTGAAACTGCGTCCTTACGTTGTTAAAAATGCGTAGTTACGCATTTTTGACGACATAGTTACGCGTTTTTGACGACATAGTTACGCATTTTTAACCGCATAGTTACGCATTTTCAGCCGCCTTAATATGCGTCCTCAGTCAGGCTACTTGTTATTGGCCTACAATATACTTCTTATTCTTGATTCTACCAAATATTTGTGCAGATTTTTTCTATAGACACCTGCGCACGCCCTTACCGGTAGAGCCAGCCAAGCAGGCGGTTAAGCCACTCCCAGCGTAAGCGGAACCAGCGGCGGGTGCTGATTTGTTTACCACCGAAACGAAGGACGAACTCGCGGTAGCCATGGCGCTGGAAGGGGAGGCCGACGTCCATGAACTCGAGGTGACGATAGCCGCGCGCATGGGCATCGTCGAGGGCTTTCCACACGGCCAGGATGCCGGGGTACTGGAGGGCGTAGGTCTTGCGCATGCCACCCGAGAACCAGAGGAACACGTCAGTGCCCGAGTAGATGCAGACGCTGCCGCCGATGACCTTGCCACGATATTCCACGATGAACGTCTTGCTTTGCCCGCCCCGCAGGGTCTCTTTTTCGAGCTGCTCGAAGAACTGCTTGCTGGGGAAGTGGCGCCTTATCTTGGAGGAATAGACGTTGTGGAGCATGCGGGCGAAGCTGCGCACCTCTTCCACCGACTGTGCTTCGTGTACCGTCGCCCCGTTCTTCAGTCCTTTCTTCACCTGGCGGACGCGCGAGGAGCTGAAGCGTTCTTCTACGCGCCGGACGCTGTGGAGGGAGTTGCGCACCCGTAGCCAGTTGACGGCGAAGTAGCGGCATTGCTTGAAGGCCTTGTAGGCGAAGCGGGGGTTGGACAGGTTGCGGAACTCGATGAGGAAGGCGCTGCGCAGGGCTTCGTCGGTGAGGCGCTGGAGCATGTCGGTGAAGATGGCCTCGCGCCGGTCTTCGGGCGTGAAGTACTCGCCGGTGCCGAAGATTTCGCAGCGACGTATGATGGACGGGGGGAACATGCGGACGCTTTTGCGGACGACAGCCAGCAGCTTGGCCACTACCTGCCCGTCTTCGGAGGCAACGATGAGCAGGGGGCTGTATCCGGGTGTCGACTGGTAGATGTGGAACAGCTCTGTGGAATGGAATGTGTCAGTGCCCGG
Organism: uncultured Bacteroides sp.; assembly: GCA_900553815.1. Taxonomy (GTDB): domain Bacteria; phylum Bacteroidota; class Bacteroidia; order Bacteroidales; family Bacteroidaceae; genus Bacteroides. The sequence goes on from USEY01000028.1 coordinate 28,239, forward strand.
CAGCGGGGGGATGTCATTCCCGGGGTAGTATGTCGTCAGTCTCAAAGGCATCGGAGGCAAATGTAGGAAATAATTCGATGCTTTGCAAGGGTTGATGTGTATGTGGTGATTTTTTAGACGCGGATAATGCGGATGAGGCGGTTTGATGATTTATTTATCTGCTCGACTTGTGCTGGCTGTGTCTGTGCGATGGCTTGTTGGGAGCGGGAATGGGGGTGATTTTTTAGACGCGGGTAGGGCGGATGAGGCGGGTTAATAATATATTTATCCGCTCGACCCGCTCTATCCGCGTCTAAGCGCTAGCAACTTTACCAACAGCTATGCTGTCTTATTTCACCAAGTCGAAGAGATATGTCAGCTTGGCGGTGATGACGCCGTGGGCCGAGCGCGAGAAGTAGTCCTTCTTCGTGCTGCTGTAGAAGTCGGCGAGGGCATAGTAGTATCGTCCCTCCAGCAGGAAGTTGCCGGCGCCTGTCTTGAGCTCCACGCCCAGGCCGGCGGCTATTCCGTAGTCGAACTTGTTGTCTACCTTCTTGTCGTGCTGCTCCACCACGACGCTGCTGTAGTCTTCCCACGGGCCGCTCTGCGTGTAGCTGTCGCTCAGAAAGAATCCGATTTGGGGGCCGGCGTGGATGAAGAATTGCAGCCCGCGCTTCTCTTTGCCGAAGGCCAGGTGGGCGAGCAGGGGTATCTCTACGTAGTTCATCTTGCGAGTGTACTGCAGGTCGGGATAGTCCTGATAGTACTCGTCCCATCCGTGCTGTGAGAAGTTGACTTCTATCTGGGCGCCGCAAATCATCTTGAAGTATCGCTCGGAGATGTAGCGTGCGGTCAGTCCTCCGGTGATGCCCATGAGGTTGCTCTGCCTCACGGTGGGCGAGAAGCTGACACTGTTGAGGTTGATGCCTCCGTTGAGGCCCAGGGCGAAGTTGTGGCGTTGCTCTCCTACCTGCGCATTGGCGCGTCCGGCGCTGGCCAGCAGGAGGAGCAGGGTTGCTATGAGGGTGATTGGTTTCATGTCGTAGGGGTTGTTGTGGTCGGATGGTTTTAATCGAAGTCCAGCTTCACGAGCTCGTAGTTCTTGGTAAAGCGCACGAAGAAGACTTTCTTGTTGACGAATCCTCCCCAGTTGTTGACGCGCTGGAACTTGAAGCCCGTCTGTATGGGCGTGAGATTCATCTTGTCGAGGTTGTTCTCGAGGTCCGTTCCGAAACGCGAGAGACCCTTGAGGAAGAAGAATCCGGTGTCGAATCCCAGCATGCCGTATTTGGGGTAGCGCTCCTCCATGTCCTTGCGGTACCAGCGACGGTAGCTGCGCGTGAAGTTGATGGCTGCCGGCAGCAGGTTGTTGGTGTAGAACGACGAATAGAAGTAGGTGTCGAGCTCAAAGAACGTATCGAGGTGGTCCTTCGTGTAGGTTTGCCATTCGGGATAGCCGAAGAGGTGTATCTCGTGCTCCGGTTGGTTGCGTACGAGCAGGGTCAGTTGGGGCAGAATCTTGATGAGGGTCAGGTTGCTGCCCGATGTGGGGATGAATATGTTACTCTTGCCGGGCACCAGCGTGGCGGCCAGCGACTCGGGAGTGGCGTCTTCCTTGAGGCTCTTGAAGGCGATGCGGCGGTCGCGCAGCTCGTCCTTGAGGCCTTTGATAAACTCGGCTTTGTCCTTGCTGCCCTGTGTGGCTTCGATGAAGACTACGTTGGCATTGGGGAACTGGCGGGTGAAGTGGTCGTATACTTCGGAGTAGAAGTAGGACTGCGGGGTATTAATCTGGTAGACGGACGGGTTGCGGAACACGGTGTTGTCCTTCGAGGTGAAGGGGATGACGAGCCGTATGTCGTTGCGGTCGGCGAAGTCGGCCAGCGGCTTGATTTGCTGCTGGTAGAGGGGGCCGAATATGATGTCCATGTCTTTCAGTTCGCTGCGCTTGAGCAGGGCGTTGACGGTGGCGGCGTCGCTGCCCGAGTTGTAGGTGTAGAGGTCAATGGACGTGCCTGTGCGCTTCAGGCTGTCCACGGCCAGCAGGAAGCCTTCGTAGTATTCCACCATGCGCGATGTCTCGCTGTGCGCGCTGCCTCCGAGGAAGGGCAGGATGATGGCGGCTTTGACGGTCTTTATGCTTTCCTTTTCTTTTTTGTTCTTGCTGAACAGTTCGTTGTTGGTGGGGGCGTCCTGCGGGGTTGCCTCAGGCTTGGCGGCTGCCTCTGAAGGGTAGGGGATGCAGAGCAGGGAGCCTTTCTTTATCTTGTTGCTTCCCTTCAGCTCGGGGTTGGCGGCTATGAGTTCGGCCTCGCTGATGCCGTATTGGCGGCTGATGCTGAAAACGGTCTCTTTGCGCTTCACCTTGTGTGTCTCGCGGCAGCGCGACAGCACGGCGGCGGGCACTCCGCTGGCAGCGGGTGCAGGCTGGCTGGTGGCCGGGGCGGCTTGCGTGTCGGGCTGGGGGATGCGTATTACCTGTCCGATGCGGAAGTTGTCGGCGCTCAGTCCGGGGTTGGCGTCGCAGATGGCCTTGGCCGATACGTTGTACTTCACGGTCAGCCGGTAAAGGGTTTCGCCGGCGGCTATGGTGTGGAAGGTTTCCTCTTTGGTATTGGCGGCGTTGCGTGGTATGCGCAGTGTCTTTCCGATGTATATTTTCTCGTCGCTGCCCGGGTTGAGCTTGATGATGTCGGCCTGGCTCACTCCGTACATGCTGGCAATGGAGTACAGGCTCTGTCCTTTTTCGATGGTGTGCAGGAAGTATGATTGATTCTCTTGTGCGCGGAGGCCAAAGGTGCTGCATGCACCGGCCAGCAGTAGGCTACAGACGATTCTTTTGATTGTTTTCATCAAGACTGTATTGTTATTTATTGTTCTGAACTTCAGGCTTTGCAGGGCGGCGTGCATGTGTCAGTGCGGGCCACGCCCTCAGGTAGCCGAATGATATAAAGCAGCTGCAAAGTTAAGAATATTGTCTTATTCCAGCCAAGGGATTTCGTTAAGAAATAATATTGTATAAATTAAAACCGAAAAATGGGGCAATTCGACAGAAATTCGGGGGGAAAGCTGTATTTTTGCGGTTATGTTTCTGACAGGATTATTAGTTTCGTGCATGTTCGGCATGATGCAGCTATGGATGCAGGATGTGGTTCCGGTGGCTGTGTTGCTTTCGGAGAATGGACAGATTCCGGAGGAGGAAACGGTGTTGCAGGCCGGCGAGTCTTATGCGGGTGCTGCTCCGCTGGAGTTCCGCTTTAGCGTGGACGAGGACGCGAACTGCCGCTACGAGTGGAACTTCGCACGCGATGCTGCCTTCAACGACATCTTCCTGAGCCGGTATGAGAGCGAGACTATCTACAGCTTTGCCGAGTCGGGGCAGTTCTTCGTGAGGCTGATTGTGACGGACACCGAGTTGGAGGAGACGCTGACGTCGGACGTATTCATGATTCAGATAGCCGAGTCGGAACTGAAAGTGCCCAATGCCTTCTCGCCCAATGGTGACGGGGTGAACGACGTGTTTAAGGTCAGTCACAAGTCATTGGTTCGTTTTCAGGCTTACATCTTCAACCGTTGGGGACAGGAGCTTTATCGTTGGAACTTGTCGCATATCGATGACGGTTGGGATGGTACGGCCCACGGCAGGCAAGTGCCCGAGGGCGTGTACTTCATCGTGGTGGAAGCCGAAGGGGCCGATGGTGTGAAGTATAACATAAAAGGAGACATTAATATATTGCGATGAGAAGTCGGCGTGAACGCGTGCTGTCGCCGCAATATGCAGGACTGTTTTAATCAAGGTTGGTGTATGCAAGAAGAAACCGAAAATATCAGTGTTTATGGTGCCAGGGTGCACAACTTGAAGAATATAGATGTAGAGATTCCGCGCAATAGCCTGACGGTGATTACCGGACTGAGCGGCAGCGGCAAGTCGTCGCTGGCGTTCGATACGATATTTGCCGAGGGACAGCGACGCTATATCGAGACGTTCTCGGCCTATGCCCGCAATTTTCTGGGCAACCTGGAGCGGCCTGATGTGGATAAAATCACGGGACTTAGCCCTGTCATTTCCATCGAGCAGAAGACGACGAACAAGAATCCGCGCTCTACCGTGGGCACTACGACGGAAATTTACGACTTCTTCCGTCTGCTGTTTGCCCGTGCCGGCGAGGCCTATTCGTACTTGTCGGGCGAGAAGATGGTGAAATATACAGAGGAGCAAATCCTTGACCTGATATTGACTGACTATGCCGGGAAGCGTATTTACATCCTGGCTCCGCTGGTGCGCAACCGAAAGGGACATTATAAGGAACTCTTTGAACAGGTAAGGAAGAAAGGTTACCTTTATGTACGCGTCGACGGCGAAGTGCGCGAGGCCTTGCCGGGCATGAAGCTGGACCGCTACAAGAACCACGACGTGGAAGTGGTGGTTGACAAACTGGTGGTGAGCAGCAAGGACGATACACGGTTGAAGAATAGTGTAGCCGTGGCCATGCGTCAGGGCGACGGCCTGCTGCTGGTGCTCGATGTGGATTCGGGCAAGGTGAGACATTATAGCAAGCGTCTGATGTGTCCCGTTACCGGATTGTCCTATCGTGAGCCGGCGCCCCACAACTTCTCGTTCAACTCTCCACAGGGTGCCTGTCCCAAGTGCAAAGGCCTGGGAGTGGTTAGCCAGATTGATATAAGCAAAGTGATTCCCGATGATAATCTGTCCATATACGACGGAGCAATCGTTTCCCTTGGCAAGTATAAGAACAGTATGATATTCTGGCAGATAGCTGCTTTGCTGGAGCGCTATGAAGCAACGCTGAAGACGCCGGTGAAGAACCTGCCCGAAGGAGTCATGGATGAAATACTTTATGGAAGCGATGAACGCATCAAGATAAAGAGTTCGCTGATTGGCACTTCGTCCGATTACTTCGTGACGTTTGAAGGCGTAGTGAAGTACATCCAGATGCAACTGGAGCGGGATGCCTCTGCTACTGCCCAAAAGTGGGCCGAGCAATTTGCACGCACGGCTGTATGTCCTGAGTGTCATGGGGCGAAGCTGAACAAGGAAGCTCTCTCTTTCCGTATCCACGACAAGAATATCTATGAGTTGGCTACGATGGACATCAACGAGCTCTACGACTGGGTGATGAATGTGGAGCAATATTTAAGCCCCAAACAACAACTGATAGCCACAGAGATATTGAAGGAAATTCGTACACGTCTTAAATTCTTGCTCGATGTGGGGTTGGACTATCTGTCGCTCGACCGCAGTTCGGTTAGCCTGTCGGGTGGTGAAAGCCAGCGTATCCGCCTGGCTACGCAGATAGGCTCGCAGTTGGTCAATGTGCTTTATATCCTCGATGAGCCCAGTATAGGTTTGCACCAGCGCGACAATTTGCGCTTGATTCATTCACTCAAGGAGTTGCGCGATATAGGTAATTCTGTTATTGTCGTAGAGCATGATAAGGACATGATGCTGGCGGCAGATTATGTGGTGGACATGGGGCCGAAAGCCGGTCGGTTGGGAGGTGAAGTGGTCTTTGCCGGGACTCCTCAGCAAATGCTACGTACTCATACGCTTACTTCCCAATATCTGAATGGCGAACGTCAAATAGAAATTCCTGCCAAGCGTCGCGAAGGCAATGGCCATAGCCTTTGGCTGAGGGGAGCACGGGGAAACAACCTGAAGCATGTAGATGTGGAGTTTCCGCTTGGCAAGCTGATATGTGTCACCGGTGTATCAGGCAGTGGCAAGTCAACGCTTATCAATGAGACGCTGCAACCCATCCTGTCTCAGAAGTTTTATCGTTCTTTGCAAGATCCCTTGCCTTATGATGTCATTGAAGGAATTGAGTATATTGACAAGGTGGTTAATGTCGACCAGTCGCCTTTGGGACGTACACCCCGTTCTAATCCGGCTACTTATACGGGTGTTTTCTCCGACATACGTAATCTGTTCGTAGGTTTGCCCGAAGCAAAAATACGTGGTTATAAGCCTGGCCGTTTTTCTTTCAATGTCAGCGGTGGCCGATGTGAAGCTTGTCAGGGAAATGGCTATAAGACCATAGAGATGAACTTCTTGCCCGATGTGTACGTGCCATGCGAGGTATGTCATGGCAAGCGTTATAACCGGGAGACTTTGGAAGTGCGGTTTAAGGGTAAGTCCATTGCCGATGTACTTGATATGACCATTAATCGGGCGGTAGAGTTCTTTGAGAATGTGCCTCAGATATTGAATAAGATTAAGGTCATTCAGGAAGTAGGTTTGGGATATATTAAGTTGGGTCAGTCCAGTACCACCTTGTCGGGTGGCGAAAGCCAGCGTGTGAAGTTGGCTACCGAGTTGTCTAAGCGCGATACGGGAAAAACCGTATATATTCTTGATGAACCGACTACCGGACTTCATTTCGAAGACATACGTGTGTTGATGAGCGTGCTTAACCGTTTGGTGGATAAGGGAAACACTGTCATTGTCATAGAGCACAACCTTGATGTCATAAAGATGGCCGATTATATCATTGACATGGGACCTGAAGGTGGAAAAGGTGGGGGCGAACTCTTGGCTTGTGGCACTCCTGAACAAGTAGCCTTGTGCCAGAAAGGCTATACAGCCGCTTTCTTGAGACAGGAATTAGGACTTTGACAAAATTCAAGCCATAACTGACTATTTGATTATAACAGCTAATCCATAATATTATTCGTTACGATGAAAATCAATAAAACCAATGCAGCCCGTCTGCTCGATAAAGCCAAAATTGCATACGAATTGATTCCGTATGAAGTAGATGAAAACGACCTCAGTGCAGTGCATGTAGCAGCCAGCCTGGGCGAGGATATAAATTGTGTATTCAAGACGTTGGTGCTCCATGGTGACAAGAGCGGCTATTTTGTTTGTGTCATCCCCGGTGAGAATGAAGTGGACCTTAAGTTGGCAGCCAAGGTGTCAGGCAACAAGAAGTGTGATTTGATACCGGTGAAAGAACTACTTCCTCTGACGGGCTATATACGTGGAGGTTGCTCTCCTATAGGCATGAAGAAACTTTTCCCTACTTATATTCATGAGACTTGCATTCAGTTCCCTTATATCTATATCAGTGCCGGTGTGCGTGGCTTGCAGCTGAAACTTGCTCCACAAGACTTGATAAAAGAAGTACGAGCAGAAGTTTGCGCCTTATTTTGATTCCCCAAGATTCAATATTATACCTTTCACAATACCGTATGTGAAAGCGTCACAGTGTGCATGTGAAGGCATCACAGTCTTTATGTGAAGGTGTCACACTACGTATGTGAAACAGTCACACTCGGCATGTGAAAGTACAATAGTGTGAATTTGACAATATCATACCCTTGTTTACGACAATACTATTTTATTTTTGGCCTTGTTTTGGCTCATTATCTCGCTAAAAAGTATATATTTGCAATTGTTATTAAGATAAGCTTATTAATCACTAATTAAAAAATTTAATTCTATGTTCAACAAACATCCTAAGGGTCTGATTCCTGCGGCACTATCAAATATGGGTGAGCGTTTTGGCTACTACATTATGAATGCCGTATTAGTATTATTCCTTTGTTCTAAATTTGGTATAAGCGAAGAAAAAAGTACATTGATTTATTCTTTCTTTTACGCCGGCATTTATTTGTTAAGCCTTATTGGTGGTTATATAGCCGATAAAAAGCAAAATTATAAAGGTACGATTATGGCAGGTCTGGTCATAATGGCCATTGGTTATGTCGTACTTTCATTCCCTATCACAGCAACTTCAGGAAACACTACCTGGTTGCTGACCCTGACTTGTTTCGCTCTTTTTTTCATAGCCTTTGGTAACGGTTTGTTTAAGGGTAACCTTCAGGCTATTGTAGGTCAGATGTATGATGACTTGGAGGCAGAGGCTGCTTTGAAAGGTGAAAAAGAACTGAAGCTGGCTAAAAGCAAGCGTGACTCTGGTTTCCAGATTTTCTATGTATTTATTAATATTGGTGGCCTTATCGCTCCGTTTGTAGCTCCGCTTTTGAGAAGCTGGTGGTTGAGTGCACACAATATGGTTTATAATGCCGGCCTTCCTGCTTTGTGTCATGAATATATTGACAAGGCAGGACAGATGTCAGCTGAAGCATTGGGAAATCTGAATCAACTGATGTCTCAGTGTGTAGGCGATACGGCTAACATGGCTGACTCGTGCGCTCAGTACCTTCAGATTTTCAATGAAGGTATCCATTATTCATTCCTTGCATCGGTGGCTGCCATGTTTATTTCTCTTGTTATTTTCGTAGTGACGAAAAATAAATTCCCCAATCCTGGAAAAAAAGAAGCAGTGGCTGCTGTGCAATATTCAGAAGCAGAGAAACAGGCTATGGCCAAGGAAATCAAGCAGCGTCTGTATGCTTTGTTTGCAGTTCTTGGAGTAGTTATTTTCTTCTGGTTCTCCTTCCACCAAAACGGAACTTCACTTTCTTTGTTTGCACGCGATTTTGTGAATACAACCACTATAGCTCCTGAAGTATGGCAAGCTGTTAATCCGTTCTTTGTGATAACACTGACGCCTATCATCATGATGATTTTCGGCTCATTGGCCAGAAAAGGGAAGGAGATTTCTACTCCCCGCAAGATTGCTATTGGTATGTTGATTGCCGGCTTGGCTTACTTGTTCCTTTCTGCCTATTCATTTGCACAGGGCTATCCTTCGGCAACCGAGTTCAGAGAACTTCCTATTGATCAGCAGGTGAAAGCCGGTGCTTGGGTTTTGATTGTTCTTTATTTCCTCCTTACAGTGGCCGAACTTTTCATTTCTCCTCTGGGACTTTCCTTCGTGTCGAAGGTTGCCCCCAAGCATTTACTTGGACTTTGCCAAGGACTTTGGTTGGGTGCTACAGCAGTAGGTAATCTGCTGTTGTGGATTGGCCCTCTGATGTACAATGCTATACCTATTGGTTATTGCTGGGCTATCTTCTTGATAGTATGCTTGATTTCCATGGGAGTGATGCTCGCTATGGTGAAGTGGCTTGAGAAAGTGGCCAAGTAGAATTTGACGCAGATTGAAGAAAACTGATTATAGAAAGAAGCTGTCTCTGATTTAGTATGAGGCAGCTTCTTTTGTTATACGGTTCTCCCGGCATTGTGGATAGAGCTGTCCCGTTTATCTGATGTCGATGTTTTGTTTGCAGGTGTTGCATTGATTTATATGACAGGTATAAAGTAGAAAATGAACTTTCAATAAGTCGTTTATGGTAGAAGAACTTGGATTTTTTGGACAGGTTTTATAGATTTTAGCTGGATTACTTCTCTAAATTCCTCTACTTTTTCTACTTTTGCACTATGATTTATACTAATCTATAAGATTTATATGCAGGAAAAGATTATCATTCTTGATTTTGGTTCACAAACCACCCAGCTTATTGGTCGCCGTGTGCGCGAGCTGAATGTATATTGCGAAATCGTTCCTTATAACAAATTTCCGAAAGGAGATGAGAGCGTGAAAGGTGTTATCCTTTCAGGAAGTCCATTTTCGGTTTATGATGAGAGCGCATTCAAGATAGATTTAAATGAAATTAGGGGCAAATATCCTATTCTGGGAATTTGCTATGGTGCTCAATTTATTTCTTATTCAAACGGTGGTAAAGTGGAGCCTGCTGGCAGTCGTGAGTATGGACGTGCTCATTTGAACAGTTTTGATAAGACTAATACGCTGTTTAAGGGAGTGCGTGACAATACACAAGTGTGGATGAGTCATGGTGATACGATAACTGCCATCCCGGCCAATTTTAAGATAATAGCTTCAACCGACAAGGTGAAGATTGCTGCCTATCAGGTAGAAAATGAAAAGGTATGGGGTGTTCAGTTCCACCCGGAAGTATTCCATAGCGAAGATGGAACGCAGATGTTGCGTAATTTTGTGGTCGACGTGTGCGGTTGTAGCCAAAGCTGGAGTGCTGCTTCTTTTGTAGATACTACGGTTGCTGAGCTGAAAGAGCAATTGGGTAATGACAGGGTTATCTTAGGACTGAGCGGCGGCGTAGATTCGTCGGTAGCGGCTGTGTTGCTGAACAGAGCTATTGGCAAGAATCTGACTTGTATCTTTGTAGATCATGGCTTGTTGAGAAAGAATGAATTCAAAAATGTGCTGCATGACTATGAATGCTTGGGCTTGAATGTAATAGGGGTAGATGCCAGCGAAAAGTTCTTTAAAGACTTGGAAGGTGTGACAGAACCTGAACAGAAGCGCAAAATCATAGGACGTGATTTCATAGAAGTTTTTGATGCGGAGGCACATAAAATTACGGACGCCAAGTGGTTGGGACAAGGCACTATCTATCCTGACCGAATTGAAAGCTTGAATATCACTGGAAAAACCATTAAGAGTCATCATAATGTAGGTGGATTGCCTGAGGAAATGAATCTGAAACTTTGTGAGCCTCTGAAGTGGTTGTTTAAGGATGAAGTACGCCGTGTAGGTCGTGAGTTGGGCATGCCCGAACATTTGATTACACGCCATCCGTTCCCGGGCCCAGGATTGGCAGTTCGTATTTTAGGTGATATTACACGCGAAAAGGTACGTATCCTGCAAGATGCAGATGATATCTTTATTACCGGCTTGCGCGAATGGAAAGTACGGGATGCTGAAGGTAAGGAAGACAGCTTGTATAATCAGGTATGGCAGGCTGGAGTAATATTGCTGCCAGTACAATCTGTAGGTGTGATGGGAGATGAACGTACGTATGAGCGTGCAGTAGCCTTGCGTGCTGTTACTTCTACTGATGCAATGACGGCAGACTGGGCTCATTTGCCTTATGAATTCTTGGGTAAGGTGAGCAATGATATCATTAATAAGGTAAAAGGAGTAAATCGTGTAACCTATGATATCTCCTCAAAACCACCTTCGACAATAGAATGGGAATAAACGAGGATTAACTTTAAACGTAAATACAGATATTATGAAACAAGACATGATTGTTATTCTGGATTTGGGAAGTCATGTGAATACTGTACTTGCCAGAGCCATCCGTGCATTAGGCGTATATAGTGAAATTTATCCGCATGATATTACGGCAAAAGAACTGAAAGCATTGCCTAATGTAAAAGGTATTATCATCAATGGAGGCCCTAACAATGTGATTGACGGTGTCGAGATTGATGTGTTGCCTGAAATATATGAAGCAGGTTTTCCTGTAATGGCTGCAGGACATGATAAGGCTCGTTGTGCTGTTAAGTTGCCTCAGCTGAATGATGATATAGAAGCGGTGAAGGCTGCCGTGAAGTCTTTCGTTTTCGATACCTGCAAGGCTGAAGCCAATTGGAATATGGCCAATTTTGTAAATGACCAGATTGAACTGGTTCGTCGTCAGGTTGGTGATAAGAAAGTGTTGTTGGCATTGTCTGGTGGCGTTGACAGTTCTGTAGTAGCAGCTTTATTGCTTAAGGCTATTGGTGATAATCTGGTATGTGTTCATGTAAACCATGGTTTGATGAGAAAGGGTGAGTCTGAGGCTGTGATTGAGGTATTCAAGCATCAGCTTAATGCTAACCTGATATATGTGGATGCAACCGATAGATTCTTGAACAAATTGGCTGGTGTAGCCGACCCTGAACAGAAACGTAAGATTATCGGTGGCGAATTTATCCGTGTATTTGAAGAAGAAGCACGAAAACTGGAAGGTATTGATTTCTTGGGTCAGGGAACTATTTATCCTGATATCGTAGAAAGCGGTACAAAAACTGCCAAGATGGTGAAATCGCACCATAATGTGGGTGGTCTGCCTGAAGATTTGAAGTTCGAGCTGGTAGAACCTTTGCGTTATTTGTTCAAGGACGAAGTGCGTGCCTGTGGAGTAGAGCTGGGTTTGCCATATGAAATGGTTTATCGTCAGCCGTTCCCCGGTCCAGGATTGGGTGTTCGTTGCTTGGGTGCCATTACTCGCGATCGTTTGGAAGCAGTGCGTGAGTCTGATGCTATTCTGCGCGAAGAATTCCACTTAGCTGGACTGGACAAGAAAGTATGGCAGTACTTTACCATAGTGCCTGACTTCAAATCTGTGGGTGTGCGCGATAATGCACGTTCGTTTGATTGGCCGGTCATTATCCGTGCCGTCAATACAGTAGATGCCATGACTGCTACTGTAGAACCGATAGATTGGCCGGTACTGATGAAGATAACAGACCGTATATTGAAAGAGGTGAAGAATGTCAATCGTGTATGTTATGATATGTCACCAAAACCAAATGCCACGATAGAGTGGGAGTAATGGCTTACAGAATCGGATAGTTAGAAGAATTTATGTTCAAGAGATATACTATTCTATTATTGTTGGGAACATTATCCTGGGCTGGTTTGTCTGCCCAGGATAAACCTGATTGGCCTAATTTGGGACGTTATGCCCAGGAGAATGCTCGCCTGCAGCAAGATGATGCTACAGTCAAAGGACGAGTCGTTTTTATGGGAAACTCTATTACAGAAGGCTGGGTAAGGGAAGATGCCGCTTTTTTCACTTCCAATGGTTATATAGGGCGTGGTATAAGTGGACAGACTTCATATCAATTCCTACTCCGTTTCCGCGAGGATGTATTGAAACTGAATCCGGAAGTGGTAGTGATAAATGCAGGAACCAATGATGTGGCTGAGAACACTGGCGTCTACAATGAAGAATATACAATGGGAAACATCATTTCTATGGTAGAGTTGGCGAGTGTTAATGGCATAGAGGTCATCCTTACTTCAGTATTGCCTGCCGCTGCTTTTGGTTGGAATGCTGCTATAAAAGATGCTCCTCAAAAGATAGAGGCATTGAATAAGCGTATTTCTGCTTATGCTCAGAAGGAAGGAATCCCGTATGTAGATTATTATAGTGCTATGGTTTACGGTGATAATAAAGCTTTGAATCCGGCTTATACCAAAGATGGTGTCCATCCTACTCTCGATGGTTATAAAGTGATGGAAGCTTTGATAAAGAAGGCCATTGACAAGGTAAAATAAGTAAAAAGGACTCTTTAGTAAAATAGAAAAGGAGTTAAGACTGCATTTGGCGCAAGAAACATGATTCTTGACTTTGTACAGGCTTAACTCCTTTTCTTATATTTTCTAGGAATCTATCTTATTTCTTCAGAACACTAGTGTCTCTTAAAATTTGTTATTGTTGAAATTTTCTTCCTGATTATGCGAT
>USEY01000029.1 GCA_900553815.1 uncultured Bacteroides sp.
TAACGGTTTCATACGCTGAAACTAATGGTTTCATGCCTTGAAACTAATCTGAAACCAGACTCTTTCGTGTAAGAACCGTGCCGGGTTTGCTATATTTCGTTCTTCCGTAGTTTGTCTACTCTGCCTTTTTTGTACATTTGCCGGCGATTCATCATTGGTTTGCAAGAGCAAAAATCAGTGATTGTATAGAGTAAGAACTGGTAATTAAAATCTTTCCTGTTATGAAAAGACTATTTTTATTAATGCTTGTTGTCGGTTGGGCTATTTTCAGTTATGCACATGGTGACAACAACTACGAGAACAGAAACATGCTGTCGGGCCTGAAGGCGGGCGACAAGGCTGCCATTCTGATGGTACATTTTGGCACTACTCACGACGATACTCGCCAGCTCACCATTGAGGCCTTGAACCAGAAGGTCAGGGAGTTGTATCCGCAGCTGGAGATACGCGAGGCATATACATCGCGCATTATCATCCGAATACTGACGAACCGGGGAGTCAAGAAGGATACTCCGCTGGATGCTTTGCTCAGGTTGCGCGGTGAGGGATATACGCACGTGCTTATACAGAGCAGCAATATCATAGATGGTGTGGAAATGGAATCCTTGCGCAGGGACGTAGAATCAGTGGCGGGCTTTTTCAAAGAGGTGCGGGTTGGTACTCCGCTGCTTTATTCTGTGGATGATGCGCAGCAGGTGACAGAGATATTGGGCAACTACCTGATGAAGCCTGAAAACAAGGCTGACAAACGACACCACTTCATATTGGTGGGGCATGGTACCTATACGCCTGATACGTCCATTTATAGCCAGCTGGACTACATGTTTCGTGCAGCCGGAAAGGCTAACATACATGTGAGCACCATAGAAGGCTATCCTACTTTCGATACTACTGTTGCTGAGCTGAAGGCAGCCAAGGCCAAACGCGTAACCTTGTTCCCCTTTATGTTTGTGGCAGGTGACCATGCCAAGAATGACATCGCGGGAGAGTGGAAGGAAAAGTTGGAAGCGGCAGGTTTCCAGGTGGATGTCTTGCTGGAAGGCTTGGGACAGATTCCTGAGATTCAGGATATTTTTGTAGAGCATCTACATTTCAGCATAGAGCATCGCGCCATAGGTATTATGGAGAAAAAAGCTGCATACGCGGCCGGTAAAGAGAAAAACTGAGGCTGAGGTAGAAGCGATATGTTATATGCGGTTGTCACAGCGATGTGGCAACCGTTTTTTGTATATATGGAGTTTGGAGTACAAGAGATAAAGGGGCGTTTGCAATGTTAGGGTAAGGTGAGTTCCTGAAGCTCTTCCAGTGTACCGTTGAATACATCCAGGTCTACCTCTTCTTCGATGCCTGGCACAGTGCCTACATCGGTGTGTTGCCAGAAGTGCCACTTGCCCTGGTAGCGCACGGAGTCTACATAATAGTGGGCTATCCAGTAGGGGTAGGTGTTGAAGATGGAGTCGTTCAGGTAGCGCATCTTGAATTTGTAGGAGGTGTAGAGGATGGGCTTCACACCATAGTGGGCTTCTACCTGGTTGAGCCAGGTCAGTACACCTTTTTTCAGTTCGGCTTCATCCTTCTTGCCAGTAGTCTCTACATCGAGTACGGGGGGCAGGTCGCCAGTGGTCAGCGGTACGGTGCGAATGAAGAAGTCGGCTTGCTTACGCGCATCGGTTTGAGGGAGGAAATAGTGGTAGGCTCCTCTTATGAAACCATGCTCGCGTGCCTTTTCAAAGTTGTCGAGGAATGTGTCGTCGCCGTGGTCGCCTCCTTCGGTGGCTTTGATAAAGATGAAGTGGAGCGGGAAACGCAGGTCGGCACTGTGTGTCAGCTTTTCCCAGTCAATATTACCCTGATAATGTGAAATGTCTATGCCATGTATGTCATAGTTGCAAGGCATGCACACGCCATATCCTTTCATGCCGTAGCAGGGCTTCCAACGGTAGGAATAGGGTCTGATGAAGAACCAATAGAAACCGGCAAAGAATACGAGGACAATGCACACGGCCAATGTATTGCGCACCCATAAGGGCATGACGTGTGAAGTGGGCTTGGTATTTTTCTTTCCACGCTGTCTGGCAGCAGACGGGCGTTTGCGTGTAGTAGTATTCTTGCCTCGAACAGTTTCTTTTGTCTTTACAGGCATAGCAGCAATAGTTTAGAACCGGAGGCTGAAGTGTCAGTAAATCCGGCAGTTGGTAGAAAAAAGACAAGCTAACAAGGTGTTGCCTTGCTAACTTGTCTTCAGTATTATGATTGACTATGATTGAGAGTCAGGCAATAGCATGGTGCTGTATTATTTGCCTTGCTCAAGTTGCAGAGTCTTGGTCGGCTGGTCGCAAACTTCAGAAGGACCGAAGTACTGGATAGGACCTGGATATACATAGTCGGTTTCCATAGCCCAACGCTCGCGCTGAGCAGCAAATGTCTTGAAGGGAGCACCGTCCAGTTTAACCAGAGCCTTCTGGATTACCGGCTTCATTTCGCCGTGGCGACGTTCCATGTTCATCATCATGGTGATGGGCACACCACCTGCAATCCATTCGTCTGCAGGAGCAGTTGTGTTGCGTACAGAAGACATGTAACCGGTCTTGCCTTCGCCAATCAGGGCGGCAGCTGTATAACCGAGTGAGTAGCAGTAGTCTGCATCGAAGTTAGAAGGAGCAGCGCAGCGGCCTTCATATCCGAAGAAGTGGTGCTGAGCAGCAAACTTGCCTACATACTTGCCTTCCTCTTTCCAGGCAGCCAGCTTGGTAGCAACCATTTCAGAGAGCAGCTTCTCAGTCTCAATCAGAGATACCTGTACGTTTCCGTGCGGGTCACGGTCCAGTGTCAGCTGACGGGCAACACCTTCGGGCAGGCTGGCGTATACGGCAGAGTTGGCCGGAGACAGCTTGCTGATGATATAGTCGCGTTGGTGAGACTTCTTGATGTGAGAGAACTCTTCAGCATTGGTAGCCAGGAAGTCATTCAGCTCAGCAATCAGACGCTTCATGGCAGGGATGAACTCAATCAGACCTTCGGGGATAAGTACAGTACCGAAGTTGTTGCCTTGAGCGGCACGGTCGGCAACTACCTGAGCGATGTAAGTAACGATATCGTCGAGTGACATATCCTTAGTTTCTACTTCCTCAGAGATGATGCAGACGTTGGGTTGTACCTGCAGAGCGCACTCCAGTGCAATGTGAGAAGCAGAACGGCCCATCAGTTTGATGAAGTGCCAGTATTTGCGGGCAGAGTTACAGTCGCGTTGGATATTGCCGATAACTTCAGAGTAAGTCTTGCAGGCAGTATCGAAACCGAAGCTGGTCTCAATCATTTCGTTCTTCAAGTCACCGTCGATAGTCTTGGGGCAACCGATAACCCGTACGCCATAGTTCTTGGCAGCATAGTATTCAGCCAGTACGCAGGCATTGGTGTTAGAGTCGTCACCACCGATGATAACCAGTGCTTTGATGCCCAGCTCCTTCAGGATTTCATAACCTTTCTCAAACTGGTCTTCTTTCTCCAGCTTAGTACGGCCTGAACCAATGATATCGAAACCACCGGTATTGCGGTATTCGTCGATGATATCAGCAGTCAGTTCCATATAGTTGTGGTCAACCAAGCCACCGGGGCCCAGGATGAAACCATAGAGTTTGTTGGCAGGATTCAGTTTCTTGATACCGTCGAACAAGCCAGAGATGACATTGTGTCCGCCGGGAGCCTGACCGCCCGAAAGGATTACGCCTACGTTCATGGCGGGGAAAGTAACAGCCTCGTCAGAAGTTTCAAACTTGATGAGCGGCATGCCATACGTGTTGGGGAACAGTTTCTGGATAGCCTCCTGGTAGGCAACCGACTGGGTAGCTTCACCGGCCACAGCTTTTACATGTCCTTTCAAAGCTTTAGGCAACTTGGGCTGATAGGCAGCCCTTGCAATTTGCAATGCACTTTTTGTCATAATGTATTTATTGTTTAAAGGTATAAAAACACTCTTTGCTAAAAGCTGTGCAAATTTCGCTTTTTTCCGGTAGACTACATAACTTTTTATAGTAAAACCTAAGCAACTATCACATTTTTTATATTTTTGCCACCGTTTTGCAGCAATAAGGCGGAGGAAAGGGCTACATGCGCTACTTTTGCTGCTGCAGGCAGGAAATAAACCGAACAACGACAACAGCCTATGCCATCACATTGGAAAGAGCGCTCGCAGCGCGTGCGCCGCAAGATAGAGCTGATGCGCCTGAAGCGTATCAGGAAGAAAAACACTCCACAATATACCTACTGTAAGAACTGCGGTACACGCCTGGAAGGGATGTACTGCTACCGGTGCGGCCAGTACGCCCTGGATACCGAGCAGCCGTTCTGGAAGTATATACGCCAGTACTTTGAGAATGTCTACCAGTTTGATACAAAGATATGGCGCACCCTTTGGTACATGTTCAGCCGCCCCGGCTTTCTGACGGCAGAGTTCAATGCGGGAAAGATTAACTCATACGTACACCCGTTCAGGCTGTATATGTGTATTTCCGTGGTGTTCTTTGCGGTATTCTTCATGCTGGCGGGGGAGAGAGTGAGCGATCTGGAGGTCATGAACGACGGGCTGCTCAGGAGGAGCATCGTGGAGCAGCTGAAGGATAGACCTGCTTCCGCATATACTGACAGTGCTGTTCCTGAATCTACTGATAACTCTTCATCCGAAGGTCTTGATGGTCCAGTTTCCGCGGATGCTGATAACCCTGCTCTCGCAGATACCACCATATACCTTTACCAGGCACCCATGCTGGTCAAGACGCTGGCCATGCGCTTCGGTGTGGAGAATGCAGACAGCCTGGTACGCTACCAACTGGTGGATAATCCCTACGGACTGGCACGCACCACACTCCCCCGGCTGCTGGTGGACTCCTGCTTCATGCAGACCGAACTGGCCGCTCAGGACTGGGACTACATACGGCAAGTAAGGGCACTCAAGGCACCGAACATAGAAAACTGGATAGACGGGGTAGACTACGGCCCCGATAATGTGGCTGCCATACGGGCCTTCCACATCGACAGCCTGCACCTGCGCACCGCTGCCGGAGAAGACAGCCTGGCCCTGCGCCCCCAAGCTGTGTATATATGGACCGACCGACAGAACACCGAGGTGGATGCCCTGCAACGCCAACAGTTCAGCAACAGCATCATGGGTAACCTGTCCAAGTGGACTCCCTTCTACATGATGTTCCTGCTCCCCCTCTTCGCCTTCCTGCTGAAGCTGTTCTACCGCCGCCAGCACATACCCTACATGTGGCACTTCGTACACGCCATACACATCAACACCGTCTTCCTCATACTGCTGAGCATACCGCTGATACCCATCTTCGCCTACGGCATAGACGACATGCTGGCTGCCTCGCAGACCCTGTCCAAGGCTCAGCAAAACCTGCTGACCACCACCTACATAGGCTTCCCCATCGTGATGTTCCTATACCTGCTGGTATCCTTCCGGGTAGTTTACCGTCAGGGGTGGGTGAAGACCGCGGTGAAGTCGATACTGTTCTACGCTATCTTCACCTTCCTGGCGCTGGCCATTGCCGCCGCACTGCTGCTATGGCTGTTGGCTGCGGAGGCAGGCATGATGGACGGAAACATTGATTACAGCATATAAGCATACTTAAAGACTACAACTCATGAGATTCTTAGAGATACTACGCCAGCGTCGACGCCGCATACGACGCCACCTTGAAGCGATACGCCTGAAACGCATCCGCCGACACACCCAACCCGGGTACACCCACTGCATGAACTGCGGAACCCCCTTGAAGGGCATGTACTGCCACCGCTGCGGACAGTATGCCCTGGACATCTACCAACCCATGTGGAAGTACATCAGACAGTACTTCGAGAACATGTACCAATTCGACGGCAAGATATGGTTGACACTGCGCCTGCTATTCACCCGACCGGGCTACCTGACCAATGAGTTCAACGAGGGCAAGATAAACTCCTACGTACACCCCTTCCGCCTGTATATGTGCATCTCGGTGGTATTCTTTACCCTTTTCTTCATGGGGGCGGAGCGGGAGACCAGCCGTGCACTCCTCGTCCTTGCCGGGGAGCAGATACCCGACAGCATCGTGGACACCCTGAAGCAGGCTGACCCGGCTACCTTGCCCGATACCACCGTCTATGCCTACAACACCCAGACCCTGCGCAACACCCTGCTGGCACGCGGGGTGGAGCAGACCGACAGCCTCCTGCACCTGCGCTACGGTGAGCAGGGCAATGAGCTGAACGAGGTAACCCTGCCCACCGTCCTCTTCCGCGCCTGCATGACCCGTACCGCCCTGCACCAGGATGACGAGCAGACGGTAGCCTCCCTCCGTAGGTTAGATAAGACCAGCTACCTGGACGACGACGAGCTCCTATACCTGTCTCTTCCCACAGATACCACCACCGGTCGCATCACGGCTAATGTCTATGACTGGATGACACGCATAGACCAGGCCGCCACGCTGCACCACCAGGCCACTGCCAGCTTCGTGCTGGGCCAGCTGTCCAAATGGACACCCTTCTATCTGATGTTCTTGCTACCCTTGCACGCCTTGATATTCAAGCTTTTCTACCACCGCCGCAGGTATATGGAGCACTTTGCCCACGCCACCCACCTGGGCTCCTTCCTGCTCATCCTGATAGCGATTCCGGCGGGATTGCTGCTGAAGTACTTAGCGCAGGGCGGGGGCATGAACATCCTTATCCCTTCTTTCGCGGCTTCCCTGTTCTGGATATGCCCCCTCCTGATACTGCTCTATCAGCTGGTGTCCATGCACACTGTCTACCGGCAAGGCTGGGGCAAGACCCTCGTGAAGTGGTTGCTCTCTACAGCCCTGTTCAGCCTGATATCCCTGGGTATAGCAGTCGGATTGCTGCTGCAGTTGGTGTATTCGGCATTGGGGAAGTAGTAGTGGGAAATGGTTAATGGTGAATGGTTATTGGTAAATGGTTAATGTTACCTGTCTATCGGTGGTTAGCGGTAAGCATTGAGACCAGGTAATCAGTCGTGAGCAGTACCTATATAAAGGCGGTGAGCGATAAGTAGTAGCAGGTTAGCATGCTAACCGCTTACCACTTACCGCTCACCGCTGTTATGAGCCCACCGCTCACCACTGATTAGCAGCCTTCATTCACCACTAACCATTTACCATTCACCATTACCTACATCCCCTTCGTGTAGACCACATATCCATGTGCCGGCAGGCTGACACTGCCGGTCAGTGTCTCCGTCTCACCGGTCATGTAATTCGTCCAGTCGCCACCCTCGGCCGGCAGGCTGACATTGATGGCGGCATTGGTGAAGTTACCCATCACCATCAGCTTCTTGCCCGTCACGCTCTCTGAGTAGAGGATACGGCCATTGGCCCAGTTCGTCACAGCCACCTTCCATGTGAAGGTACCCGTAGCATCGAACAGCTCGGGAGCAGCATTGCGCAGCTTGGCGAGGTGTACGTAGGTGTCGTGCACAGACTTGCGGTCGGCATCCTCCAGATACTCCCAGTGCAGGGGCTTCCGACCCGTACGGCCATTCTCTTCGATAGACACGTCATAGCCCATTTCGCCAAACTGCCATACCATCTTCGGCCCAGGCACGGTAAGGAAGAACGCTGCGTTCACCTCCAACTGGTCCATTCGGGTGGCCAGGTTGGTCTTAAAGTCATAGTTGCCATACGTCTTTTGCTTATACGACACACGCTCCTCGTCGTGGCTCTCCATATAGCCCACCCAGGCAGGCTCCTTCTCATAGAGTGAGGTAAACGCACTCTGGTCTTCCCAGCCCATTCCACTCTGGCAGTATGCGTTGTTCATATTGCGCCACAGATGTAACCCCGCCTTTGCCAGTTCTGTCTCTTCCCGGCTATCGCAGAAGTGCTCAAGCACCACGAAGGCGTCTTCCTTAACCTCGCGGATAGCCTCGTAGTAGTCCTTCAGGATGGCCACGCGTGAGGCATCGTAGTTGCCCGCCGTAGCTTCCGTACTGCTCTGCTGTGTGAAGCCCTTGGTCAGGTCGAAGCGGAAGCCGTCTATATGATACTCCGTGAGCAGGTATTGCAGGTTGCGTTTTATGAACTTGCGTACCAGCGGACTCTCATGGTTGAAGTCATGGAACACACTGTAGGGGTGGGGGGCGTCTACATTAAAGTAGGGGTTGTTGCTCGCTGTCTTGTTGTTGGCAGCGTCCCAGTAGAGCTTGGCCAGCGGGCAGCTGCCTGTGGCATGGTTGTAGACCACGTCAAACAGTACGGCTATGCCTGCCTGGTGGCAGGCATCGATGAATTTCTTATACATGCGGGGTGTGCCGTAGGCTTTGTCCAGGGCAAAGAAGAAGCAGGGATTGTACCCCCAGCTGTCGTTGCCATCGAACTCCTGCACCGGCATCAGTTCTACGGCATTGATGCCAAGCGCCTTCAGATAGGGCAGTTTGGCCATCGCCCCTTCCAGGTCTCCCGTCTCCGTGAAGTCACGCAAGTGGAGCTCGTAGATGAGCATGCTTTCGGCTGACGGCATCTGGAAGTCTGCTACCGCCCAGCTATACTGCTCCGGCTGCGTATTGAAGGTAGCCACTATGCCGCGCCCGTCCTTGGGGTAGGTGAGGCTCTCATCATACGTGCTCGCGGGGATATACTGGTCATTGTCCGGGTCAAGCACCTTGGTGGTGTAGGCATCGGCCAGGCGGATGGGGTCTTCTCCCTTCATGCCCACATAGTATTGGAAGGCATACTCACGCCCCGGTTCCAACCCCTTCAGGGTTATCCACCAGCAGCCCGCCTGCTCGTCGCGTGTCATCTGGCTATGCTCATCGTTGCTCAAGGTCCACTGGTTGAAGTCGCCTACCACGTGGGCATAGTCCTTGCGTTGCCCGTTCTTGTCCAGGTCATAGAGCACCAGGGTTACGGTGCTGGCATCAACCACGTTGATACCCTCTACCAATCCCTGCGGCATGGTGCCTGTCTTCACCTCACCGGGCTGGAAGCCCGTGTACACATTGTCCTTCACCGGGATAAACAGGTCTTCCTCCACGCCCTTCTTCGTACCGTCGGCGCTGCGGATAACCACACCCAGCTTCTGTACGGGCGTCTCCCCGCTGCCGAACCACTGGCGCACCGATGGCTGCAGTTTGATGCTCCACGTATTATCCTCTAGCCGCTCCATGCGGCACTTGTCCAGGTTCTCGTCCCATTCGGCCGGTACATAGAGCCATGTACCCTCGCTCACTACGCCCGTATGTATATACACTTCGCCCGTATAGCCTTTGAGTGCCGATGAGGCCGCTGCCTTGAAGTATATGGTCAGCTCCTGGTCGGCGTCCGGTTCTTCCGGTATCCAGCTCAGTCCTTCGGGCACCTCCATGGGTTCCGGTTCAGGCTCCGGTTCGGGTTCCGGGGTCACGGGATTATCATCGCTGCAAGCCGCCAGGCCCATCAGCAACACACATACACACGATAGTTGGAAAACGGAGAATAATCTCCACAGTTGTTTAAGGTCTTTCATGATATATATACTTAGAGTTATGTAAATTAACCGTCTTAAAACTTGCTTTTCATGTTTCCTTTTTATATATTTGTACACGAAGCCTCCAAGGTGCTTCACAGGTTTATCCCGGAGCCTGTAGTCCGGGAAAGGTTTAATCTTAAATCATAGTTTCACTATGTCAACCAATCAGACTTTCGACAAGCTCATCAGCCTGATGGCTTACACCAACAACCTGACACAGCAGGAAGGCGACTACTACCTGCGAGTAAAGACAATGCCCCGTAGCGTAGACCTTAAGGCCATAGCCCGCGAGGTAGCCGCACGCCTGGGTGGCAAGAACGAGGACGAGATATTCACCATCCTCAATGCTGCCGAGGCCGTGAAGTGCGACGCTGTCAGCAGCGGCTTCATTGTCAACACCCCCTTCTGCCTCGCCCAACCGGGTGCCAGTGGCAACGTACTGAAGACCGACCTCTCCAAGGCTGTTGACCGCAACCGGGTGAAGGTTTATGCCAACATCAGCATGGGTAGCGACCTGCGCAAGGCCCTGGAGTCTTGCCAGGTGGAGATATTCACCCAGCCTGCACCCGTAGGCCCTATTGTCAACGGAGCTTCCAGTGGCCAGTTCGAGGCCGACGGCACTACCCGTGCCCCGATAGCTGCCGGTGGCGTGCTCAACGTGGAGGGTGACAAGCTGAAGCTGGCGGGCGACTCTCCCGAGGTAGGTGTAACCCTTACCTCCGTCTCCGACCCGGATACCAGCTACTTCATCCCTCGCAACGCCATGCTTATCAACGAGCCTAAGCGGTTGATGTTCCTGCTGCCTGCCGAGGTGATGGAGGGTAGTTGGTATATTACTGTGACTACACAGTACAGTACCGCCAAGCAGACAGTTAAGGAGCCTCGTAGTTACACCATGGATGTACCTTTTACCATCGGTGAGGCATCCACTCCTACCGACCCTGATGAGGGCGGTGGTGGCAGCATGGGCTGACCATACTTCCACCTGTCTTTTTTAACCCCCTATAGGGGGTGTGGTAAGACCCCATATACAGGGTGTGGTAAGACCCCATATACGGGGTGTGGTAAGACCCCCTATAGGGGGTGTGTTTAGACCTCTTTCTTAGGTCGGGTGTTTATGTCCCTTTGGGGGGCTAATCACCCGACCTATTTACTGTCTCCCCAATCCTCTATCACAAATATAACTCTTAATCCTTACCCCCGTTCTCCTCTCCTCCTCATTTCCCGTTTCCTTCACAGCAAACGTTTGCGTATCCTCCTGCTCCCCTATGTAGGGGAGCTGCCCGCAGGGCTGAGGGGTACCGTCCGCGTCTTGCTCCTGCCTTGTTCCCATATCATTCTTTATACTTTTTTACCGTACCCCATCCCCCCTTCGGGGTACTTCCCCTATATAGGGGAAGAGCTTGATACCTGTTTTAGTATCATTCATTCCCCCCTCTCCTTGGGAGAGGGGCCGGGGGTGAGGCTTTGTTTCCCTTGCTCCTTCCTTTGGTGTTTCAAGGTCTTCTTGCCCAGCTTCTTGGCTTTCTCCCATGCCGCCTTGCGGGCTTCGTAGGCTTCGCGTTGTCTTTCTAAGTAGTTATCAGCCATAGTTCTAAGTATTATATCATTCTTTATTCGGTTCTTGTTCTGTTGGTTGCAGCTTTCCTCTGCTTTGCGCATGCTGCTGCTCCCCTATGTGGGGGACGAGGTCTATTGTTTATCACGCTTCGTCCGGTTCACGGCTCACTGCTTGCGGGTGAGGGGAGGGAGGTGATGCTCTTTATCTCCACCTCCTTGCCCGTCATGGGGTGCCTGAAGCGGATGGCGTCGGCATGCAGGTAGAGCCTGTCGGCGGGCTTGCCATACAGGCGGTCGCCGCTGATGGGGCAGCCCAGTCCCTGCGGGTGGGCGGCATGTACACGCAGCTGGTGGGTGCGCCCGGTGTGGGGGCTGAAGGCCACGAGGGTGCGCCCGTCGCGACGCTCCAGCACGCGGTAGAGGGTCAGGGCAGGCTTGCCGTGCACCTCGTCCACCCGTTGCCGGGGGCGGTCCAGCGGGTCGGGGCAGAGGGGCAGGCTGATGGTGCCGCCGGCTGCCTGCACGGTGCCGTCCAGCCAGGCCAGGTATTGCTTCTCAACCCGGCGCTGCTCGAAGAGCCGTTGCAACAGCCGTTGCACCTCCGCCGACTTGGCCAGCAGCACGAGGCCCGATGTCTCCATGTCCAGCCGGTGCACCACGAGCAGTTCCTCCTGCCGTCCGCGTGCCTCGGCCACCAGTTGCGCCAAGGCTCGTGCGCCGCCCTTGCCGGGCACGGTCAGCATGCCGCTCGGCTTGTCCACGGCCAGCAGCCATTCATCTTCGTAGACCACGGGCACCGCCTGCTCCTCCTGCCTGCGTGCCAAGGTCTCCATGGGGTTGGGGTCTACCTGCAACCCTTGCAGCATGTGTGCCAGGATGGGGCCGCACTTGCCTTGGCAGGCGGGGTAGTAGTGGCCGTGTTGGCGCACCTCGGCGCGGGGCGAGGCTCCCCACCAGAACTCCGCCATGCACACCGGCTGCCACCCGTTCAGGTAGGCCTGCTGCAGCAGCTTCGGGGCGGCACACTCGCCGGCACCTGCGGGGGGCAGGGTATGCCCGGCTTCCCGGAATATATCCAGCAGTCCGCGATCTTCCCCCCGTGCATTGAGCAGGCGGAAGCGGGTGAACAGCTCTGCCTGGAGGGCTGCCGAGCGGCTTTTCCGCTCTGCCTTCAGGCGGTCTATCTCGTCCTGCATCTGCTGCAGCGAGCGGCGCAGGGTGTCGGTGGCTTCGCGCAGGGCACGTTCGGTGCGTTTGTACTCCGCCTTCTGGTGCTGGCTTTGGCGCACCAGTGCCTGTGCTTCGTCGGGCGTCAGTCCGCCGGCTTCGCGCAGCTGCTGCCGCTGCTCGCGGGCAGCCTTCAGCTCCAGGCGCAGGCGGGTCAGTGTATCTTCGTCTTCCCGCTGTCGGCGGGCCAGTTGTTCTTTCAGCTCCCTGTACTCCGGTTCGGCCTCCAGCATGGCTATGCGTCGGTTGATGGCCTTTATCTGCTCTTCGCCTTCCTTGAAGAAGCCCCCCGGGCGGAGCAGGTCGAACACGGGCGGCACGAACCACGGCTGGCGGTTGCTGCCTGCCAGCAGGCCCGAGAAGGCGGCCAGGTAGGCCAGCTCCCCGTCGGGCAGGCGCACGATGAGCACGCCGAACATCTTGCCTCCGGCCAGTTCTGCCTGCCAGTCGGTGCGGCTGCTCAGGTAGTGCTGCACCTCGTCGGCTGCCAGCCGGCACAGGGGGTGTGGCTGGTAGCAGAAGGGGTAGGTAAAGCGCGGGGGCGGCATCAGGCCTTGGGCTGCCGGGGGCAGGGGGTGGAGTATGGAGTCGGGGGTATTCATAAGTCGGTGTCGGGGTTGAGGGCAGGTTGGCCCGCAGGGTTATGGTAGGCCTCGCAGGCGGCTGCTGCGGCGCGGGTGCCCTCGTCGATGAGGGCGCGGGCACGGTTGAATTGCAGGAAGCCATAGCTGCGGGTGGGTATGTGTATCAGCAGGTCGGGGCGGTAGGCCTCTGCGGAGTGGCTGATGAGGCGCTGGATGACGCTGGTCAGGGCCTCTACCAGTATGTCCTTCTTGCCGCGGTGCACGATGGGGGTGCCTGCGGGCTTGTCGGTCTTGGTAGAGCAGGCTATGACGCCTATCAGGGTGTCGCCCTCCGTACGCTGCACGGCCGAGAGCGGCAGGGGGTTGTTGATGCCGCCGTCAATGAGCGTGATGCCCTCGTGGTAGACGGGGGTGAAGATGAAGGGCACGGCGATGGAGGCACGTATGGCCCGATGCAGGCTGCCCCGGGTGAAGCGGTACTCGCGGTCACCGTCGAGGTTGGTAGCGATGGCCGTGTAGGGCAGGGGCAGGTCCTCTATGTTGACGTCGGGTATGATGTCCAGCATCTTGCGCATGATGCGGTCACCCTTGATGAGTCCGGGCCTGGTCAGGGTGAAGTCCATCAGCCCCAGTATGCGGCGCAGGTTGAGGGTGCACAGGAAGTCCTTGCACGCCTCCAGTCGCCCGGTTGCGTAGGCAGCACCTACCAGTGCTCCCATCGAGCTGCCGGCTATGGATGTTATCTGGAATCCCTGCCGCAGTATTTCCTCGATGGCACCTATGTGGGCTATGCCGCGTGCGCCTCCGGTGGAGAGCACGAGGGCGGCCTTCCTTCCGGTCGGGGCAGGCGTGTGGGGTTGCAGGGGGGCTTCCATGGCGGTATGTATCGGGGTCGGTTGCATGGGCTGGGCCGGGTTATGGCTGGGCTATGTACTGCTGCATGCCGGGGGTGGAGTAGGTCTGGTATCTGCCCTGTTCGTCGCTGTAGATGAGGTAGACGTCCAGCTCGGGGTGGCGGGCGGTGAACTCCTTGGCCTTGTCCAGCCCCATGACCATGAAGGCGGTGGCGTAGGCGTCGGCGCTCATGCAGTCGCGGGCAATGACGGTGGCCGACAGTATGCTGTGCTGTATGGGGTAGCCCGTGCGCGGGTCGACGGTGTGGGCGTACTTCTTACCGCCCTTGTAGTAGAAGTTGCGGTAATTGCCCGAGGTGGCGATGCCTGCGTCGGTGATTTGCAGTATCTCCTGCAGCTCCTGGTTGGTGGCCAGTGAATCGTCCACGGGCTTGTTGATGCCGATGCGCCAGGGCGTTTCCTTGGGGTTCAGGCCCCTTACCACTACCTCGCCGCCTATGTCCACCATGTAGTTCTTCACCCCCTTGCTGCTCAACAGCTGCGCTATGATGTCCACCGCGTAGCCCTTGGCTATGGCGCTGCAGGTAAACATGGTGCGCGGGTCTTGCTTAATCACCTTGCCCTGGGGCGAGAGAGACACCTTGCGGTAGCCTGTGAACTGCAGCAGGCTGTCTATCATGGCAGAGTCGGGGAAGGCTCCTTGCTTGAACCCGAACCCCCAGGCGTTGACAAGCTGGGCTACGGTGATGTCGAAGGCCCCGTCGGTCTGCACCGATACTTCCATGCTGCGGCGGAAGGCGTTAAGGAAGAGGGTGTCCGGTATGATGTCCTCACCCCGGTTGATGCGGGAGATGGTGGAGGTGTCGTTGAAGGGCGACAGTGACCCGTCGAAGCGTGCGAGCTCTGCCTCTATGTCTGCCTTGAGGCTGCTGTCGCACTGGTAGGTTATCTGGTAGATGGTGCCGAATACGAGGCCCTTGTCCGTCTGGTAGGGGGCGGGCTGGTTGTGGCGTGCAAGTATCCAGATGGTGGCGAGCAGCAGGAGGGCTACCCACCAGGCGTTGCGTAGGTTGGTCTTATTGTTCATGTCAGTAGTGATAAGTGGTTAGTGGTAAGTGGTATTATATCAGTGGTTAGCGGTAAGCGGTAAGTGGTAAGCAGCGGGAGTAGGGGTTTATCAGCGGTAAGTGGTAAGTGGTTAGCGGTTAGCAGTACGGGGGGATATTCACACCCTTTACTTACCACTAATCACTTACCGCTAACCGCTGATATAAGTCACTAACCACTTATAAATAAGTGTTCAATCAGTATCTTAGTCCCTATCGCTATCAGTATCACTCCTCCCCACAGCTCCGCCTTCAGCTTGCGTGCCATGCTGCATCCGCACTTGATGCCTATCATCAGTCCTATGATGGACATCAGGAAGGATACCAGGCCTATGATGCCTACGGTGGGCAGTATCTCGGCAAAGGTGTGTATACCCAGGAAGGCAAACGACACGCCTACGGCCAGCGCATCGATGCTGGTGGCTACGGCCAGCACGAGGATGACCTTCAGCCGGGTAGGGTCGTATTCATGCTTCTCATCTTCTTTCTTGAACGACTCTGCCACCATGCGGCCACCCAGGAAGGCCAGTATGGCAAAGGCTATCCAGTGGTCCACGCTCTCTATCAGGTGGCTGAACGCGCTGGTACCCATCCACCCTATCAGGGGCATGAGTGCCTGGAAGAGTCCGAAGAAGAAAGCCATGACCAGCATGGGGCGCAGGAGGGTGCGCTTCAGTATGATGCCACTGGCTATGGATACGGCAAAACAGTCCATGGCCAGTCCGAAGGCCAGTAGCACTATCTCTATTAGGTTCATACAGTGTGTGGGTTAAGGCAGTTTATAGATGATGGAATAGTTCACGCCTACGGTCTTGGACCCGTACTCGCCGAAGCCGGGCACATACCAAGGGTCACCGTAGGTGTCGCTCGAAGAGGACAGCCTGTACTTCATACGTATGCTCCAGCCCATGTACAGGCTCTTCCATACGTGTGCCCTGATGCCGACGCATACCTCCAGCCAGTGCATGTTGCCCTTCATGCCCTTGTGGCTATAGGGGATGCTGCCACCCCATATATCGTCCCCCAGGTTGGGGTTCTCGAGGCTGCCGCCATAGATGGGGTCGTCGATGGAGGATGACTCTACGTCATACTTGAAGCTACTCATGGCATAACGTAGTCCTACCAGGATGGCATGGCCGTGCTTCTTGTTGTACAGGGCGTTGTAGTCCATACCGATGCGGAAATAGGGGGCACCGCTCTTGTAGTGTATGCCGTCGTCGCTCCACTTGTCGGTGTTGCCGTAGCCTACCTCTACGGTGGGGAAGTAGCGGTGCTTGAGGTCGGCGGTGACCGAGGCCTCGGCACTCATGAAGTCACTGCCCAGCAGCTTCCCGCCGGGACCCCACAGGTCGACACCCAGCAACAGGCCGTTGTAGAACGGGTAGACTATCTCTGGCTCCTTCTTCTTATCCTCCTTCTTTGCCTGGCGGGGGCGGTTGCTGTTCCCCTGGGTAGGGGCCGTGATGCTGCTCTGTGCATGCAGAGGCAGGCTTACCACGAACAGGGCCAGTAGCAGGCTAATAGAATAACTTAAGGTTCTCCGTAGCATAGGCACTGGCTTCAGGGTTGTTGATATAGATGGAGTCGAGTCGGTGGGTGGTATATCTGACGGCACTCAGCTTCTGTTGCATCTGGTAGCCACAGTCCATGGACAGGAAGTAGGGGGTGTTGGTGTGGCGCAACACAAGGGTGTCGGTGGTATGCTCGTCGTAGCGGAATACCAGCACGGTAGAGTCGGCGGTATAGCGCAGGGGCAGGGAGATGTCAGTCACCTCCTCCTGGTTGTTGATGATGACGGAGTCGGTGCCGAAGGCGGTTACCCTCAACAGTTCGAGCGTGTCATCCTCCACAGAGTCGTCTATGGGGTTGATGGTGTACAGGTGGCATTGCAGCATGGGCCGGGCGTTGGCCGAGCAGTCGGCTTCTTCAGAGCATGAGAGGGCTGCAACGGCGAGGGGCACGGCTATGATGGCCAGCAGAAGTATGCGTATGGATTTCTTCATGATGGATGGGGTGTCAGATGGTTTTCTCTATGTGGTAGTTGTTTCGTTCGGCGGCATTGCGCGATATTAACTCGCCCAGGAACCCTGCTACAAACAGCTGGGTGCCTATTATCATGGCTGTCAGCGACAGGTAGAAGTAGGGTGAGTCGGTCACCAGTCGGTAGGGCATGCCGTTGTGCATGTTGTATAACTTCGTGGCTCCTACGACAATGACAGACAGGAAGCCAATGACAAACATCAGCGAGCCCAGCAGGCCAAAGAAGTGCATGGGCTTGATGCCAAAGGTGGAGAGGAACCACAGGGTAATGAGGTCGAGGTATCCGTTGACAAAGCGGTTCATGCCAAAGAACTTGCCCTTGCCATACTTACGTGCCTGGTGGTGTACCACCTTCTCACCTATCTTGGTGAAGCCGGCATTCTTCGCCAGGTAGGGGATATAGCGGTGCATCTCGCCGTATACTTCTATGTTCTTTACCACCTCGTTGCGGTAGGCCTTGAGGCCGCAGTTGAAGTCGTGCAGGTTCTTGATACCCGATACCTTGCGGGCGGTGGCGTTGAACAGCTTGGTGGGGATGGTCTTCGACAGGGGGTCGTAACGCTTCTGTTTCCATCCTGATACGAGGTCGTATCCGTCTTCCGTAATCATGCGGTAGAGTTCGGGTATCTCGTCGGGGCTGTCCTGCAGGTCGGCATCCATGGTGATGACCACGTCTCCCTGGGCCTGCTTGAATCCGCAGTACAGGGCGGCCGATTTGCCGTAGTTGCGGCGGAACTTGATGCCGTGTACGCAGTCTGACTGTGCCTGTAATTGTTCGATGACTTGCCAGGAACGGTCGGTGCTGCCGTCGTTGACGAAGATGATTTCGTATGAGAACTTGTGCTCATGCATTACTCGTTCAATCCAGCTGAACAGCTCGGGTAGCGATTCGTCCTCATTATATAAGGGGATGACAACTGAAATATCCATATAGTGGTATTAATTTAGATGATCGTTGGTTCGTGTATTATGGGTGTATTATTTATCTCTCGTTGGCAAATTATTCTTTTCTCACAGGGGAAAAGTCTTTCTATGGTTGGATAGGTTGTTGGCCATTGGTAGCAGGCGTACGCCTCATGACGAATAGGGCTGTGGGGATGGCCAGCAGCGTGCCGTAGAAGATATTATTGAGGAACAATTCAATGGCAATCTCGAATGCACTGAGGGATTGCATCTGTGCAATGGCATCACGGAACTGTGTCTCATATCCCTCTAACCCTGGCATGGATGCTTGTGCGAACACTTCATTTATCATGCTCTCATAGGTGTTTAATATATAGCCATGGTCGATAAATCGGAAGTAAACATAATGTGCCACAAAGGTGAGTAGTGCGGCAAAGAAGTAGATAAGTGTGGTAAATGACCAGGCGTGGGAGAAAGTGATGGCACCACCACATACCCGGTTGCGGTACATCTTCGTATAATAATAGGCCATGAAGGGCACGCAGATGGTAAGACCTAAAAAGAGGAAAAGCAAGAAGGGGTTTGTCAAGCCTAAGGGGAAGAAGATGAACTTCAGAATCCAGAAGCCTCCCATGTAGGTACCCATTATCATTGCATATTGGCGTATGTTTCTTGTAGAAGTATTGCTTGCCATTACTAAATGTTTCGGTTTGTTCAAGAAATAGTGGTGCAAAGGTATAAATAATATTGCTTGTAAGAGCCTGTATTACTGTTAAAGTTGAAAAAAGTAGGTGGAAAGTATTGCAGATTCAAAAACTTTATCTACCTTTGCAGCCGCAAACACGGGTAAGTCCTATACGGCCAGCTCCCTTCGAATCCTCCAGGGCTTGATCGCAGCAAAGGTAGTTGGTTGTAGCGGCGCGATATAGTAAGCTTACCCACCCGCCTCTTTAGCTCAGTTGGCCAGAGCACGTGATTTGTAATCTCGGGGTCGTTGGTTCGAATCCGACAAGAGGCTCAAAAACTATTGAGAAGGAATATGCTACCGCAGCATATTCCTTTTTTTGTTAACCGGATGTAGGTTTATTAAAATGAAAGATTTACATTTGTAATGTCTTAAAACCAAGATTACAGTCGATATGATGAAGACACAACATAAAACTTTGTTAGCTTTCTTACTCATAGTAATATTTCCCCTTTCTTTATGGTCTTCATTCACAGGATGGAATAGCTTTGTCGTAACTTTTAATAAGAATCTTTATGGAAATGGAAGGAAAATATGGCAAATAGCCGCTTATGATGAGCGTTGGACTTATTTTGCCAATGATAATGGTTTGTTACAGTTTGATGGTAATGTCTGGTCTTTATATCCTTTGCGTAATCAGTCTCCTCTTCGTGCAGTGTTGCCATCATCAAATATGCAGCGGATTTATGTTGGAGGGATAAATGAATATGGTTATTTTGAGCCGGGTGATGATGGCAATTTGATATATAATTGTTTGTCAGATACTTTAGAAAGTGACTATCGTTCTGTGGGTAATATATGGAGAATTCATGAATCTGATAATATAATATATTTTTGTGGTGATAGGAGGGTTATTAAATATTGGAATGGGCAATTTTCTATTATAGAAGTTGGTACTAAGATTGATTGTTCTAATGTAGTTAATGGAACCTTGTATGTTGGAACAGAAAATGGTGTTAATGTTCTGGTAGGTAATAAATTTTTCCCATTGCAAGGAGCTGATGGATTAATGCGAAACCGCATTAGGGGAATAGAGTCATACAAAGATGGAATCTTAGTTGCTACGGCTTACGATGGTTTGTTTTATTGTGATGGACATGGTATGAGTCGTTTTGAGACAGGGATTGAGGATTATATGCGTGAGAATGAGATATTTTGTATGGCGAAGCAAGGTGACCGGATTGCTTTGGGTACAATCCATCAGGGGCTATTGGTCTTGGATACAGAAACCATGGCTGTTCAATACTATAATGAATATAATAAGCTGAGTAATAATACAGTTCTTTCATTAGCTTTCGATGCAACAGGTAATCTGTGGGCAGGGTTGGAAGGTAGTATTGATTATATTTGTTTGAATCTGCCTTTTACAAATCTTTACTCATATCCTTATTCTTATGGAGCAGGTTATACGGTAGCTGTGGAAAACGATAATCTTTATTTGGGTACTAATCGAGGCCTATATTATACCAGTTATCCGGTTCGTATGGATGGCGAACGGTTGGATATTTTTCCTATACCCAATTCTAGTGGACAGGTGTGGAGTCTTTGTCGAATTAAAGATGAACTGTTGTGTTTGCATGATAGGGGAGTGTTTGTAGTGCAGGGAGCAAATGTAAAACGTATCTTGGAAATTGATGGAGCTTGGACTTGTCAGCCTGTGATGAATCATGATAATTTGATATATATAGGAGTATACAACGGTATTTATGTAGCCGAGAAAGTAGGTAATGATTGGAAGCTTAAGGGGAAAATTATAGGCCTTGACGAATCATGTAGAGTCTTTGAGCAGGAGTCTGAAAAGATAATTTGGGTATTTAATAACAAAACTGTATTCAGATTTGAGTTAGGCGATGATTTATTGCATGTAATAAATCGTAAGGCTTATGGAGCAGAAGACGGATTTCCTGCTGGTTCTAACAATTATGTGACCAAGGTACAAAACAAAATATTTTTCACTACTCAGCATGGGGTATATCATTATGACCCACAAACAGACAGAATGGTACCTAGTTCAGATATTAATAGCTTGCTTAATGGACCTTCTCCCTATTTGTGTTTGCGTGAGTATAATAATCATCTTATCAGTTTGAATGAACATGGGATATGTTTGGCTAATCTTTATACATATAAGCGGGCGGCTAATACTAGGATTATACCTATACATCAGTCTTTAGTTGGTTTAATTCCTGATTTTGGAAATGTATATCCCTTGTCAGATTCTTTAATGATAATCCCCAGTGAGGAAGGCTTTGCATTGTTGCAGATACCAAACCAAAATACAAAGGGTACTGCACCACGTTCTGTTTTCATCAGAAATATGTATTTGTCTTATCCTAAAGATTCTTTAGTCTATACGGCTAATTTTCAAAATAAGAAAATAAAGCCAGTGATTGATTATTCTTATAATTCAGTGCGTATAGATTACAGTACTTCCAATTTCCTATGGGCCGATGATGTTCGTTTTCAATATCGGTTGAATCAAGGTGAATGGTCAAATTATACTACTATGTGTACAAAGGAGTATAGTAATTTGTCCGAAGGGGAATATACGTTTGAAGTGAAAGCCGTATTCTCAGATGGTAGTGCGATGACCGATACCATTGATTTTGTCATTCGTGCTCCTTGGTATCGTAGTGTATGGGCCTATAGCTGCTATTTATTGTTGATATGTTTATTCCTTTATTTGATATATCGTTGGGAAGAGTTGCGCATGCTTAGAGAGAAGCAACAGGCTGTGGTAGAGAAGGATAAAAAGATGAAGGAAATGGCAAGGGAATATGAAGAAGAGAGGGCGCGACAAGAAAAGCAAATCATGTTGTTGGAGAAAGAAACTTTGGAACATGACTTGCAACACAAAAGTCAGGAAATGGCTAATCTGATGATTAACTTTGTGCGTAAGAATGAGATGCTGAATGACATTAAAGCTGAGATTGCCAAAGTAATAGCTTCTCTGAAAGGGGAGAGTGCCCGGGAAGGTAAAAAACAGTTGCTGTTGATTAGTAGTAAGATAGATGCTAACATACAGAGTGATGAGGTACTGAAGCGTATAGAAGAACAGTTTGATCTTATACACAATAATTTCATGAAGCGTCTGCATGCCAAGCATCCTACCTTGTCCAACAATGAGCGTATGATGTGCGCTTATTTGAA
This sequence comes from uncultured Bacteroides sp., assembly GCA_900553815.1. Taxonomy (GTDB): domain Bacteria; phylum Bacteroidota; class Bacteroidia; order Bacteroidales; family Bacteroidaceae; genus Bacteroides. The sequence continues at coordinate 21,677 of USEY01000029.1, forward strand.
AATGAATCTTTCAACCAAGGAGATTGCTCCTTTGCTCAATATTTCTGTACGCGGAGTGGAGACAATTCGCTATCGGTTGCGCAAGAAGTTCGGGCTGGAGCGTGAAGATAGTTTGGTTGACTATTTGAATAATCAGTTATAACTGTGTAGGTCTGTCATGGTATATCTGGGTATGAAGCAGTCGATTCGGTATATAGCCTATCAAATAGGGTGTACAATTTTTCTTCATCGGATATGATGCGGCGTAGTTTTGCGAGCTGTTTTGCATTGTTCGACTGTGGTATCCACAGTTTCAGGTAGCCACTCTCTCCGTATTTGCTGCGCACATGCTCTCTGAACCGTTGGTATTGCTCTTGTATGCCTAATGCAGGATAGTGATCCAGTCCATACTGCACAGCGCGTCGCAGTGTGTATTCTGGCTCAATGCATCGGTCGGCCTCTGCCACTATCAGTCCGTAGATATTGCGTGGGGCATGACCGCACGAGGCTCGGTGATCCTCTACCGCCTCTTTCATCACTTTTATTTGTTCTTCCGTGAACCATTGCCGCAGTGTTGTGTCGGTCTGCAATATCTCGCCCGATGCCAAGTGGTGCACCTCGCGTCCCCGGCACAGTCCCGTGTCGTGATAGGCAGCTATGGTCAGCACCATGGCTGGATTGACGTCATAATGGTGTGCCAGCCTGAGGCTCTCTTCTATTACCTGGCGTACGTGGCTGATATCGTGTGCACGGTCAAAGCCATTGTAACACACGATGATATGTCTCTCTAAGTAGGTGGTCAGTTCTGTAGGGATTTGTTGGGTCATATATGTTTCTATTATGGACGAGAGTCTATGTTTGTATTGGGGGCTAAGGTAGTATATATTTTGTTGTTATGGTACATTTTTACTTCGCTTTATGGCGTCGTATTTAATTATTCGTATCTTTGCCATCGGTTTTGTTCCTAATCCCTGTGCGGGGAGAAGGATGAAAAGGGAATCGGGTGCAAATCCCGGACAGTCCCGCTGCTGTGAGTTTCAATACCGGGCACGCCAATACACCACCTCATGCCACTGTCAGAATCTATGGACGGGAAGGCGACGTGCTGCGAAACGAGTCAGAAGACCTGCAAGACCCGACATCAGGCTTCGTGCTTGCGAGGATGAGCGCGAAGGAGCAATTATGAATTACTTAGTATAGACTGACAATGAAACATTCACGTCTCTATCGTTGGGGGTGGGGCTGTTGGATGGCGGGGCTTATGCTACCTTGGCAAATGTATGCGCAACAACCTGCTGACACGATTGCTGGCAAAGTGCATCAGATTGAGCATGTTACCGTGACTGCCCGTCGTCTGCCTGCCAGAATTACCTCCACCGCTCCCGTACAGATTCTGTCGGGACAAGACATTGACCGCTTGGGCATACAGGACATGGCCGACGCTGTTCGTCGTTTTGCCGGTGCACAGGTGCGCGACTATGGAGGTATAGGTGGTCTGAAAACCGTGTCGATACGCAATATGGGAGCCGCCCATACGGCCGTGAGCTACGACGGTGTGGCTGTGAGCAATTGTCAGGCCGGACAGATAGATATTGGTCGTTTTTCGCTGGACAATGTGTCGATGGTGTCGCTGGCTGTGGGGCAGACTGACGACCTCCTGCAGTCGGCCCGTCACTATGCTGCGGCCGGCGTGCTTAGCATCGAGACCGAGAAGCCTCATTTCGAAGATGGTCGCCGCTACGCCTTGCGTGCCCGCCTCAGTGGCGGTTCCTTTGGCTATGTTACCCCTTCCATACGCTGGTGGCAACAGCTGGGTGGCCGTACCCGCCTGGCCTTGGACGCCAATCTGATGCGCGCCGACGGCAACTATCTTTACACCTTGCAGAATGGAAAGTACACCACTCGTGAGCGCCGCAACAACTCCGATATCCTGTCTTGGCAGGGCGAGGCCAACCTCTACCACACCTTCAGAGATAGCAGTGATTTCAGCATGAAGGCCTACTATTATCGTTCGGAACGTGGACTGCCCGGTGCCGTCACTCTCTATAATCCTTTGTCTGACGAACGTCTGTGGGACGAAAATACCTTTGTGCAGGCCCGTTATAGAAAAGAGTTTTATCCCTGTTGGACCTTGCAAGTGCAAGGTAAGTACAATCATGGCTGGAACCGCCTTGAAGATCGTGGCAATGAATACGAGAACGGCGTTGCTCGCACCGTGCATCGTCAAGATGAGTACTATCTTTCGGCTACCACTCTCTATCGTCCTACCACGGCCTTGTCGCTGTCATTGGCACAAGACGGTGCTATCAATAAGTTGCGTAGCAACTTGGCCGGTTGCCCTTTCCCCACGCGCTACACTTCACTTACGGCCTTGAACGCCCGCTATCGGTGGAGACGTTTGACGGCATCGGCCATGCTGCTCTATACCTACGTGACCGAGCATGTACAGGCAGGGCAAGCTCCCGATGATTTTCAGCGTTTTGCCCCCTCGGTTTCCTTCAGCCTTCAGCCTTGGGAGCATGAGCAGTTCTATGTACGTCTGCTCTATAAAAGTACTTTCCGCATGCCTACCTTCAACGACCTCTATTATTATCAGCTGGGCAACCGGCATCTGCGACCCGAGAAAGCCAACGAGTACAACCTGGGCATCACATGGAACCGTCAGATGCTTGCCTGTCTCGATTACCTGTCGCTGACTCTCGATGCTTACTTCAATGATGTGACCGACAAGATAGTGGCCTTTCCTACCACGTACGCTTGGCGTATGGCCAATTTCGGTACCGTTCATGCTACCGGTATCGATGCCACGCTGGGTACTGCCGTTGTCCTGCCCCATAACATGAGCCTTGTCCTGACGGGTGGATATACTTGGCAGCGAGCCATTGATTTGAGTGACCCCGAGGCCAAGAACTACCGCGACCAGCTTCCCTATACACCCCGTCATGGCGGCAACGCATCGGCCATTCTCGAGACCCCTTGGCTGACTCTGGGCTATACGCTGGTAGGTGTCAGTAAGCGTTACTGCCTGTCGCAGAACATACCCGAGAATGAGATAGCCGGCTACATGGAGCATACAGCCACCCTGTCGCGCAGTTTTAACCTCAGACGTTGCAGCCTTGCGCTGAAGGCCGAACTGGTGAACTTCACCGATGAACAGTACGACGTGATAAAGTACTATCCCATGCCGGGACGCTCGTGGAGGTTGACGGGAAGTGTCAGCTTCTGAAATTTCCGACAGGACGGCTACCCCTACACCGAGCGGTGTGAGTAGGTGTGGGTAAAATGAAACATTATTAATCAACTAAATAAATATAGTATGAAAGTAAGAAGTTTTTTCTATGGCATGCTTTGCATGCTGGCTCTGGGAGCCTCGATGGCATCGTGCAGCGATGATAACGATGATGATCCCCATAACGACGCGGGTTCTACGGTGACCTTGCCCAAAGTACGCGCCTATTTTCTGAATGAGGGCACAAAGGGCTATAACAACTCTACCATTGCCTTCTATGCTCCCAATGGCGATGCTGACTTTATAGGCGATATTTTCAAGGTGCAGAATGGTCAGGGACTGGGCGATACAGGCCAGGACATGATAGAATATGATGATTGTATCTATGTGTCAGTCTATGCTTCCAATTACTTGGCCAAACTGAATGCTGCCGGGGTTGAATTAGCCCGTACATCGTTTGTAGGCGATGCCGACCTTTCGGCGGGCATACGCTCTCTGGCTGCCGAAGACGGATATATCTACGCTTCGTTCTACGGAGGTGTTGTGGCCAAGATTAATGCTAACACCCTGCAGGTAGAGCAGAAGCTCAAAGGGCTAGGGGGCAATCTGGAGGCAGTGGCCATCAGCAATGATATGCTTTATGTAGCCAATTCTTATACGTACAACGGCAGTCAGTATATTTATCACACTGAAGTGCCCGTCATCGACCTGAAGACTTTTACCTTGAAGGAAACCTTGACTGTGACTCAGAATCCCAACATGATGGTTGAGGATGATGATTATATATGCCTTATTTCGTGGGACTTTTCGGCAGAGAGCTATGTGCTGCAACTCATTGAGCCAAATGCTGGTAACCGTGTGACACGCCTGGGGTATGCTACCCATGTGGCCATGAAGGATGGCACATTCTATGTGATAGACTCACGTGTGAACTATGCTAACTGGCCCGAGACCTCGGCCGACAACAGCTTCTATACCTACAATATAAAGACAGGGAACATGAACCAGACTTCTTTCCTGAAGGATATGCCTGCCAAGCTGAAGAACGAGGTCATCTATATGATAGAGGTGAACGATGAGAACGGCGATATCTACATCGGTACCACGGGACACAGTAATGTCAACGGCGAGATTTACCGTTTCAGGAAGGATGGCAGCTTCGTAGAATCGTTCGACTGTGGTGGTCAGAACCCCCGCTGTGCAGTATTCTTCAACTAACCTCGCCAGTATATGTACATGAAACCCTTTGCTTTGTATATAGTGTCAGCCTGTGCCTTGCTTCTGTCAGCCTGTGGCGGAGGCAGGGCCTCGCAGGCTGTGGAGCAAGGCGACACACTAGCACTGCGCTATGCCGACAACCTGACTTTGGTGGCTCGCGATGGCTATACCGTAGCCACGCTGCGCGACCCCTGGGACACGCTGCGCACGCTGCACACCTACGTGTTGGTGCCCCGTGAGGAGTCCGTGCCTGCTGGGTTGCCAGCCGGAGCCACAGTAGTACGTACACCTTTGCAACGGGCAGTCGTCTACTCGTCGGTACACTGCGGATTGCTGCACGAGTTGGGTGCAGGCAGTGCCATCGGGGGCGTGTGTGACTTGCGCTACATCAAGCTGCCAGCTATACACCGTGCCGTGGACGAGGGAAAGGTGGTGGATTGTGGCAATGGCATGAACCCTGACATGGAGCGTATCATTGACCTGCATCCTGACGCCATCCTGCTGTCACCCTTCGAGAACAGTGGCGGCTACGGCAGGGTAGGCAAGCTGGGTGTACCCGTGGTGGAGTGCGCCGACTATATGGAGACCTCTGCCCTGGGACGTGCCGAGTGGATGCGTTTTTACGGCCTATTGTTCGGGGTAGAGCAGCAGGCCGACAGCCTTTTTGCTCAAGTGGAGGCGGACTACCTGCACCTGAAAGAACAGGCACGGCAGGTCGCCGAACGTCCCACCGTAGTATGTGAGCTGAAGAGCGGCTCGGCTTGGTATGTGCCCGGCGGACGCAGTACTACGGGACGTATACTGGCCGATGCTGGGGCTCGCTATGCCTTTGCCGATGATGCCCATAGCGGTTCGGTACCTTTGGCCTTCGAGACTGTGTATGACCGGGCGGGCGAGGCTGACGTGTGGCTGTTCAAGTACAACCGTGCTCATGATATGACATACGGCGACCTGTGTGCCGACTATGTGGGCTATACGGCCTTCAATGCCTACAAGCAGCGCAACATCTATGCCTGCAATACGGGTAATGCTCCCTTCTACGAAGAAACTCCCTTCCATCCCGACCTGCTGCTGGCCGACCTGATACGCATCTTGCACCCCGGTCTCCTGTCCGGCCACCTGCGTTACTATCAGAAACTGAAGGAATAGTCATGGCCGGGAAAGGATGGAAATATGGCGTTGCGCTGGTCGGGCTGGCAGTCTTGCTGTTGCTGGCCAACCTGTTGGTGGGTTCAGTCAGGATTCCCCCTGCCGAGGTATTGCACATGCTGGCGGGCGGTGAGGCAGTCAGGGAGAGCTGGCACTTCATCCTGTGGGAGTCGCGCCTGCCCCAGGCACTGACGGCCTTGCTCTGCGGAGGTGGGCTGGCCGTGTGCGGTCTGCTGCTTCAGACTGCTTTCAAGAATCCCTTGGCAGGCCCTGATATTCTGGGTATCAATTCTGGCGCCAGCCTGGGCGTGGCCTTGGTTATGCTGTTGCTGGGAGGCAATGTGTCAGCGGGTGCCTTCAGCCTGTCGGGCTTCCTGTCGGTGCTGGCAGGTGCGTTTGTGGGGGCCATGGCTGTCATGGCACTGGTGTTGTTCTTTTCCACTATTATCAAGAGCAGTGTCATGTTGCTCATCACGGGTATCATGATAGGCTACATGGCCTCATCGGCCATCTCGTTGCTCAACTTCTTTGCTACGGCCGAGGGCGTGCAGTCCTACCTGGTGTGGGGGATGGGCAACTTTGGCGGCGTGTCCATGCAACAGATGCCCGGTTTCGCAGCTGTGGTGTTGCTGGGGTTGGCAGGTGCGCTGTTGCTCATCAAACCGCTCAATGCCTTGCTGCTGGGCGAACGCTATGCCGAGAACCTGGGTGTGAACATCAGGCGAGTACGCAACTGGCTGTTGCTGGTCACCGGACTGTTGTCGGCCATCACCACCGCCTTCTGCGGACCGGTGGCGTTCATCGGTCTGGCAGTTCCCCATGTGGCACGCATGGTGCTGGGCACGGCCAATCATCGTTCGCTGCTGCCGCTCACTATCCTGTGTGGTGGGGTAGTGGCTCTGCTGTGCAATCTGCTTTGCGTCTTGCCGGGCGAGTGGGGCATCATACCGCTCAATGCCGTTACCCCCATAGTGGGCGCGCCAGTCATTATCTATGTCATTGTCCGTCAGCGCAAAGGTCAGCAGATGCAATAATTGCCGCGCAAACGGTTGCGCCTGTCAGTGGTATAAAAATTGATATATGTCAAGTGGATGTATGATGGAAACCTCTACCTTTGCGCCCGGTATTAGTTAACTAAAAGATTGTAAGCAAATGAAATTACCCGAAGAACCGATGATGCTTTACAGCTTCATCAACACGAAACTGCGTGACCAGTATCCTTCGCTTGATGCTCTTTGCGAGGATATGAACGTGAACAAGGAAACCATCGTCAGTACCCTGAAGAGTGTTGGGTTTGAGTATAGCCCCGAACGCAACCGCTTCTGGTGATTGATGCCTTGTGGCGTATAAAACAAAGAGGTGCATCCCGTATAAAATGGCAGCTTGCTGCCGGCGGTGATGCACCTCTTTTGTATAGTGGTTAGCGGTAAGCTTCAGGGGTATGAATGCGGTAAGCTTCAGGGGTATGAATGCGGTAAGCTTCAGGGGTATGAATGCGATGGGCTTCAGGGGTATGAATGCAGTAGGCTTCAGAGGTATGAATCTTCTGACGGGTTATTTCTCCTGTAAGATGCTTTGCAGCAGCAGCGGTTCGTTGGTAGTGATGAAGTCTACTCCTTGGCCGATAAGGCGGCGCATATCTTCCTCCTTGTTTACTGTCCATGCGTTTACTTTCATGCCCAAGCGGTGACATTCGTCAATCCATTCGGGATGCTTTTCGAACACACTGTAGTGATAGTCGGGGCCGGCACATCCCATATCTTTCAGCTCTTGAGGCGTCAGTTCGCCGTTGAGGTAGTAGACGGGTGTACCTTTCGGTGCAAGCCGTATGAATTCCTTGGTGGCGTGCAGGGAGAAGGTGATATACTCTGTGCGGTCGTTCAGGCCCATGTCTGCTATCATGCGTACGATGCCCTCCACGGCCCGTGTCTCCTGCTCTGGGGTCTTATGCCCTTTCAGCTCCAGGATGAGGCGTGTCTTCAGCGTGCGTGCCTTTTGCAGGTACTGCTCCAAGGTAGGCAATTGTTCGCCGTTGTCCAGCTTTACAGCGGTACATACCTGGCAGGTGGCCTGCTGCATGGTTACGCCTTTGAAGGTGGGGTCGTGGTTTACTACCAGTTGGTTATCGGCCGTAAGCCATACATCGAACTCTGAGCCGTAGCAGGCAATGGAGTCGGCTTTAACCAGTGCTGCAATAGAGTTTTGTGCCGAACCTTCGGTCTTCCAGAAACCACGGTGGGCAATGACTTGTGTTTGTTGTGCCTGCATGGCAGTCATGTTGGCCAGCAACAGGGCAATGGCGATAAACGTTTTCTTCAGTTTCATGGGGTAATGTGTTAATGTGCTAATGCGTCAATCAGGTAATGTGCAGAGGGGGTAATGTGCTGTACTCATAAGCTTACAGATTTATAAGTTTTTCAGCCTTTGGCTTCCTGGTAGAGGAAGCGTTTGATGCTCTTTTTGGCAGTCTTCTCAAATTCCTCGAAGTGTATCTTCACCTTGGATATCTGACAGTAGGCAGGCAATTGCTGGTTCAACTCTACGCGGTTGTTTTCCATGGCCTTCTCTACGTCGGCCTGCTGCATTCCGTGTGCAAAGGCTTCATCAAAGTCTGGGTATATCAAAGCCACCAGCTTCTCCTTCTGCAATACGATGAGCGACTCGGCCACGTATGGCATGTTGTTCAGCTTGCTTTCTATCTCTTCGGGGTAAATGTTCTGTCCGCTGGCGGTGAGCAGCATGTTCTTGTTGCGTCCGCGCATGGTGACGTATCCGTCAGCGTCCATGGTTCCCAAGTCGCCGGTGTGCAGCCAGCCGTTGGCGTCGATGATTTGTGCCGTAGCCTCCGGGTTCTTATAGTAGCCCAGCATGAGGTTGGTACCCCGGCAGATGATTTCACCGGCTGTATGTTCGGGGTCGGGTGAGTCAATCTTCACTTCCATGCGTGTGGTGGCTTTTCCACAGGAGGCCAGCTTGAGATTCTCCCAGCGGCTGGAGCAGATGATGGGGCCGCATTCCGTCATGCCGTAGGCAATGGTGTAGGGGAATCCTATCTGCTTGAGGAAGCGCTCCACGTCGGCATTAAAGGGTGCACCGCCTATGATTATCTCGTCGAAGTTACCCCCGAAGATGGCCATGGCCTCCTTGCGGGCGGCAGCCCTTATCTTGTCGTTGATGATGGGTACACGCAGTAACAGCTTGCCTATGCGGTTGTCTACGCGTGGCAGTATGTCCTTCTTGATGATTTTTTCTACAATGAGAGGCACGCACGAAATGACCCTCGGCTTAATTTCAGAGAAAGACTGTGCTATGATTTTGGGCGAGGGCATACGTGTAAGGAAGTAGAGATGTGCACCTGCCGAGAATCCGTAAAGGAAGTCGTAGACCATGCCGAACACATGTCCCAGTGGGAGCATGGAGACTATGTGGTCGCCCGGACGGACGGGCAGCATCTCGTGGCAATAGGCAATGTTGGACCACAGACTGCGGTAGGGCAGCATGACTCCTTTGGAATAGCCGGTAGTGCCCGATGTGTAGTTGATGACGGCCAGTTCCTCGGGTGAGGCCTCCTTGCGGTAGCAGATGTGTTCGGGGCGGAAATTCTTGGGGTAGCGTTGCCCGTAGATGGCGTTGCGGTGCTCATGAGCCTCGCGTAGCTGCTCATCACGGCAGACGGCCAGTGAGAAGTCAGTCAGCAGAATGATGGCCTTCAGGCCGGGCATCGCCTCTTCGTTGAGGTTCTCCCATACCTGGTCGCCCACGAACAGGAGCTTGGCCTCAGAGTGGTTCACGATGTTGTGCACGTTGTCGGCTTTAAACTCGTGCAGGATGGGTACGATGACGGCGCCGTATGTGATGGTGGCAATAAAAGTCACGGCCCAATGTGCGCTGTTACGTCCGCAGACGGCTATTTTGTCACCGGGCTGTATGCCGGCACTTTCCAGTACGATGTGGAATTTGGCAATCTTCCGGGCCACGTCTTTGTATTGCAGTGTAATGCCTTTGTAGTCTGTCAGGGCGTCGCGGTCCCAGTTGTTGATGATGCTTTGTTCAATATAGTCAATGAAGAATTCCTTTTCCATGCCTTGATTTGTGCACAAAATGTTTAAAACCGTGCAAAGATAGATTATCTGTTCATGTTATGCAAGTGCTTGCTTGTTTTTATCCTGCCTGCTTTTGCTTTTCCCGTTCTCCGAGATAAGCAGCAGTTTGTCGCCAATGTGTAGTTGCAGGCTACCGTTGGGTATAAGGTATTCGTCGCCCCGTTTCACTATCATGACCAATGTACCTTGTGGCAGATTCATGTCTTTCAGTGTATTGCCATTTTGCAGTGTGGCTTCACTTACGGTCATGTCGCGCAGGTTGGAGTCTATTTCATCGGGTAGTTCTACACCGAAGTCATTGCCTGTTTTTTCCATAGGCAGCGACAAACCGAGTACACGTGCAGCCCGCGAAATGGTGGTACCTTGTATGATGAGTGACAATATGGTAATGAAGAATACAATGTTGAAGATAATAGATGCTCCAGGAACACCTTCTACCACCGGATAGGTTGCAAAGATGATAGGCACGGCACCGCGCAGCCCTACCCAAGAGATGAACAGGCGTGATTTCAGGGTGATTTTACGTCCGAAGGGCAGCAGGCAGATGAATACGCTCAAAGGACGTCCTGCCAATATCATGAATGCACCTATAAGCAGGGCTACCGGTGCAAAGATTAGCATCTCGTGCGGATTAACCAACAGACCAAGACAGAGGAACATGATAATCTGGAAGAGCCACGAAAGTCCATCCATGAAGGTATATATTTCTTTCCGATACATGATTTTGTGGTTGCCCACCATCATGCCGGCAATATAGACTGCCAGATAGCCGTTGCCTTTCAGCAGGTCGGTAATGGAGAATGTGAAGAAGGCAAACGACAGCAACAGAATGGGATAGAGTGACTGATTGTCAATATTCAGTTTATTGAGCATCAGGATGGCCAGCTTACCCAGCAGGTAACCAGCCGTGCCACCTACGATGAATTGTACGGCGAATGAGATAAGCAGATTACCCGTTCCCATGCCCGAGGACATGATAAACTGGATGAGTACAATGGTCAGCATATAAGCCATGGGGTCGTTACTACCGCTTTCCAGCTCGAGCATGGGGCGCAGATTGTGCTTGAGGTTCATCTTTTGCGAGCGCAGGATGGCAAAGACCGAAGCCGAGTCGGTAGATGACATGGTGGCAGCCAGCAAAAGGGAAGTGATAAGTGGCAGGTGGATATTGGTCCAGCTGACATCGGAGAGGAACCAGATGAAAAGACCTGTAAACAGGGTGGTCAGCAGCACTCCTACGGTAGACAGCATGATACCCGGTGCTAGCACAGGCTTAATATCACTGAATTTGGTGTCCATGCCGCCCGAAAACAGGATGATGCTTAGCGCTACCATGCCTATGAACTGTGCTTCTTCGGCATTGTGAAACTGTATGCCCAGGCCGTCGCTGCCAAAGAGCATACCTACGACAAGGAACAGTAATAGTACGGGAACTCCGAATCGGTAGCCTGTCTTGCCGGCAATGATGCTGACAAAGAGTAAAACCGAACCAACAAGTAAAATATTTCCAGCTGTAATCATGGTGCGTATTTGTATTGATAGATGAATAATTTTGTATTCCTGGACGTGCTTTAAACTACACAGATAAGGGAATATCTGCAAAAGTATTAAATAATCTTAGGTTGGGCAAATCTTGTCGGAGCTAAATGTATTTTGGTACATTAATACAGCCATTTGTACCGGTTCTTGTTGCAAACTGAAAACCAGGAAAGGTCAGTTGAACTTTAGTATAAAAGTGGTTTGTGGAATGCGTCGCAGGGTCAGGCTGCCCCCTGAGAGGCGCATGATTTGTCGGGAAATGCTCAACCCTATTCCGCTACCGCCTTCTTTGGTTGTGAAGAAGGGGACAAAGATGTGCTCGGCAATGTCGGCCGGTATGACGGGGCCATTGTTGGCAACCGTGATAAAAATGGCTTCCGTGTCGTCGCACCAGGCATGTATGCTGATTTCTTTGGTTTCTGTCATAGCCTGAGTCACTGTGCCATTACTTTTCTCAGTAGATTTATCCAAAGTCTGGAAGGCTTGCACGGCATTCTTCAGCAAGTTGGTGACAACCTGTGAAATCAGGTTCTCATCGGCGTGAAGAATGAGGTCGGGTGGGGTGATGTGAACCTGGAAACGGATATCCGTGTCATGGTATTGGTGGCGTGCCAGCTCTACCATTCGCTCAATAAACTCGCTGACGTAAAACAGGGTGGGCTCAGGGGTAGGGATACGCGTAAATTTGCGGTAGGACTCAACGAAGGCCAACAGTCCTTTGCCGGTGTTGCTGATGGTTTGCAGGCTGCGATGCAACTCTTCGGGGGTGGGTTGGCCGCACGAATGCAGCAAGGTGTCGCTCAACGAGGTAATGGGGGTGACGGCATTCATGATTTCGTGTGTCAGCACCCGTATCAGCCTTATCCAGGAGTCCAGTTCCTTTTCGTTCAGTTCGTTGTTGATGTCGCTCAAGGCCAGTATGCGCAAGTGCTCATCGTGCACCTTAATGCTGCTCACCCTAACGGCCAGGTCTACCGTGCCACGCTCGTTGTAGTAGGCTGTGCGCAGTTTGTCGCCCGAACGGCAGGAACAGAGCTGGCGGTAGAGGTTTTCGTCTATGCACTCCAGTTGCCTGATGTGTGTAAACACTTGCAGTCCCAGCAGGCGCAGGGCTTCATCGTTTTTCTGGTAGACTGCCCCATGGTCGTTCAGCACCACGATGCCAGTCTCCACACAGTTCAATATCAGCTCGTAATATTTCTCCCGTTGGGCCGTATTTATTTTCACGTTGTAGAGTATGGAGGCCACCTTGTTCAGGGCCTTGTTCACCAGTCGTGTCTCGGCATTTTTGTCAGCCTCATTAAAGTGTATGGAAGTATCGTCATTTTCTATTGCATCGAGTAGGAAAAGCAGATTGCGTGTATGCAGGTGATAATGTCGGGAGAGACAATACAGGCAGAACCCTAAGAAAACGGTTGTTGCCACGGCTGCCACAAGGAGGGGGAAGGATTCCCGGTTTTCGTAGACCAGTGTCCACAGGCAACCGGTAGCAATGGCGCTTGCCGTGCAGGCTATGGCTTGCAGGTAGAAAGGTTGTCGTTCGTAGTCTATCTTCATACTTTTTGTGCGAATAAGCCTTGCAAGTGACAGGCAGGTTATAGTCCGTATTTTTTCATTTTATTGTAAAGCGTTTGGCGCGTAATGCCCAGTTGGGCAGCTACCGCCGACAAATTGCCGTTGCAGTTCTGCATGGCTTTCTGAATCATTTGTCTCTCCATTTCCTCCAGCGTTGATACTTGGGCGTCAGCCGGTTTGCTGGCTTGCTGCGACAACTTGAACAGCGATGCCGGCAGTATGTCTTCCTCGCTGATGATGACAGCCTTTTCTATGGTATGCTCCAATTCGCGTATGTTGCCCGGCCAGGGATATTGTGTCAACCTGTCGCATGCTTCCTGTGTCAGCTGCATGTCTTCCTTGCCATAGCGCAGGCAGTAGCGGTGGATGAACAACTGGGCCAGGGGAACAATGTCTTCGGCACGCTGGCGCAGCGATGGGATTTCTATGTGGATGGTATTGATGCGGTAGAGCAAGTCTTCGCGGAATTCGCTTCGCTGTACGGAGGCTTGCAGGTCGCGGTTGGTAGCACAAATAAGGCGTATATTGACCGGTATGGGGCGGTTGCTTCCTACCCTGACAACGCTGCGGCGCTGAAGAACGGTGAGCAACTTGGCTTGCAGGTGATAGGGCAGATTGCCTATTTCGTCCAAAAAGAGCGTCCCACCTTCGGCTGCCTCAAATTTACCGGCCCGGTCGGTATGTGCATCGGTAAACGAGCCCTTCATGTGTCCAAACAGTTCGCTTTCGAATAAAGTTTCACTGATAGCCCCCATGTCTACACTTACCATAGGCCCTTGTCGTCTTCCTGACAAGGCATGTATCTCGCGTGCCAGCATTTCTTTTCCGGTGCCGTTTTCGCCGGTAATCAGTATGTTGGCATCTGTGGTAGCAACCTTTTCTACCAGTTGGTGCAATTCTTTCATGGCCGGGCTGTTTCCCCAAAACATGTTGTGCGCGTTGGTAGTCGGAGCCGGGCTGCTTCCTGCGGATGGTGCAGTTTGGGCTGCTTGTAGCAAGGTTTCCACCAGACGGTTGTTGTCCCATGGTTTTACGATGAAGTCGGCCGCTCCTTCCTTGATGCCACGCACGGCCAGATCAATGTCGGCATAGGCCGTAAACAAGACAACGGGCAGTGCCGGATGGCTGCGCTTGATTTGCTGTAGCCAGTAGAGTCCCTCATTGCCACTGTTAATGCCTGCCTTGAAATTCATATCGAGCAGCACCACCTGCCACGTTCCTTGTCGCAAGACACTGGTCAGTGTGGCAGGTGAAGTCAATGTGTGTATCTCCTCAAAATAGGGCTTCAAAAGCAGTTGCAGTGCCTCAAGCACTCCCTTGTTGTCGTCCACAATCAGGATATTTCCGGCTTTGTTCATGCAGTGTAGAGGGTATTATGAGTTAAAATGTACGCAAAGTTAGCCAATGATGTCTTGCTTTAGTATTTGAGTGTGTTAAAATAGGTAAACTGGGTGTGTTAGGCTGGGAAGAACACCCTTTCTGTTAGGTCTACTTGATTCCTATAAGGAATTTTAAGATTGTTGTACAACAAGAGGTATTTCTTTACACGAAAAAGCATGTAGTATTTTAAACCGGGTCAGTTTGTTTGTCTTGATTTTAAAAATCTTCGTTAGGGAGCTGTTTCCCTTTTTCTACCTACCTCAATCGCTTCTCAGACGTATTTGCTCCGTATCTTCTTCGAATAAAGGTACCCAAAAGCGAAGAAGGAACGAAGGAGATACGGAGCAAATACGGAGCAGGTGGGTCTGAAAAGACGTATGAAACCTGTATTTTGAAGAAAAATGAGTGTTGGGAATTTGGAGCGGATATCTGGCTCTCTAGATAACGTATATGATACTTGATTGCTGGTAAAAAGAGTATATGATGTGACGGAAATTGAGAGGAATGTATGGGGTAGGGTGGAGGGAGGTCTGTATGAAAGGGCAGAAAAAAGCATGTATGTGGGCGAGTTGGCTAGTGCCCGGTTCTATAATATGGTATATCCGGATAATGAATCTCAAGGAAATGTAGCGGCGGAAATTTTTCTTCTCTGTTTTTTGTTCTATTTAATGTTTGATTGCTAGAAAGTTAAGAAATAGAAGCTGAAAAAGTTTAGAAAAATGTAGTAGAAAGATTTGCATAGTCCAAAAGTTTGCCATACATTTGCACCGCATTTGAGAAACGAATGCGGGTTTAAGGAAGTTTGGGTGAGTGGCTGAAACCACCAGTTTGCTAAACTGACGTACGGGTTACCGTACCGGGGGTTCGAATCCCCCAGCTTCCGCTCTTGGCGCTTTCATCTAACGGTTAGGATACATGCCTCTCACGCATGGTATACGGGTTCGATTCCCGTAGGCGCTACTAACCACAAAAGCTGTATCATTACGATGCAGCTTTTTTTATTTTATTCCGATTTTTCTTCCTTTATGAAACTTAGCATTATCTGCGCGCTTACTGAAAACCGCGCTATTGGCAACAAAGGACAACTTTTATATTATTTACCTGCCGACCTCAAACATTTCAAAAATCTGACTACAGGGCACACCATCATTATGGGACGTAAGACCTTTGATTCGCTGCCTAAGGGTGCACTGCCTAACAGACGCAATGTGGTGCTGACGCATCAAACGGGTTTTACAGCCCCCGGTATCGAAGTGTTTCACGCACTTGACGAGGCTCTCAATAGCTGCCAAAACGACGAGGAGGTGTTCATCATCGGCGGTGAAAGCATTTACGCGGCTGCCCTACCCTTGGCCGACCAACTCTGCCTGACGCATGTTCATGCTACTCCGAAGGAGGCTGATACGTTCTTTCCGGCTTACGACGAAACGGAATGGGAACTGACTGCAAGCGAAGCGCATGAACCGGACGAAAAGAATGCGCTGCCTTACACCTTTGCCTTCTATCAGCGTAAAAAATAGGCGTGGACCGGCTGTCGCGCTGTAAAATTGGAGACTTCTATTGCTCGACTTTTCAAACTCAAAACCATGAATAAATTACTGGCAATCATCGGTGCGGCCTCGCTCGCACTTTCGGCTCAAGCCCAACAAAATGAGGTGGAACTGACGCTGCTTGAAACTTCGGATGTTCACGGAAACTATCTGCCTTACGACTTCATCAATGGTGAGGCCGGTGCGGGGAGCTTGGCACGGGTTATGACTTATACAGACAAATTGCGCAAGGAGACCGGACGCGACCATGTGATTCTGCTGGAAAACGGCGATATCCTGCAAGGTCAGCCTACGGCTTATTACTACAATTTCATTGACACGACGTCAACGCACTTGTGTGCCGACATCCTGAACTATATGCAATATGATGCCGGAACGGTGGGTAATCATGACATCGAAACGGGGCATGCTGTGTATGACCGCTGGGTGAAACAATGCAATTTCCCAATGCTGGGTGCCAACGCGGTGGAAACGGCTACGGGAAAACCTTACTGGAAACCTTATACAATTATTGAACGAAAGGGGATTAAAATTGCAGTAATGGGCATGGTTACGCCGGGCATTCCGATGTGGCTTCCGCAAAACTTGTGGAGCGGCTTGACATTTACCGATATGGCGGAAACTGCACGTCGCTATATGCCGGAAATGAAGGCGCAGGCTGATGTGATTGTGGGACTTTTCCACTCGGGTGTGGGCAAGGAAGAGGGGGTGAACCAACTGGCTGAAAATGCAGCCTTACATGTGGCTAAATCGGTTTCGGGTTTTGACGTGGTGTTTTGCGGACACGATCATAGACGGGCAAACCGAACCATCCTAAATGCTGCGGGCGATTCGGTGCTGATTCTGAACCCGGCGGCTGATGCCATGACGGTGGCTCAGGCTAAAATTAAACTGAGCATGGAGGGTAACAAGCCTACTATCAAGTGGATGAAAGGTGACTTGATAGACGTGAGCAAAATGCAGCCTGATCCTGCTTTTATGAAGCAGTTTAAAATGGCATCGGATGTGGTGAAAAGCTTTACGAACCGTACCATCGGACATAGCGCTCACGAAATGAAAACGCTTCCGGCTTTCTTTGGTCCGTCGGCCTTTATCGACTTTATTCATCAAATGCAACTGCGCATCTCGGGAGCAGACATTTCGTTTACTGCGCCTTTGGCTTTTGATGCGTGCATTCAACAAGGACCGATTCGCGTTCGCGATATGTTTAAACTTTACCGCTACGAAAACATGCTATATGTAATGGAACTGAGCGGACAGGAAATCAAGGATTACCTAGAATACTCGTATGCGGGCTGGACGAACCAAATGAAAAATGAGTCGGACCACTTACTGCTATTTAAACCCAATGCTGACAAAATCAAACAGCCCTGGCAGCGGATGGCTACGCCAAGCTATAACTTTGATTCGGCTGCGGGGATTCGCTACACGGTGGATGTGAGCAAACCGACAGGGGAAAAAATCTGCATCGAAAGTATGGCTGACGACTCGCCTTTTGATTTGCAAAAGACGTATCGCTGTGCCATTAACTCGTATCGCGGAAATGGCGGTGGCAACTTGCTGACGAAAGGTGCCGGCATTAAAGCTGAGGATTTGGATAAACGCATTGTATGGAGTACTGACAAGGATTTGCGATACTACCTGATGAAGGCGATTGAAGAGGCTGACAGCATTTCGCCAGAACCCTTGAACCTGTGGAAATTCGTTCCTGCAGCATGGACTGAAAAGGCTAAACTGCGCGACATGGAGTTGCTGAAACAATAAAATCTGCATACAGCAAAAGGCTCGAACTGTTATTCCTGTTCTGAATGGGATGGGAATAATGGTTCGAGCCTTTGATAATTTAAGTGTATCCATCCCATCTACCCCATTCTTTTATATCAAAAAGGCTTTAGCTGATTTTG
>USEY01000030.1 GCA_900553815.1 uncultured Bacteroides sp.
TCCGGGATTGTTTGATTAATATTAATTTGTCCCGATTTTAACGGGACACTAATGACTATGTATATTAACATTATAATACTTCACTGCTTAAATTAAGAACACACATCGGTGGTTGATATCACAAAAGTTGTCAACCACCGAGTTCAAGGGAATCAACTGCTAGCAGACGGGAAGTTAATTGCTATCCCAAGGGAAGTCAAGCACTACCCGAAGAATTACCTGCATCGTCAGAAAGACGCCCACGTCCGAACGAGAATTCTATACCAACCACAGACGGGCACCGGTACTTCTAAAAGAGTTTCAACAGAACAGGAATATACCACAAAAAGCAAGCGTAAACACCTGCGAAAGCCAACGACAGGTAGCCCAAAAACAGCACGAAATTTCTAATATAAAATAGGTACGCGCGTAAGCAAAAAACAAATTATATCTAATTCATTTAAAACTATAATTTTATATAAATCTTCCCTTTAAAGCACTTTATAGCGAAAAATGTTCCTATTTTTGCAACTTGTAATAAAAATACAATCGCCGAAAAATGAGAATAAAGTTTTTTTCATTCATCGTGAGCTTAGTCTTTATTTTCATTGCCATAAGTTCATGCTTGGACTCTGACAATGTAACAGAATACAGCTCCGACACAACGATACACGCATTTGGTCTGGACACCATTCACGGTAAACACTACCGTTTCATCATTGACAACCTGCAAGGGCAAATCTACAACCCTGATTCATTGCCGGTTGGTGCCGACACCATTATAGACCGCATCTTGATAGACACACTTACCGTAGCAGGTTGGGTCACTTCAGGCTCGCCCGACACACTGTTCAACACATCAGACTCTGTCGACCTGCGCAATCCCATCAAGCTGAAGGTACATGCACCCGACGGTCTCTCTTCGCGTGAATATACTGTCACCGTATTGGTACACAAGCAAGACCCAGACTCATTGGTATGGAACGAGATGACTCCTTTCTCTACAACACGCATCAGCGGTAAGCAGCAAGTAGTCACGCTGGGAAACGAGTTGCTGGTTTACACTGCCACGCAGCTGTTCCGCGCCCAACTGCCACTGGCCAGCTCATGGAGCGAACAGGCTTGCGGTCTGCCGGCAAACGCCTTGTTGTCCTCCATCGTCAACTGGGATAATACACTCTACGTGCCAACCACCGACGGTGACGTTTACTCTTCACAAAACGGAACCACCTGGCAGAAAAGCGAAGGTCTGAGCAAACAAACCGACGGCAGCAGCATCCTGACATTAATAGCCAGCCTGCCCGCAAATGATATACAGCAAAGCCCCTCTTTCCTGTGTGCCATCATGGAGAAGGCAAACGACGAGGGTGTCATGTCGCGCTACTTCTGCCGCACATTTGATGGCCTGGGCTGGGAGTTGGGTACAGAAGTTCCTGCCGACTTCCCTGTACAGAACATACACGCTACCATGCAGCCTACAGCCAATGACCTCTACCGGCTGGTCATCAGTGGCACACCCGACACACCTACCGAGCACACGGTACCCTGGTTCACCTTCGACGGAGTGGAATGGGCCGACTTGGGAACTACTTCAGACGCTTACTGCCCGGGCATGACCAATCCTGCCATCATTTACTATGGCGACCTTTACTACATGCTTGGAGGCGATTTCAGCGACATATATTACTCTATAACCGGAATAGCCTGGTACAAGACCGAAGAGAAATTCCTCTACCCGGCCTCGTTCAAAGACAAGCAACCCTACTCCATGGTGATAGACAAAAACAACTTCATCTGGCTGATATGGGGAGGCGAAGGCAGCAACAACGAAGTATGGCGCGGCCGCCTCAACAAACTGGGCTTCGACAAGCAATAATACGTAAGAAACACAAGAAATGCGTTGTGCAAGCTACATTGGCTGCCTGTTCCTGCTGCTTCCGTTGTGCCAACTCAGCGCACAGGAAGAATACACGTGGGAGATGGGAGCTGCCGCAGGTGGCAGCTTCTACATGGGCGACGCCAACTATAGCCGTCTCTTTAAGGACACCGGCCCTGCCGGGGGCTTCATTGCCCGTTACTTGCTCAACCCTCACGCTGCCATCAAAAGCAGCCTGACCGTCGGCAGAATAGTCGGCGACACAAAAGATTTCAAGAATGCGTACCCCGACGGCGGGCATACCTCTTTTACACGGACGGTGTTCGACCTGGGAGCGCAGTTTGAATATAATTTTTGGGGATATGGTATAGGAAATGCATACCGGGGCGACAGCCGCTTCACTCCCTACCTGGCTGGTGGACTGGGCTTCACCTTTGCTCCCAAGCCAGCAGAGAACATATTCACGGTGAATATTCCTCTCGGTGTAGGAGTGAAATACAAGTTGACTCCACGTGTCAACATAGGATGCGAGTTCAGTATGCACTTCAGTTTGAGCGACTGCCTGGACGTCACCCACGACGAAGGGTTGAAGCTAGACGACCCATACCAGATAAAGGGGAAGGGACTGAAGAATAAAGACAGCTATGCCTTTGTTCTTTTGTTTGTCACCTACGACCTGTTCCCGAAATGTAGGGATTGTAACAATTGAACGAAATGTCATACAAAGAACAAATCAATCCAGACCGGATTCCACAGCATGTGGCAATCATAATGGACGGCAATGGCAGATGGGCCAAGCAGCGCGGACACGAACGCAGCTTCGGACATCAGGCCGGTGCCGAAACAGTGCATGTCATAGCCGAAGAGGCTGCACGTCTGGGCATCAAGTATCTGACGCTCTACACGTTCTCGACCGAAAACTGGAACCGGCCCATGGAGGAAGTAGCGGCACTGATGGGGCTGCTATTCGAAAGCATTGAAGAAGAAACCTTCATGAAAAACAACATCAGCTTCCGCATCATTGGCGACATTGACAAACTGCCCGAAAACGTCAGGCAGCGACTCTATACCTGCGTGGAGCACACGGCTGCCAATACAGGCATGTGCCTGGTACTGGCACTCAGCTATTCATCGCGCTGGGAACTGACCGAAGCCACCCGACAGATAGCAGCCGAGGTGAAAGCAGGCAAGCTAAACCCAGAAGACATTGACAGCGAACTGATAACCCGACATCTTGCCACCAACTTCATGCCCGACCCCGACCTGCTCATACGCACGGGCGGCGAGCTGCGGCTAAGCAACTATCTGCTGTGGCAATGCGCTTATTCCGAATTATACTTCTGCGACACCTATTGGCCCGACTTCCGTGAAGAAGAATTCTTCAAGGCCATCAGCGACTACCAGAAGCGTGAGCGCAGGTTCGGCAAAACGAGTGAACAAATCAGCTAACATTAAAATATAACCAAACATAAGTAAGAATAAATGCATTATCGTATTTTCTCCATAATCGTAGCATTTTGGTGCCTGTTCGGCTCTCTGGCGAATCTGAAGGCACAGACCAACACAGAGACGACAGAAAAACCGATAGTACTCTACACAGGTACGCCGAAGAAGTATGAAATTGCCGACATCAAGGTGGAAGGAGCACAGAACTATGAGGACTACGTCATCATAGGCCTGTCGGGACTTGCCGTCGGTCAGGTCATATCCATCCCTGGCGAAGAGATAACCGATGCCTGCAAGCGCTATTGGCGCCACGGACTTTTCTCTGACGTGAGAATCACGTGGGACAAGGTTGAAGGCGACAAGGCGTGGCTTACCATCCACCTGACCATGCGTCCGCGTGTATCTGAAATACGCTACCACGGCGTCAAGAAGTCAGAGCGTGAGGACTTGGAAGCCCGAGTAGGCCTGATTAAGGGTAACCAGATTACGCCTAACCTGGTGGATCGTGCCAAGACGCTGATTAAGCGCTACTTCGACGACAAAGGATTTAAGAATGCCGACATCATTATCAATCAGAAAGACGATGTTTCGAAGGACAACCAGGTCATTGTAGACATCATCATCGACAAGAAGGAGAAAATCAAGGTACACAGCATCAATATCACAGGCAACTCGGCCCTTACGACCAAGAAGCTGAAACGCGTGATGAAGAAAACCAACGAAAAAGGCAAGCTGTGGAACCTCTTCCGCACCAAGAAGTTCGTAGAAGAGAACTACGAGGCTGACAAGCAGCTGATTATAGACAAGTACAACGAGTTGGGTTATCGCGACGCCATGATTGTATCAGACAGCGTGACCAACTATGACGACCGCACCGTCAACGTCTACATGACCATTGACGAAGGCCAGAAATACTACCTGCGCAACGTGACATGGGTGGGCAATACCCTCTACCCGTCCGAGCAGTTGAACTATCTGCTCCGCATGAAAAAGGGTGACGTCTACAACCAGAAGTTACTCAACGAACGTACACAGACCGACGAAGACGCCATCGGTAACCTCTACTATAACAACGGTTATCTGTTCTACAGCCTCGAACCCGTGGAAGTGAACATTGTGGGCGACTCCATCGACCTTGAAATGCGTATCTACGAAGGACGTCAGGCAACCATCAACAAAATTAGTATCAGCGGTAACGACCGCCTCTACGAGAACGTAGTACGCCGCGAGCTGCGTACACGCCCCGGCCAGCTGTTCAGCCGCGAGGATGTGATGCGCTCTTACCGCGAAATTGCCCAGATGGGACACTTCGACCCTGAACAAATCAACCCGGATATCAGGCCCCGTCCTGAAGACGGAACAGTAGATATAGACTACCAGCTGGTATCAAAAGCCAACGACCAGGTAGAGTTCTCTGCCGGTTGGGGACAG
Source organism: uncultured Bacteroides sp. (assembly GCA_900553815.1). Classification (GTDB taxonomy): domain Bacteria; phylum Bacteroidota; class Bacteroidia; order Bacteroidales; family Bacteroidaceae; genus Bacteroides. The sequence goes on from USEY01000030.1 coordinate 4,733, forward strand.
ACGGGTATCATCGGTAAGCTGAGCTTGAAGTTCACCAACTTCTCATTGGCCAACCTCCTGCACCCGGGTGAAAACTACCGAGGCATCCTGCCGCAAGGCGACGGACAGACACTGACCATCAGCGGACAGACCAACGCCAAGTACTACCAGTCGTACAGCGTATCGTTCTACGACCCTTGGTTCGGCGGCAAGCGTCCGAATGCCTTCTCTGTTTCGGCCTTCTACTCTGTACAGACCGACATCAGCGACCGTTATTACAACAGTGCATGGTACAACAGCTACTACAACAGCTACTATAGCGGTATGTACGGTTATGGTCTCTACAACTACGGCAACTACAACAGCTACGAGAACTACTACGACCCCGACAAGTCTATCAAGCTCTTTGGTGTAGCTGTCATGTTCGGTAAGCGTCTGAAATGGCCTGATGACTACTTCCAGATTACAGCCGAGCTCTCTTACCAGCGCTACATCCTGAGCGACTGGCAATACTTCCCCGTGACCAACGGTAAGTGCAACAACCTGAGCTTGAACATCACCCTGTCGCGTAGTTCTATCGACAACCCCATCTACCCGCGCCAAGGTTCTGAATTCTCGCTCTCGGCACAAATCACGCCGCCCTACTCTCTGTTCGACGGAGTTGACTACAGCAAGTACAACATCAACAACCAGGACGACATGAACAAGATGCACAAGTGGATTGAGTATCACAAGTGGAAATTCAAATCAAAGACATACATCCCCTTGATGGACCCCATGAACGTGAAGCGTACGCCCGTGTTGATGAGCCGCGTGGAATTTGGTTTGCTGGGCCACTACAACAAGTACAAGAAGTCACCCTTCGAAACCTTCGACGTGGGTGGTGACGGCATGACAGGCTACTCTACATACGCCACTGAAATGATAGCCCTGCGTGGTTACGAAAACAGCTCACTGACACCTTATGGCTACGAAGGCTATGCCTACGCCCGCCTCGGTCTGGAGCTTCGCTACCCGCTCATGCTCGAAACCAGCACCAGCATCTACGCTCTGACCTTCGTAGAAGCAGGTAACGCTTGGCAAGACGTCAGCAAGTTCAATCCTTTCGAACTGAAACGTTCGGCCGGTGTCGGTGTCCGCATCTTCCTGCCGATGATTGGTATGATGGGTATTGACTGGGCCTACGGCTTCGACAAGGTATTCGGCTCCAAGGAATATGGCGGCAGCCAGTTCCACTTCATCCTGGGACAGGAATTCTAATAGAGGCATCATATAGATATCCCCACTTTAAAGATAAGCACTTCTCGGGCGACAGCAACACCCTGCCGCCCGAGAAGAACAAGAAACCAACTAAAACCCAAACGTTATGAAAAAGAGTTTAACCCTTATGTTTCTGTTGCTGATCGGCGCACTGACGGCAAACGCACAACGATTTGCCCTCATCGACATGGAATACATACTGAAGAACATTCCTGCCTACGAGCGTGCCAACGAACAGCTGAACCAAGCCTCCAAGAAGTGGCAAAACGAAGTGGAGAAACTGGCCGAAGAAGCCAAGACCATGTATAAGAACTACCAGTCCGAATCTGTCTTCCTCTCTGAAGAGCAAAAGAGCCAAAAGGAAGAGGAAATCGTGAACAAAGAGAAAGAAGCAGCCGAACTGCGCCGCCAATACTTTGGTCCTGACGGCGAACTCTACAAGAAGCGCGAAAGCCTGATGAAACCCATTCAGGACGAAATATACAACGCCGTGAAAGAGATTGCCACACAGAAGGGATACAGCGTTGTAGTAGACCGCGCCTCGGCAGGCAGCATCATTTTCGCCTCACCCAGCATAGATATAAGCAATGAAGTACTGGCAAAGCTGGGATATTCAAATTAATTTCATACATTTGCAACCAAGCGAAAAAACGCACGCAGACAAACAAATTTCATAAATCATAAAAAGAAAAAGAATCATGCTTAAGAAAATCGCACTTATCGCAATCTTGTTCGCCCTTCCGCTGGGCGTTATGGCACAAAGCAAATTTGGCCACATGAACTCACAGGAAATCATCACAGTGATGCCTGAATTTACAAAAGCACAAGCCGACTTGGAAGCCCTGTCAAAACAATATCAGGACGAAATGCAACGTGGTCAGGAAGAACTGAACAAGAAGTACCAGGAACTCCTGCAACAACAAGACTCTCTGCCCAGAAACATCCTGGAAAGACGTCAGAAGGAAGTACAGGACATGGCTCAACGTCAGGAGCAATTCCAACAGGAAGCCTACAACACCATGCAGCAGAAGCAGCAGGAAGCCATGGCTCCCATTTACAAAAAGCTGGACGAAGCCATTCAGGCTGTAGGTAAGGCAGAAGGCGTAATCTATATCTTCGACCTGGCTCGTACTTCTATCCCTTACGTTGGCACAGAAAGCATCGACGTAACAGCCAAAGTAAAAACCCAACTGGGCATTAAATAAAGAAACTAAGGTTTGACAACCGGCTCTTCGAGCCAACAACATCCGACCGGCAAAATCCCTAAACAGGACCACGCCGGCCGGATTTGTTTTTTTAACAGGAAATTACCCACTAAGAATGGAGCAGGAAAATACAGAATAGGAACTTTACATGATACCAGTGAACTACTAACAGGTTACCAGTGGACTACTATCAGGTAAGCAGTGAACTACTATCAAACAAGCAGTGGACTACTATCAGACAAGTAGTGGACTGCTATCCTTTCTACTTACTACTGCATCAGCTTACAGGCACATAAAAGGAACAGTTGCAAGATGCTTGCTGCGCAACCTGACAATTTTCAGAGACACTCCCCCCAATCTGATAGGTGAACTATATGAAAGAGTCACAATATTACCTACCCTACACCGTACTAAATATCCCCTTTCCGCATTGAAGTTTCACACCTTCACGGAAAAATTTAACCGTCTGACATGTAGATAAATACGGTGAAAGATTCACCCCACACCATCATTCACGCTCCACCGCTTCAACTCTATCCTTCACCACAAAGTATTCATTTTCAACGTATAGCTGTGAAACTTCACCCGAACAACTCCCTTTTCTCCCTCCGTGAAACTTTATGTTTCTTCTTTCACCCTTTCCAAAAGAATTACTTGACATCACTATGACTTTGAGGGACGTCTTCAAAAGATTTCAGCCAACGGACACGAAGATTTCGACCCATAATGTGTAACTTTGCGCTACGACGGCGCATCCTAAAAAAACGCTGCAAGAAGACATGAACAATCAGCAAATCCCACTCCCCCTGCCGCAGGCAGCTGGCCCCATCGGTGTGTTCGACTCAGGCTACGGTGGCCTGACCATCCTCAGCAAGATACGCGAGGCCTTGCCTCAGTACGACTACATCTACATAGGCGATAATGCACGTGCACCTTACGGTACGCGCTCTTTTGAGATAGTCTACGAATTCACGCGAGAGGCCGTCATAAAACTGTTTGAAATGGGATGCCACCTTGTCATACTGGCCTGCAACACGGCATCGGCCAAAGCCCTGCGCAGCATACAGATGAACGACCTGCCCGGTCTTGACCCACAACGCCGTGTGTTGGGCGTCATCCGCCCTACGGTGGAGTGCATAGGCAGCCTTACGCATAGCCGCCACATAGGCGTGCTGGCCACTTCGGGCACCATCCTGTCCGAATCCTACCCCATGGAGGTACGCAAGCTGTTTCCTGACATTGAGGTCAGCGGACAGGCCTGCCCCCTTTGGGTACCCTTGGTTGAAAACAACGAAGCAGCCTCGGAAGGTGCCGACTATTTTGTGAAGAAATACATTGATGAGCTGTTGGCGAAAGACCACCTGATAGATACCGTCATCTTGGGTTGCACCCACTATCCGCTATTGCTGCCCAAGATAAGGCAATACATGCCGCAGGATATCACCATCGTGTCGCAAGGCGAGCTGGTGGCACAAAGCCTGAAGGACTATCTGCGACGCCACCCCGAAATGGAGAAACGCTGCACCCGCGGCGCCACCTGCCAATATTGCACCACCGAGGCCGAAGACAAGTTCAGTGCCTCGGCCGCCACGTTCCTCAACGAGTTGGTATCGGTCAGACATATTGACTTCATGTAAATAACAGTGGTGAATGGTAAGTGATAAGTGGTAAGCACTCGGAATCCTTTAGACGCGGATAATGCAGATGAAGCGGATTATTATTTATTGAACAAGGAGAGTTCTGGGAAAGGTTGAGATTTTAAGGTATTGGAGTATTCAGTCCGCCATACCCACGACCGACCGCCTATCACTGATTTTCCGCCGGATGGCCGCTTATCATTGACCGCTCACCACTAACCGCTGAAAAAATCAGCATTCTATCCCATAAAGTTTCAGCTTGTTATACAGCGTCTTGCGGTCGATGCCCAGCAACAGGGCTGCACGGCTCTTGTTGTAGCCCGTCTGCTTCAAGGCTTCCACAATGCGCTGCTTTTCTGTCTCCTCATTGCGCAGCGCCATGCTGACTGGTTGTGGAGGAACCACTTGCAAGTCTCCCATGTCGTCCAGCGTGATGTACTTGCCCTGCGCCAACAGGGTAGCTCTACGTACCACGTTCTTCATCTGGCGCAGGTTGCCCGGCCAGTGATAGTCCAACATGGCACGTGACACCTTTTCGTCAAAGCCCACCACCTGCTTGTCCATCTCGCGATTGGCTTGGTCGAGAAAGAACTTGGCAAAGAGCAAGATGTCCTCACGACGGTCTTTCAGCTGAGGAATGCGCAAGGTAAACTCATTAATGCGGTGATAGAGGTCTTCGCGGAAGGCACCCCGCTCAATGGCCTGTTCCAGGTTCTCATTGGTGGCCGACACCAGGCGCACGTCTACGCTGATTTCACGCGTGGAACCTACGGGCCTGATGATGCGCTCCTGCAACGCACGCAGCAGCTGCACCTGCACTTCGTAGCTCAGGTTGCCTATCTCATCAAGGAAAATAGTGCCGCCATTGGCCGCTACAAAAGCCCCCGTCTTGTCGCTCAACGCACCCGTAAAGGCACCCTTTACGTGGCCAAAGAACTCCGACGCCGCCAGTTCCTTGGGAATGGCACCGCAATCAATGGCAATGAACGGCTTGTCGGCCCGCTTACTCAGGCTATGAATGCGGTGGGCCACGTATTCCTTACCCGTTCCGCTGGCTCCATTCACCAACACCGACATGTTGGTAGGGGCCACCAGTCTGACGTAGTTGTATAGCTGCCGAGCAGCCTCGCTCTCGCCCTCCAGATATTCCGACCACGCGGCGGCAGCCGGCTTCAGGTCGGCGGCAACGGCACGTTCGGCCTTTGCCGAGACAGGTGTTGCACCCACACTCTCGGTGGCCGTTTTGCGTTTGGGAGCAGCCTTCAGGGCCTCTTCCATTTTCTTCAGCAGTTCCTCCGGGTTCACCGGTTTGGCAATGTAGTCCGACGCCCCCTCCTTCATGGCCATCACGGCCGACTGAATGTCAGCATAGCCCGTCATGATAATCAGGGGAATAAACAGCTCCTTCTGCCCCAGCCAGCGCAAAAGGTCCAACCCATCGCGATCGGGCAGACGCAGGTCAGACAAAATCAAGTCGGGCTCTTCCGTCTCAATGAGCTTCTGGGCACGTGCAATGCTGCTGGCCGAATTCACAACGAACCCTTTCTTAGCCAACCATGTTTTCAGCATCATGCCATACGTAATGTCATCTTCTACTATCAAAACCGACTTCATTGCCATTCCTTTTCGTTTCTTTTGTTTCACAAAGGTAAAGGGTTTAGCCGAAAATCGTATATTTGCAGACTTAAATTAAACAAAAAGACAGATGAAAAGGCATTTTATAGTAGTATTAACCTTACTGGCCTGCACGCTTGTTGCCTGCAAGCCGGGACAAAAAAAGAACAATATGGAAAAAGAAACAATGCTGAAAATTGAAACTACCGCCGGCGACATCGTGGTGAAACTTTATGACGAAACGCCCAAGCATCGCGACAACTTCATCAAGCTGGCTGAAGACGGCACCTACGAGGGAACGCTCTTCCACCGCGTCATCAAGGACTTCATGATACAGGCAGGCGACCCCGAGTCAAAAAACGCACCCAAGGGCAAGATGCTGGGCGCAGGCGACGTGGGCTACACGCTTCCGGCCGAGTTTGTCTACCCCAAATACTTCCACAAGCGCGGTGCCTTGTCGGCCGCACGCCAGGGCGACAATGTGAACCCCAAAAAAGAATCGTCGGGCTGCCAGTTCTACATCGTCACAGGTAAGGTCTACAACGACTCTACCCTGCTGAGCATGGAGCACCAGATGAACCAGATGAAGCTGAACAATGCCTTCAACGCACTGGCACAGCAGCACATGAAGGAAATCTACAAGCTGCGCAAGGCTGGCGATCAGGAGGGTCTGATGAACTTGCAGGACACGCTGATAGCACAGGCCGAAGCACAAGTGGCCAACGAACCCGAATTTCGCTTCACACCCGAGCAGGTGAAGGCCTACACCACCGTGGGCGGTACTCCGCACCTGGACGGCGAATACACCGTGTTTGGCGAAGTAGTGGAAGGAATGGACGTGGTCGACAAGATACAGCAAGTGAAGACCGACCGCAACGACCGCCCCGAACAGGACGTGAAGATTCTGAAGGTTGAGGTAATTGAATAAAAGCAATAAAGTAGATGCCGGCCTGCTCTTAGTAAGTTTATAGGGCTTTACTTTCTAAGCCAGCTCGCCGGCTGATTAATACTTTACTACTTCAATACTTTAAACAAACATGTTCGACATCAACCGACATACGCTGGACAATGGGCTAAGGCTGGTGCACTGCCAGGACACGAGCACACAGATGGTGGCGCTCAACATTGTCTACGACGTGGGTGCCCGCGACGAGCACCCCGACCACACCGGCTTTGCCCATCTGTTTGAGCACCTCATGTTTGGCGGTTCGCTCCACATCCCCGACTACGACACCCCCATGCAACAGGCGGGAGGCGAGAACAACGCGTGGACCAACAACGACATCACCAACTACTACCTCACCCTGCCACGGCAAAATGCCGAGATAGGCTTCTGGCTCGAATCGGACCGCATGCTCCAGCTGGTCTTCAGCCTGCAGAGTCTTGAGGTTCAGCGCAGTGTGGTGAGCGAGGAGTTCAAGCAACGCTGCCTCAACCAACCTTACGGCGATGTCGGACACCTGCTCCGCCCCTTGGCCTACCACGTGCATCCCTACCAATGGCCTACCATCGGCAAGGAGCTGTCGCACATAGCGCAAGCCACGCTCGACCAGGTGCGCGACTTCTTCTACCACCACTATGCGCCCAACAATGCTGTACTGGCCGTCACCGGCAACATCAGCTGGGACGAAGCCCGACGCCTTACGCAGAAGTGGTTCGGTCCCCTGCCCGCCCGGCAGATAGCCCCGCGCCGCCTGCCACAGGAACCGCCGCAGACCGAGGAACGTCGCCTCACCGTGGAGCGGCCCGTTCCCCTCGACGCCCTCTTCATGGCTTTCCATACCTGCCGCCGCGACGAGCCCGACTACTACGCTACCGACATTCTGTCTGACATTTTGGCCAATGGCCGTTCCAGCCGCCTCATCCGTCGCCTGGTGCACGAGCAGAAGCGCTTCTCGAGCATCGACGCCTACATATCGGGCAGCCGCGACGCCGGCCTCATCTACATCAGCGGCAAGCCTGCCCCCGGCACCTCGCTGAACGAGGCGGAAGCCGCCATACGCGAAGAATTGGAGCAACTGCGCCAGCAGCCCGTGGACGAGCGCGAACTGGAGAAGGTGAAAAACAAGTTCGAATCTACCCAGATATTCAGCAACATCAACTATCTGAACGTGGCCACCAACCTGGCATGGTTTGAACTGACGGGGCGCGCCGAAGACATCGACCGCGAAGTGGAGCGCTACCGTGCCGTCACGCCCGAGCAACTGCAACAGGTGGCCAACCGGATATTCAGCCGCGAAAACGGCTGTGTGCTGCACTATAGAAAACAATAAACCGAACAGGAAAGTAGCTAACCGAGAACGAACAAACTGGAAATCATTAAAATAGAAATGTCAATAAGCAACTGGATTCCAACCTACGGCGGTCACTACCGCGCCCTTGCCCGACTGGGATTCCCCATTGTGGTGGGTCAGCTGGGCATCATCATACTGGGCTTTGCCGACACGCTGATGATTGGCCATCACAGCACCGAGGAGCTGGGAGCAGCCTCGTTTGTAAACAACCTCTTCAACCTTTGCATCATCTTCAGCACTGGCTTCAGCTATGGCCTGACACCCGTGGTGGGTGCCCTCTACGGCAACCGCCGCCTGCCCGAAGCCGGCCAGGCTCTGCTGTGCAGTCTGGCAGCCAATGCATTGGTGGCCGTGGTTCTGACGGCCCTGATGGGTGTGCTCTACTTCAACATAGGCCGCCTGGGCCAGCCCGAGGAGCTGCTGCCACTCATACGCCCCTACTACCTGGTATTGCTGTCCTCACTGCTGTTCGTACTGCTGTTCAACGGTTTCAAACAGTTCACCGACGGCATCACACAGACGCAGACAGCCATGTGGCTACTGCTGGGCGGCAACGCATTGAACATAGCCGGCAACTATGTGCTGATAAACGGTAAGCTGGGCCTACCTGAACTGGGACTGCTGGGTGCGGGACTGAGCACACTGCTGTCGCGCATTGTCATGGTAGTAGCCTTTGCCCTCATTATCTGGCACGGCCGTCGTTATGCGCGCTATCGGGTAGGTATCCGCAGATTGGGATGGTCGAAAGCCGTGTTCTGCCGACTCAACGCACTGGGATGGCCTGTTGGACTGCAGATGGGCATGGAGACAGCCTCGTTCAGCCTCAGCACGGTAATGGTGGGCTGGCTGGGCACCATGGCTCTGGCCTCACACCAGATTATGCTTACCATCTCACAATTCACCTTCATGATGTTCTATGGCATGGGGGCAGCCGTGGCAGTGCGTGTCAGCAACTTCAACGGACAGGGCGATGTGGTCAATGTCCGTCGTTCGGCTTACGCCGGTTTCCACCTTATTGTTTTCATGGGCATTATCCTGCTCAGCATCGTCTTTGCCTGCCGAAGCCACGTGGGCGGATGGTTTACTGACAATGCAGAGGTATCGGCACTGGTATCAGCACTGTTCTTCCCCTTCCTCATCTACCAGCTGGGCGACGGGCTCCAGATAAACTTTGCCAACGCGCTACGTGGCATGGCCGACGTACGCCCCATGATGCTCATAGCATTTATTGCCTATTTTGTCATATCCCTGCCCGTGGGCTACCTCTGTGGCTTCGTGTTGGGCTGGGGGCTGGTAGGCGTCTGGATGGCCTTTCCTTTCGGACTGACCAGTGCGGGACTGATGCTATGGCTGAGATTCAGAAAGCAGACAAGCAAGGGATAAGCCCACGCAAACAATATATTCCTCCATCAAAAAACAACCGTCCATGAACAACGTCTCCAAACTCAAAATCATACTTGGCTACGGCGCCCTGCTGGCCTTCTTGTTCTACTCGCTGTTCTTCGTCCGCCGCGAGATGGACCGTCTGCTGCAATCGGGCACCGCCGACGTGCAATGGACCGATAGCCTTTTCAGCCTGCTGCGCGAGAAGGACAAAAACACCCTGAACCTGCTGCGCACCCTGAGCACGGCCAACGACAGCATGCTGTCAACCTACGACATCAAGCGAGTCATTGCCACACAAGACACCGTCATACCTCAACGACGCATCCAGCGACGTGTCATCACCCACCGCGACACCATTGTCACCCCCAAGAAAAAGAAAGGCTTCTTCCGTCGACTCAAGGAAGCTTTCGTGCCACCCAAGAAAGATTCCAGTGTCAACGTGAAGAACACGTTGGAGTTCGTGGTCGACACCATCATCGAAACCTACAATCCTGTAGACTCCCTGCAACGCCGCCTACAGGAAATGTCGGAAGCACGCAAGGAAGAAAACCGCCAGGCCGAACGACGCAAGCGAAGCCTGCAACGACGCAACTCGCAACTCACAGCCCGTATTGACAGCATGCTACACAATTACGAAACCATCACCATGGAACGTGCCCTGCAGGAAAGTGAACGCCGACAGACGGCCATCCACCGCTCGGCCACCACGGTGGGTAGCATTGCCGTGGGCGCTGTGGTATTGGCAGCCCTGTTTCTCTTTATCATCATACGCGACGTTACACGCAGTAACCGCTACCGCCGCCAGTTGGAAGAAGCACGCCGCAAGGCTGAAGACCTGCTGGCCACCCGGGAAAAGCTGATGTTGGCCATTACCCACGACTTCAAGGCTCCTCTGGGTTCTATCATGGGCTATGCCGACCTGTTGAGCCACCTTATCGTGGACAAGCAGCAGCAGTTCTACCTGGACAATATGAAGGTGTCGTCCGAGCACTTGCTGAAGCTGGTCACCGACCTGCTCGACTTCCATCGTCTGGACCTCCACAAGGTGGAAATCAACCGTGTCAGCTTCACGCCTGCACAAATGTTTGAAGACATACGTGTCAGCTTCGAACCCCTGACCGCCGCTAAAGGACTGACCCTGCATTGCGACATCGCCCCCGAACTGAACGATACTTACCAGAGCGACCCTCTACGCCTGAAGCAGATAGTGAACAACCTGTTGTCCAACGCCGTGAAGTTTACTTCACATGGCAGCATCACCCTGTCTGCCCATTGCGAACAGGTGCTGGGCGGCGAACGGGCTGGCAACCGCCTCATCCTGTCCGTGGCCGACACGGGGCAGGGCATGAAACCCAGCGACCGCCAGCGCATCTTCCGCGAGTTCACCCGCCTGCCGGGCGCGCAGGGCGAGGAAGGTTTCGGGCTTGGTCTGTCCATCGTTCAGATGCTGGTACAGCTGCTTAGAGGTACCATCACGGTAGATAGCGAACTGGGCAAGGGCAGCACCTTCACCGTCGATCTGCCCCTGCACCGTATCGACACAGCTGTGGGCAACGACCGCAAGAAGGCAGCCGCCTCTGAAGCCGCGCCATCAGCTCCGCGTCCTGCCGACCACTTGCAACCACGACGCCTGCTACTCATCGACGACGACCGCATACAACTGACCCTCACCGCCGCCATGTTGCAACAAAATGGCTTTGAAGCTGTCACCTGCCTGCAAACCGACGAATTGCTCGACGCTCTGCGCACAGGCCACTTCCTGGCACTACTAACCGACGTGCAGATGCCGGCCATTAACGGCTTCGACCTGCTCAAGCTGCTGCGAGCATCCAACGTGGGACAGTCGCGCACGCTGCCCATCATTGCCGTCACGGCACGCAGCGACATGGAGCGCGACGACTTTGTGGCACATGGCTTTGCCGGTTGCCTGCACAAACCCTTCAACATGCAGGAGCTGTTGCAGGAATTGGAGCGTGTTTTCAATCAAAAAGATGGCCAGCCTACCACTTCCGTCAAGGCCGAATTACCCGCAAAAGCTTCAGAAGCAAACGAAAATTCGCCAACCAAGGCCGCCAATTCATCCTCTGCACCTGAAACCACGCAACAAGCCGATGCCATCAACCTGTCTGCACTCACCGCTTTTTCGGGCGATGATGAGGAAGCAGCACGCGACATTTTGAACAGCTTCATGGAAGAAACAGATAAAAATATCGAACGATTAAAACAAGCTATTGACCAGTCCGATACGGAAGTCATATCGGCCGTAGCTCACAAGATGCTGCCGCTCTTTACCCTCATCGGTGCCAACTCGCTCACCGTCCTGCTGCGTACGCTCGAAGCCACACGTTTCACACCTCATACGCCTCAACTCGACGACACAGCCCGACAGGCATTGGCTAAAGCTCAAAACATCCTCGACACCTGCCGCAAACAGATGGCAGGGAGCAACTGACCGCCGCATAACCGTCGGCAATCATATTCTTACGACACGGTTCTTTCATTGTTAAAGCAAGGTTTCATATCAGTTTCAACGGGTAAAACCGTTAGTTTCAACGGATGAAACCACCAGTTTCAACGGATGAAACTACCAGTTTCTGCGGATGAAACCATTAGTTTCTGCGGATGAAACTAAACTGTTCTGACGGAGATGCCAGCTGAAGCTCGACTGTTTGCAGTTTTTTCTGCCTGACGGCAAATGGGCGGATAGGATACTTTAAGCGAAAGAGTCCAGTTTTACGCAACTTTTTGTGCCTGCCCAAGGAATATATCTCAAATATAATTGTTTACTTTGTAAATGCTTATTATATAAGAAAAAGACAGAGTTCCTTCTATGAAACGAAAATGGCTTAAAATAGCAGGCTGGATAATACTGACCCCTGTGTCGCTTTTCCTATTGCTGATGATATTGCTCTACATCCCTCCTGTACAGGATTTTATACGCAGGAAGGCCACGAGCATGGTTTCTGAGGCAACAGGTCTTGACATCTCTGTCAGACGCATTGACCTGCGCTTCCCCCTCAACCTGCTGGTCAGGGACGCACAAGTCATCCAACCGGCACAAGCCGACACCATACATGCCGACACCCTCCTCGTACTTGGCAGTCTGAACGTACGCATACAGGCATGGCCCTTGCTCAGGGGGCAAGTAGAAGTAGACGAGGTTTCAATAGAAGATGTCTCGGTTAACACGGCCGACATGCTGCCCGACATGATGGTACAGGGTAAGTTGGGACGACTCTTTCTCAACAGCCACGGCATTGACCTGGGGCGCGAGGAAGCCATCATCAACCAGCTGGAACTGAGCGACACGCACCTCCACCTCTGCCTGCCCGACACGACCACCACACCTGCCGATACCACTGCCTCTGCTCCCCTGCGTTGGAAAATCAATCTGCATTCCCTCAAAGCCGACAACCTGTCGGTAGACATGCAGCAAGCAGCCGACTCCACCATGCTTAATGCCCAAATAGCCAGCTTGCAGATAGAAGATGTGCTGGCCGACCTTGGCAAGCAGACCTACGGCTGGCGAAGTTTCAGTCTGCGCAAGTCTGCTGTGGGCTATGACATGGGCAGCAGCGAACCAGCCCCAGGCTTCGACCCTTCGCACATTGCCTTGCGCAACATCGAGATAGGCATTGACTCCGTGCTATATAGTGACCGCAACTTGAATGCTGTCATCCGCCGCTTCAGCCTGAACGAACGTTCGGGCCTGTCCATCAGCTCACTCGACGGCTGGCTGACAGCCGATTCCACCCGCATACTTATCCCGCAGCTTCGACTGCTTACCCCGCACAGCGAGGTAACCCTCACCGCCCAAACCTATTGGGAACTGATTGACCTGCCCACCACAGGACGACTCAGCGCACGCCTCAACGCACGCATAGGCAAGCAGGACGTGCTGCTCTTTGCCGGCAATCTGCCCGAATCCTTCCGCGAGTCCTATCCTTTCCGCCCCCTGACCATATACGCCGGCACAGAAGGCAATTTGCGCCAAATGCAAATCTCGCGACTGACGGCCGACTTGCCTGGCGCCTTCCACATTGATGGTGGAGGCGAATTCTATAACCTGTCAGATACGCTGAAGCGTAGCGGCGCGCTCGACCTCGAGATGCAAACCTACGACCTCAATTTCCTAACCGACCTGTCAGGACCCGCTCCTGATGGTTCCCTCGCCATACCCGACAGCATGGACCTCAAGGCACGCCTATCCATCGAAGGCAGCTTGTGCAACGCCATGCTCCATGTAGACGAAGGTGGAGGCCGCCTGCATGCCGACGCACGCTACGACCTTACTACTCAAGCCTATGAAGCAAAGATTGGCATCGATTCCCTTCAGATAGACCACTTCATGCCCAAGGACTCCATCTATAGGTTCACAGCCAAGCTCAGCGCCCAAGGACAAGGCTTTGATTTTGCATCGCACGCAACCAAAGCCCAGATAAGCGCCTCCATTGACGAGTTGCAATACGGTCATTGGAACCTTAATGGCATTGACCTGGATGCCAGCCTGCGCTCGGCACTGGCCACCCTGCGCCTCAACAGCTACAACAGCCTGCTCAAGATGCAAAGCAATGCCGAACTGCGCTTGAACCGCAAATACCTGGATGGCAAGCTGAACCTACACGTTGACAAGCTGGGCTTGTACGAACTGGGCATCGCCCCACAGCCATTGAAACGGCCTTTTGCATTCGACCTCACTGCGGAAGCGCGACGCGACTCCATCAAGCTACAACTGGGGGCAGGCGACCTCGATTTCCAATTCCGAGCACGAAGTACCTTGAAGGAACTACTCAGCCGCTCAGACAAGTTCATGCAAGAACTGACCCAGCAATTGGAGAACCGACGGCTCGACCATGCCGCTCTGCGCCGATTGCTGCCCTCGGCCGGCATGCAGCTCACTGCCAAACAAGAGAACCCAGCCAGCTACTTTTTGGCCACGAAGGACATTTCTTTCAATGAATTCAGCCTCCGCTTCGGATTCACCCCCCAAAGGGGAATCAACGGGCGTACATCCATTCATGGCCTGCGCTCCGACTCCCTGCTGCTCGACACAATATTCTTTGCCGTCAGCCAGGACACCACACACATGCAACTGCAAGGAGGTGTCATCAACGGTCCCAAGAACCCGCAAGCTACTTTCCGCAGCACACTGACAGGCGAAATACGCAACGAAGATGCCGAACTGACCGCCAGCTTTACCGACGGCAATGGCAATACCGGCCTGCTGCTGGGCATCAATGCCCAACCCCTGACCGAAGGCAATGGTAAGGGTAACGGCGTACTGCTGCGACTCACCCCCGAGGAGCCAATCATTGCCTTCCGCAAGTTCAGCTTCATTGACCAAGGCAACTGGATTTACCTGCACAAAAACATGCGCGTCTATGCCGGCATCAATATGGAAAGCAACGACGGCTTGGCCTTCCGCATGCAATCCAACAGAGCCGACACCGTATCTCTACAGAATATCAACGTAGAATTCAGCCGCTTCCGACTGAGCGAACTAAGTAAAATAATGCCTTACATGCCCCAACTGACCGGACTCTTCTCGGCCGAAGCCAACTACATACAGACCGACAGCACCTTCCAGGTATCGGCCGATGCCAATATAGAGAAGCTGACCTACGAAAAACAGCCGGTAGGCAACATGGGTATGGGAGTAACTTGGCTACCTGGCGAAAACAACCGCCACTACCTGAGTGCCTACCTGTCTTATGACGACGAGGAAATTGCCACAGCCACAGGCCGGCTGACTCAAGCGGGCGAACAGCAGACGCTGGATATCACGACTGTCTTCGACCATTTCCCACTGAAGATAGCCAACGCTTTCGTACCCGACCAGGCTGCGACCCTGACAGGTGACCTCGATGGCGAGTTGTCCATCAATGGTTCCAGCACATCGCCGTTGGTAAGTGGAAGTCTGAGTCTGGACAGCGTATCTGTCTTCGTCCAGCAACTGGGTGCCCGCTACTGGTTCGACAACCGGCCGATACAGGTGAACAACAATAAGCTGACGTTCAACCGTTTCTCCATCTACACCACCAGCCGAAACCCCTTTGCCATAGATGGTACGGTGGACTTCCGCGACATGGGCAATCCGACTGCCAACCTGACGCTGAAAGCCAACAACTATACCCTGCTCGATGCTCCACGCACCCGCAAAAGCCTTGTCTACGGCAAGGTCTTTGTAGACGTCAACGCTACCGTACGAGGCCCGCTCAGCGGACTGATAATGCGTGGGAACATGAACTTGCTGGGCAATACCAATGTGACATACGTGCTGACCGACTCGCCACTGACCGTGGAAGACAGGTTGGACGGACTCGTATCCTTTGTATCGTTCAACGACACAGCCAGCATTGCCGCTGCCAACGCACGGGCTGTTTCATTGGGAGGCATGAACATCAACATGACCGTCCATATTGACGATGCCGTCCGCCTGCGTGCCGACCTGACACCCGACCGCAGCAAGTTTGTGGAACTGGAAGGCGGTGGCGACCTGCAACTGCAATACACGCCACAAGGCGACATGAGTCTGAACGGACGCTACACCCTTTCGGGCGGCATCATGAAATACTCACTCCCCATCATACCGCTGAAGGAGTTCCAATTCACCAACGGCAGCTATGTAGACTGGCGTGGCAACATCATGAACCCCACACTGAACCTGAAAGCCACCGAACGCGTCAGGGCCTCTGTGGCCGAAGGCGACAACGGCGGCTCGCGCATGGTGAACTTCGATGTCTCCATTGCCATCAAGAACCAGTTGGAGGCACCCGACATCATCTTTGACATCAGCGCACCCGAAGACGCTACCGTAGAAAACGAACTGCTGGCCATGGGCGCCGAAGAGCGCAGCAAACAGGCCATAGCCATGCTGGCCACAGGCATCTACCTGAACAACTCGGCCAAAGGTGGCGGACTGGACATGGGCGCTGCCCTGAACAGCGTACTGCAAAGCCAAATCAACTCTCTGGCCGGAGGCGTAAAGGGAGCCAGCATCAGCGTAGGCATAGAAGACCGCACTTCGGCCGAAACAGGCGACAAACAGACCGACTACAGCTTCCGCTACTCGCAACGCTTCCTGAACGACCGCATACAGATAGTCATCGGCGGCAAGGTGTCGACCGGCAACAACGCTACCAACAACGTAGAGTCGTTCATCGACAACATTTCGCTGGAGTATAGACTCGACCAGAGCGGCACGCGCTACGTACGCCTCTTCCACAACAAGAACTACGAAAGCCTGCTCGACGGAGAGATAACAGAAACAGGTGCAGGCCTGGTGCTGCGCAAGAAAATGGACCGCATCGGTGAACTGTTCATCTTCAGGCGTAAAAAGAAACCTGCCGACGAACCCAACACCCATGCCCGACCGGCCGACGGACAAGGCGGCAACAATCAGGAGAAACCCTGGCAGGACAACCAGCCCGCCGACCAGCCACGCCCCGCCACCAGCCTACAACCCCAAAACGAGAAAGAATGAAACGATTTGCCTTATATATCTTCTGCCTGCTGCTCACAGCAGCCTGCTCCACTACCAAGAACCTGCCCGAAGGCGAAATACTCTATACCGGACAGAAAGCCATGATAGTGGAAAATCCTCCCACTACGCCCGTAGGCGAAACGGCCATGGAAGAAGTGGAAGCCGCACTGGCCACAGCACCCAACAACTCCCTGCTGGGCAGCTCCTCCGTGCGTATTCCTTTCCCCTTCGGATTGTGGGTGTACAACGGCTTTGTGAAATACGAGAAAGGCGTGGGACGATGGATATTCAACCGCTTTGCAGCCAAGCCCGTACTGATGTCAACCGTCAATCCTGACATCCGTCAGAAGGCAGCCCAAAATATCCTACGCGACTATGGCTACTTCAACGGCACCGTCAGCTACCAGACTTTCACAGACCCCAAGGACTCACTGAAAGCCAAGCTGCAATATACCGTCAACATGAACAATCCCTACGTCATAGACACCGTCTTCTATCAGGGATTCAGCCAGCGCACCCTGCGCATCATGGAGATGAGCCGCCGACGCTCGCTCATCAGCCCCGGCGAGCAGTTCAACATTACCGACCTTGACGGCGAACGCACCCGCATCAGCAACCTGCTGCGCAACATCGGCTGCTACTATTTCCGCCCCGACTACCTGACCTATCAAGCCGACACCACGCTGGTGCCGGGCGGACACGTCAGCATGCGCATGATACCTGTAGCAGGCATGCCCAAGGTGGCCGAAAAGCCCTTCTACGTGGGGCGCAAAGCCATCTACCTCTATGGCCGCCAGGGTGAGGAGCCCAACGACAGCACCTCCTACAACGGTGTGAAGATATACTACCATGACAAGCTCGACGTGCGTCCCAACATGCTCTACCGCTGGATGAACTACCAGGGATTCCGCATGAAACGCCAGGTGACCGACAGTGCCGGCATCAGCCGCCAAAAGTCGTTTCAGAACCGCTATAGCCTCTACCGCCAGACCCGTATCCAGGAGCGTCTGTCCAACGTGGGCATCTTCCGCTACCTGGAGATGCAATACGTGCCGCGCGACACCGCCATGACCATAGACACGCTGGACGTGAACGTACGCGCCATGCTCAACAAACCCTACGATGCTGAACTGGACTTCAACGTCAAGCTGAAGAGCAACAACCAGATGGGCCCCGGTGCCGCTTTCACCGTGACCAAGAACAACGTATTCGGCGGCGGCGAATCGTGGAATATCAAACTCAACGGCTCTTACGAATGGCAAACCGGCAAGGACCGCTCCTCGCTGATGAACAGCTACGAAATGGGGCTGTCAACCGCCCTCACCTTCCCCCGCGTGGTCTTTCCGCGCATGGGCGACCGCGAGTACGACTTCCCTGCTACCACCACCTTCAAACTTTACATTGACCAGCTGAACCGTGCCAAGTACTACAAGCTGCTGGCCTTTGGCGGCAACGCTACCTACGACTTCCAGCCAATGCCCAGCCACAAGCACAGCTTTACACCCTTCAGGCTGACATTCAACGTGCTGCGCAACCGCACCGACGCCTTCAAGCAACTACAGGAAGAGAATCCCGCCCTCTACGTCAGTCTGCGCGACCAGTTCATTCCGGCCATGGAGTACACCTACACCTACGACGAGTCCAGCCGCAAGAACGCGCGGCACACCCGCTGGTGGCAAACCACACTGGCCTCGGCCGGAAACGTCACCTCGTGCATCTACCGCCTGACAGGCAAGCCCTTCAGCGAAAAAGGCAAGGAACTCTTTGGAGTGCCCTTCGCTCAGTTTCTGAAAGTGAACAGCGAATTCCGCTACAACTACCGCATAGACAAGAACCAGAAACTGGCCATGCGGGCCGCTGCCGGCATCATCTACTCCTACGGCAATGCCACCGTGGCACCCTACACCGAGCAATTCTACGTAGGTGGTGCCAACAGCGTGCGAGCCTTCACCGCCCGCAGCATAGGCCCCGGCGGCTATCACCCGGCCGGCAACCAAAGCTATTCCTTCATCGACCAAGTGGGCGACATCAGGCTGGAGGCCAATCTGGAATACCGCTTCCGCATCATCAGCGACCTGCACGGTGCCATCTTCCTGGATGCCGGCAACGTATGGCTGCTGCGCGAAGACGAAGCGCGCCCCGACGCCAAATTCGACCTGCGCCGCCTGCCCAAGCAGCTGGCACTGGGCACGGGCACCGGACTGCGCTACGACATGGACTTCTTGGTCATCCGCTTCGATGTGGGCGTAGCACTGCATGCCCCCTACGAAACCGGCAAGAGCGGCTATTACAACATTCCCAAGTTCGGCGACGGCCTTGCCTTCCACTTTGCCATCGGCTACCCGTTCTAAAACACACAGATATGGAAAAACTCACCATCAACCAGTGGGCGGAAGAAGATCGCCCCCGCGAGAAAATGATGCTCAAAGGAGCAGAAGCCCTGAGCGATGCCGAGCTGCTGGCCATACTCATAGGCTCGGGAAACACCGAAGAGAGTGCCGTAGCCCTGATGCAGCGTGTGCTGGCCGCTGCCGGAAACGACCTGAACCGACTGGGGAAATGGGAGATACGCGACTTTGCCCGCTTCAAGGGACTGGGACCCGCCAAAAGCATCACCATACTGGCTGCCCTCGAACTGGGCAAACGCCGCAAGCTGCGCGAACATGCCGAACGGCTCACCATCCGCAGTTCGGAAGACATCTATCACCTGTTCCACCCTCTGCTCTGCGACCTGCCCTACGAAGAATTCTGGGTTCTGTTGCTCAACCAAGCCGCCAAGGTAATAGACAAGGTACGCATCAGCCGCGGCGGCATAGACCAGACCACAGCCGACGTGCGCTCCATTCTGCGCGAAGCACTGCTGCAACGGGCCACGCAGATAGCCCTCGTCCACAACCACCCTTCGGGCAACACACGCCCCAGCAACGACGACTTGCGCCTGACACAACAGGCCCGACAATCCGCACAAACCATGAACATACGCCTGCTGGACCACGTCATCGTAACCGACGGCAGCTACTACAGCTTCTGCGACGAAGGTCGGCTTTAAGATCTCCCACCCGACATACAGTCCTATCCTTCAACGTCTTCCGTCTACAGCAAGCCACCTCTTGATTCATTCCACAAAGTGTCTTGACAGCATGGTTGATAGCAGTTAACTCCTCTCATGTTAGCAGTCCACTGCTATCGCGTCAGGAGTTAACTGCTATCACGTTAGGAGTGGACTACTAATACGTAAAGAGTTAACCGCTATCAAACAACCTAAAACCTGTCTGCAACAGCCATCCCCAGCATCACTTATCATCCCTTTTCAGCTTACAAAAGCCGAACAAACCACCCGTTTGGCAGAAATACAGACAGAAATGAACTATATTTCCTAAAGAATGAACCAAATTTTCCCCTCTTCAGTCATTTCTTTTTGTAATTTTGCCCTTGTTATCAACAAAGACTGATACATTTTTACTAACCTTTTAAATATAACTAACATGAAACCAACTCTTTTCTTACTTGCAGCCGGTATGGGTAGCCGCTACGGTGGCCTGAAACAATTGGACGGACTGGGTCCTAACGGAGAAACCATCATGGACTACTCCATCTACGACGCCATCAAAGCCGGCTTTGGCAAACTGGTGTTTGTCATCCGTAAAGACTTTGAACAGGACTTCCGCGAGAAAATCCTTTCCAAATACGAAGGACACATTCCCTGCGAGCTGGTATTCCAGTCGCTCGACGCGCTGCCCGAAGGCTTCACTTGCCCCGAAGGCCGTACCAAACCCTGGGGAACCAACCACGCTGTCATGATGGGTGAGAATGCCATCAATGAACCGTTTGCCGTTATCAACTGCGACGACTTCTATGGCAGCGACTCATTCCAGGTAATGGGCAAATTCCTGGCCAACCTGCCCGAAGGTTCCAAGAACGTATATTCAATGGTAGGTTTCCGCATCGGCAACACACTGAGCGAAAGCGGTACCGTATCACGTGGTTTGTGCAGCACCAACGACAAGCACTTGCTGACTTCCGTAGTAGAGCGCACCAAGATTCAGCGTATGGACGGTGAAGTGAAGTACATCGACGACAACGGCGAATGGGCTCCCACTCCCGAAACCACTCCTGTCAGCATGAACTTCTGGGGCTTCACTCCCGACTACTTTGCCTACAGCAAGGAATTCTTCAAATCGTTCCTGAGCGACCCGAAGAACATGGAGAACCTGAAGAGCGAATTCTTCATCCCGCTGATGGTAGACAAACTTATCAACGACGGCACTGCCACTGTTGAAGTGCTCGACACCAACAGCAAATGGTTTGGCGTGACTTATCCTGAAGATCGTCAGAGCGTGGTTGACAAGATTAAGGCACTGGTTGACGCCGGCGAATATCCTGCCAAGCTGTTCTAATAAGAAGAGATTGACTTATATTGTAAACATTTTATAGGGAAGAGACGTACTGAGGAAACTTTAGTACGTCTCTTTTTTCTTTCAAATTATATGTCAAAGGTATCAAAAAGAGAAACAACAGGCTGTCACCTATCATAGGAGAGCAAAAAGGTTCAGAAAGTTTGAATATGTCATACTTTCTTTCTTACTTTGTAGCATTGTGAATCTTACTTTCAAGCTACCACATGCACAAGACAAGGCCATTTAAACAAATCTTTCAAGCTGTCCGTACGACATTCATTGCTATGACATCTGGCAAAAAAAAGTCGAAGGACCCTACAGAGAGATTCTCCATTAACGGGAACCGTCACTTTGTATCGTCAGACTGTGAAGCACGCACCATTAAGTTGACAATAAATTCTGCAATCTCATGGAAGCTGCTTCGCAAAAAATTACCCGACTGGGCTGTACCCGACCGTCTGTCAAGTAAAGCAGGAACAAGTACTCTTACTTTTACGTTGACTGCCAATTCTGGTGCTGCCCGTTACCAACAAATCATATTCAAACACCGCAAAGAAATTTATCCGTTTACGCTGCAACAAAGCGCTTCACCGGACCACAAGACACAACCCGACTACTATTTCTATGCTACTTTCGGTACCATGCCGGCACTCTATGCCAGTTTACATCTATTATCACATGACCGACCATCGTACTTTTTCTATGAACGTGCCGAAACCTTCGACCCTACCCTGTTGCCACCACATGCCACATATGTACCTTGCCCGCGCGAATACATGAAAGAAATTTTCAAGCAAAAGATTCTTGAAATCAATGCCTCGAATCCCAATGCTACATTCGGATTCCTAACAGACAATATTCGCGCCCGCTTAGGACACGATTTCTTCGTCAGGCTGGGCATATCCCCCTCACGCGTGGAAGTCATTCTTTTATCTGACGGTACGGGTACCTACAATGAATTCTATAAAGCTTTTGGCGATGCTACAAAAGGTAAAGACGCATGGAACAACTACAAGCAACAGATTGACGGACTCGACTGGGATGCAACGCATCCTATGCCCGAATTGGAAGGTGCAAACTTTGAGTCGTTTAATTGGGCTTACTACCTGTCTACCTATCCGGGATATACATTGCTACTACAGAATGCCGCTTTGCTGGAAACAAACAATGAGGCCGTAAAAGCAGAACTCACCCAAATGAAAGCTATCACAATGCCTCCTCTCGACATGCTGAACAAACTTTCTCCAGAACGACAAGAGTTGTTCTATCGTATGAACAAATTCGACAAGGCCTATTACGAATCTCTGTTTACCGCCTCGCCAAAACCCAACCTCGTCATCATTGGTAATGATACACATGTGGCTTCTTCTCCAGAAGCCCAACAAAACTATGTCAGACAGATTTGGGAACAATATGGCAATAGCCACGATATCTATTTTAAGCCTCATCCTAGAGATGACGACTCTCAGAACTACGAACAGCTCTTTCCGGGATTGGTGATGCTTCCCCGACAAATGCCGTTTGAAATTATGATATGGGCACTCAACAATCTGATAGACCTTATCGGCGGCTATCCCTCCACCACCTTTTTGACTGTTCCGACCGAAAAAGTTAAATTCATTTTTGAAGCGACTCCCGACACTATAGACCGTCCACTCAACTTACTATTCAAAAATGCCGATGTAAAGTGGATAGTCTGACAGACTTCTATCGGACAGCAATAATTCTGAATATATTCAACGTAAGAAACATGATACTACAAACCGAATTCAGCCTACGCCCGCGCCGACGTGGCTTCCACCTGGTCACGGGCGAGATTCTGCAACAGCTACCCACACCGTTGCCACAGACGGGAGTGCTTCACCTCTTTGTAAAGCATACCAGCTGTGCTCTGTCGGTCAACGAAAATGCCGACCCCGATGTCCGCTCGGACATGGAAAAGATATTCAACCACTTGGTTAAGGAAGGAGAGCCCTACTACGACCACACACTGGAAGGGCTGGACGACATGCCGGCACATGCCAAGTGTACGCTGGCGGGCGTCAGCCTGACGCTGCCCATCAGCCACGGACGGCTGAACCTGGGCACTTGCAGGGCATCTACCTGTGCGAGTTTCGCGACGAAGGCGGACCGCGCCGCATAGTGGCCACAGTAATGGGTGAATAAGAGCAGAATCCCGTGGTTTACTTATAGAAGTTTTTCTTGAACGCCTCAAACTCGTCACGCCCCAGCACGCAACGCTTCCACCAAGCACGCCAAAAACCGGTGCCGTAGCCAATGAGCTGTATGTAGGCGGCAGCTATGGAGTAGACGCCAATGGTCAGACTGTGGTTCTGAATGGCAGAGTCCACACACACCAGCAACGCATAAAGCAGCAATGGCACGAGGCTGTAGAGACAGATGGGAGCAGACAAGAGGAACAAAGCGACAAAGAAGGTGAACGCAGCCGGCAGCAGGTGAACCAGCTTCAGCGACTCAGGATACTTCTTGTACAGGTTAATGCGGGCAATGCCCGAATTGTGTACTTGCTTGAAGAACTTCTTCAGGTCGGTGCGCCGCTTGTGGTAGACCCAGGCATCAGGGAAGAGGCGGCAGCGGTAGCCTCCCTTGAAGATGCGGATGCTGAAGTCAATGTCTTCGCCAAAACGCATCTTGGAGAATCCGCCCAGCGCCATATAAACATCGCGCTTGACGCCCATGTTGAAACTGCGTGGATAGAACTTGTCCATCTTCTTCTTGCCGCCACGGATGCCACCGGTGGTAAAGAAGGAGGTCATGGAGTAATTGATGGCCTTCTGAATGTCGGTAAAGGAAGCATGGGCACGGTCAGGTCCGCCGAAAGCGTCGGCAGGATTGGCCTGCAACTCGTGTTCTATGGCCTCCAGGTAGCCCGGCGGCAGGATGCAGTCCGAATCCAGTATCAGCAAATAGTCACCGTGGCTACGTTCGGCACCGTAGTTGCGGGTCTGGCCAGGTCCCGAGTTAGGCTTGGCATAGTAGTGCACATCCAGCTTTTCTTTATACTTGTCTACAACATCCTTACAGGGAACGGACGAGCCATCTTCCACCACTATCACCTCAAAGTGGGTGTAGCGTTGGGTGGTAAGGCTTTGCAGCAGTTCGTCCACTTCATCAGGACGGTTGAATACGGGAATGATGACGGAATAGAACATAGGTGACAGGGGTTAGTGATAAGTAGTTAGTGATAAGCGGTTAGTAGTTAGTGGTCAGCGGTAAATTCTTTATTCTTAACTCTTCATTTCTCAAAGATGTAGTCCCAGTCCCAGCATCAGGTAGTTGGGGTCGCGGAAGTTGCGCAGGTTATAACCCACATGCAGGAACAGACGCTTAGTAAGGTCGGCCTTCAGGGCAAGTACCTGGTAGAAGCACTTCATGTCGCCCCCGCCGTGCAGCACGTTGGCTCCGAGTCCGATGCCTACCGAGAAGAACGGCATCACCCACTCGCCACGCAACGAGAAGCCCAGCGACAACTGTTTGTCCAGCGAAGGTTTCTCAAAGTCTTCTTCGTTGGTGCTGCCCTGTCCGTAGCGGGCAGTCAGATTGCAGCTGGCATCATAAACGCCGTCGAGCGACACGCCTGCGCGGAACTTAGGATGCAGGCTGTACATGGGTGCCAGCCCAAAGCCTACCACGGCATACTTGCCGGGTGCAGGAATCTGCCCACCTTCCACATTTACCGCCTTCCTGCGCCATGAACCAAAGAGGGTAAGGTCATAGCCCAGACGCCGCTTGAAGGTGCGTGCCGGCTGGGGAACCTCATCGCTTGCCTGGTCTTGGCGTCCGTCGGTCATGGCCTGCGTACGGGCTTGGGAAGCATGACGTGCATCCTGCTCCGGGTCGACAAAGTGATAGACCAGTCCCAAACGAAAGTCGGCAGTATTCACTCCCGAATTGGGATAATGGGTATTACCGTTGGAAAAGTGCGTGCCACCTACTCCGGCCTGTACTTCCCACTGCGGAACAGGTGTCCAACTGAGGTAAAAGCCAGCATTGATGTAGGCGTTCAGCTTCGAGCCAACAGTGGTGTTGGCCGGATTGGTCACTTCATCGTAAGGCTTCCAACCGAACGACACACCGAAATTCCACTCATAATTCAGACTCAGCACAGGCGAAAAGCGGGCCAGACGTGCCCCTTGAAAGACATAGACTGCCCACGGTGTACCCAGTTCGCGGCTGCCTTCCAGGCCAAAGCGTCCCACACCGATACCCTGGTAGACGCCGCCAAACATACGGTCGGCCTCGCTACCGGGCTTGACACGCAGGGCATACTTCAGCATCAGAGCGTTGCTGCCTGTCAGTTCCGTACCCTTGTAGTTGGCCCCTTTCAGGAAGCTACTGGTAGGGAACAAATATCCCATACGACCTTCCACACCAAGGCTGTGTACAAAACCGTCCTTCAACGCCAACCCGGTAGGCGAAAATGGTTCGCCTGCCAGTGCCGGTTGAAGAAGCGACATCACCCAACATATCAACACCCCCCAAATGCAACTGCCACAAGATGCACGCCGTGTCTTCCGTCTCTGTTTTTTCATGCTGACCTGTATTCCAAACCGAGTTTAAGCCTTCTTTTCCTTCTCGCGAATCTCCACACGACGAATCTTTCCGCTGATGGTCTTGGGCAGTTCGTCCACAAACTCAATGACACGCGGATACTTATAAGGTGCCGTTACCCGCTTCACGTGGTTCTGAAGCTCCTTGATAAGGTCGTCGCCTGCCTTGTCCTTGTAAGCCTTCGACAAGACAATGGTAGCCTTGACCACCTGTCCGCGGATTTCGTCTGGCACACCCGTAATGGCACATTCCACCACTGCCGGATGGGTCATCAGCGCGCTCTCCACCTCGAACGGGCCAATGCGGTAACCGCTACTCTTGATGACATCGTCGGCACGACCCACAAACCACAGGTAGCCGTCTTCATCACGCCAGGCCACGTCGCCCGTGTAGTAGATGCCATCGTGCCAAGCCTCGCGGGTACGCTCAGGAGCACGGTAGTATTCCTTGAAGAGCCCCAACGGTTTACCCTTGTCGGTGTGGATAACAATCTGTCCCTGTTCACCAGCCTCTACCGAACGGCCCTCGCTGTCAATCAGGTCGACGTCGTATTGCGGATTGGGCAAGCCCATGCTGCCGGGTTTCGGCTCCATCCAAGGCATGGTGGCCACGGTCAGAGTGGTTTCCGTCTGTCCAAAGCCTTCCATCAGCTTGATGCCGGTCAGTTTCTTAAAGGTATCGAATACGGCCGGGTTGAGTGCCTCGCCCGCAATGGTGCAATATTGCAGCGACGAGAGGTCATACTTCGTCAGGTCTTCGTGAATGAGGAAGCGGAAGATGGTAGGCGGCGCACAGAGTGAAGTAACGTGGTAGTCCTGAATCTTCTTGAGAATATCGGCCGGCGTAAACTTCTCATGGTCATAGACAAAGACATTGGCTCCGGCAATCCACTGGCCGTAGAGCTTGCCCCACACAGCCTTGCCCCAGCCCGTATCGGCTATGGTCAGGTGCAGGCTGTTTTCGTGCAGGTTGTGCCAGAACACACCTGTTACGATATGACCCAGCGGATAAGTAAAGTCATGAGCCACCATCTTGGGTTCGCCCGTAGTACCGCTGGTGAAATACATCAACGAAATATCATCGTTCGTGTTCGGATGCTCCGGCTTGACAAACGGTGCGGCAGCCTCAATGCCTTTGTGGAAGTCTTCGTAGCCTTCGGGCACTTCGGGACCTACACTGACCAGACATTTGACACTGGGCGACTCGGGCATAGCGGCAGTGATGTGGTCGGTGATGACTGTCTCGCCGGCACAAACTATCATCTTGATGTCGGCCGCATTACAACGATAGACGATGTCTTTCTTTGTCAGCAGGTGAGTGGCGGGAATGACAACCGCTCCCAGCTTGTGCAGTGCAATGATGCTGAACCAGAACTCGTAGCGACGCTTCAGAATGAGCATCACCATGTCGCCGTGACCAATGCCCAGACTCTGGAAGTAGCTGGCCGTCATGTCGGTATAGCGCTTCATGTCGGCAAACGTAAACTGGCGGTGCTCACCCTTGTCGTTGGTCCAGAGCAAAGCGGGTTTGTCGGGCTGTTCGGCTGCCCAAGCGTCTACAACATCGTATCCGAAGTTGAAGTTATCGGGTACATTAATCTTCAGGTTCTCTATAAAGTCCTGTTGAGAAGTAAATGTGGTTTGTTTGAGAAATCGTTCTAACATAATGATAAAGAATGTATGTTTGGAGTTAAAGGGAGTTAGAGGGAGTTATCGCCCGCCTTGGCGGACTTGGGAGTTAAAGGCCAAATGTCTTGCTAATGACTTTTAACTTCTAAACGGAGCGTCAGCAAAGTGATAACTCCCTTTAACTTCCTCTAACTCCTTCTAAAAAATTACATGATTATCGCCAGGAAGCGCACCGTCTTTCCGTCGAGTGCCTTCATTCCATGGGGCAGCAATGAATTGAAGTAGATGCTGTCGCCCGGATTCAGCATCAGTTCCTTGCCGCCAATGCTGAGCAGCAGTTTGCCTTCGATGACAAGGTTGAACTCCTGTCCTTCGTGCGTATTGTAGTGCATGGGGTTGTCGTTGGGCTCCACGGTGACGATGAACGGGTCGGCTTTGCGGTTCTTGAAGCCGGCAGCCAGCGACTGGTACTTATAGGCTTTGGTACGCTCCACACTCACCCCCTTACCGGCACGGGTCAGGAAGTAAGTGTTCATCTTGGGCTCTTCACCAAACATCAGGGCGTCGAGCGAAATGCCGTAATGACGCGCTATCTGCTGCAACATGCTGACCGATATGTCATGCTCGCCACTCTCGGCACGCTCGTATTCATCCTTATCGATGCCACACTCGTTGGCTATGTCGTTGGGAGTAAGCTCCATGGCGTCGCGCAAGCCGCGCAAGCGCTCTGCTATCTGTTTAATCTGTTCGTCCATAAGTAAGATATAATGGTTAATGATTAATGGTTAATAGTTAATGGTTAATGGTTAATACTTTGTTTGGCTGTCTTGATGCTTGCTGTAATTATCTTCATAAGTTCAGAAGCATCCTCGTTTATACTTTCATAAGCATTTTGGCTTATATAGTCAGTCATATACAAGAGTTTCAACCAATATAGGGTTTCGTTCGCTTCCTTTTGGGCAATAGACAGTTTATGTATAAAGTCCGATTTGCTTTCACTATGTTCGCTTTCACTGACCATGGCTCCTATGGATGTCCCCGAACGAAGAATTTGTTTGGAAAGAATAAGTTCCTTCTTTTCTTCATTCAGATATTTGTATAGCTTTACTATCCTTATTGCGAAATTAAAACTTTTATCCTTTAACAAATTCATGACTAATGACCAATGATTAATGGTGAATGATTAATGATTAATGGTGAACGCTTAATTGGGAATGATTAATGGCTTATGATAAATCTTTTCACCGCGCAGCCTATTAACCATTTATCATTAACCATTAACCATTAAACTACACTGATTTTGATTGCATTGATGAGTGCCGACGTAAATCCGTCGTGCTCCAGCTGGTTGATGCCCTTGATGGTCAGTCCGCCAGGCGTGCACACCTTGTCAATCTCTACGCTGGGATGCGTATCGTTGGCCAGAATCAGCTCGGCCGCACCTTTCAGCGACTGGGCCACCATCCGCATGCCGTCCTTCGGACGTACACCCAGTTCGATGCCGGCCTGCATGGCTGCCTGTATGTACTTCAGCGCGTATGCAATGCCACACGAGGTCATAGCCGTAGCGGCAGCCATCTTCTCTTCGGGAATAAGCATGGCCAGTCCCATCTCACTGAAGATGTCCAGCACCAGCTGTATCTGCTCCTGGCTGGCCTGGCTACACGACACCAGCGTCATACTCTGCATTTCGCTGATAGCCGTGTTGGGTATTACACGGAAGAGCGGATTTCCTTTCTGCCCCAACAATTGCCACAGGTCGCCTAGTTTGATGCCAGCAGCTATGGAGATGAGCATCTGAGTCTCTTTCAGTTGCAGTTTATTCAACACTTCACCCACCAGCCAAGGCTTGACAGCCAGCACCACGATGTCGGCACCGGCCACGGCTTCACTGTTGTCGGAAGTTACCTGCATGTCAGGGAACTCGGCCTTCAGAGCCTCTAGCTTGCCCGGCGAAGGATTGGACACTCTGATGTCCTCCACCCTTACCAGACTTCCCTTGGCAAGTCCACGGGCTATGGCTCCGCCCATGTTTCCTGCCCCTATTATCGCTATTTTCATCTGTTTCTCTGTTAAGTTAATGTCCTTGCAAAAGTAATCCTTTCCTTGCGTAAGTGCAAGGTTTTCCCGACAGATTGATTATATTTGTCTGCAAAAACAAATACTATGATAACAGTTAGTTTCGATTATTCGCAGGTTCCGACTTCTTTTGTACATTGTTTCAACTCCGACTGCCCGCTGGCCGACAGCTGTCTGCGTCGGTTGGCGGCAAACCAGGTCACAGCCCGGCAAAAGGTTATACAGACCATCAACCCTGCTGTTTGGCCTGCTCAGGAGACACAAGCCCAATGCCCTCACTTCCTCCCCATGAAAACCATACGCCTGGCCTGGGGTATGCGAAATGCCCTGAACCTAATGCCTCACCAACAGGCTCAGGGCATCATCCGTGCGCTGAACTGCATGTACTCCCGCCCCACCCTGCATCGCATCATGGTATGCCAGCGCGAAATACCTCCCCGAGAACAAGTGCAGATTGAAGCCCTGTTCCGCCGTTACGAATGGACGGGCGAACACCCTTTCGACCGCGTAGAGTGGCAATACGACTTCCGTGGTTGACTTCAGCCGACACTAAAGCGGTATTCACACTCTGTTCCATATAGTTTGAAACAGTGTTTCAGTCCGCATGAAACAATGTTCCATAACGTGAGAAACAATGTTTCAGATTTGGAGAAACAATGTTTCAATAGCGCTGAAACAAAATGAAACAACCTGTTCTATACGATAGCTGCCATATTCGCTTAGCCAAGGACCGGTGGTGGCCGACAACTGCCAAATGCTTTGCCGCGACTGCAACCGTCGTAAGTCCGGAAAATAAACAAGAAGACCCCGCCCTCTGCGTACGAGAGGAGCGGGGTAAATATGAGATAAAAAAGATTCTTTCAGTCAGTCACATACTTACGAAGCAAGTCCTGTAGTTCCCTATCACTGATATTATCACATTCGGATTTGTCGTAGATGGTCAACAGCTTGACTTCCGAAGCAATGTTGGCAAGAATCACGGTGTAGGTAATGACCCTGGCACCGCCACTTTTCCCCTTGCCTTTTGATGAGATAGACATGCGCACCTTTCGGAGACCCTTACCCAAGTCAGTTCCTTGCAGTGGATTCTCCCGCAAACTATTGCCGAGAGTTTTCACGTCTTCTTTAATGGATTTGTATCGCTTGGAGAGACGTTTCAACTCTTTGATAAATTGTGGAGAAACACTGATGTTACAATTCATCGAGAGCTTCCTCCAAACTTTTGAATGTCAATTCGCCTTCCAAGTTTTGTTTAAGCTCTTTGCAGGCTTGGTCGAAGCTGGCAAGCACTTCTTCTTTGGCAAGTGGTCTCTCCACTTCCTCCGAAGCTACCTTCTGCGAAGCTAGTTTCTTAATGAAGTCCAATGCCTTCTTCATATAGGCTTCATCATCGGCAATGTAGCTCAGTTGCCTGAATAATTCAGCATTTAGATTGACTGTATTGCTCATAATTATCCTTTCGTTCTGTGATTCAAGCTCAAAGATAAGGATTTAGTATAAAATACGTAATTATAGTAGCTACAATTAACAAATATCATTAACTTTGCACTCAAATTCAAGACATTCATTGCGTTGAAATCTTGAAGAACGTATTTAAAGAAAGGTGTTATTGAAATTATCTTCTTCTTCTCAAATTCTCGCAAAATTTGAAATTCCGTGAAGATAGTAGCAATAGCACCCCATCATTTGGCATATACCTACCTCATCGATTCGTTAGTGAGGCTTTTTGATATTGTCAATTGGTGTGGGTTGCTATTGTTTTATCCACGGAATAGGCAATGCGAGAAGCCTGAGAAGGAGGATGAAACAGTAAGTTCCCACACCTTATTTTTTATCTGCTCTCTTTGGGGAATTGAGAGAGCGACAAAAACAATATCATTATCATGGGAAAATCATTCAGATTATTCGGAATGGCTCTGATGGGCATATTCTTGTGCACTTCCTGCAGCAATGAGAATGACAAAAATGAACCGTCTGTTCCCAAAGACCCAATTGAAGATTTTGAGCAAGGGGACATGAACTTTACCGAAAAAGCAGGAGAGCAATCTTTTACATTTACTGCCAATGTGGATTGGAATTTAAGCGTAGCATCAACAAGCAACGGAGCCTCGTGGTGCACCGTATCGCCCAACAAAGGAAGTGCAGGAACACAAACAATTAAAGTCAATGTTTCCGAAAACGACACCTACGACAATCGTAGTGTGACCATTACTTTAAAAGCCGGAACAGAAAGCAAATATTTTGTAGTAACTCAGAAACAAAAAGATGCCATTCTGCTTACTTCTGACAAATTTGAAGTAAATCAGCAAGGAGGTACTATTCATATAGAAGTAAAAGCCAATGTTGAATATACAGCCGAAATAGGAGAAACCTGCAAGGACTGGATTAAGGAAGCACCCAATACCCGCGGTCTGAACACCACTACAAAGGTCTATACCATCGCTGCGAATGAAGATTCTGAAAAGCGCGAAGGTAGCATTGTGTTTTCTGATGGCACGCAAACTGAAATCGTACATGTCTATCAGGCTGGAGGTGATATTATTTTGTTGACCCAGAACGAGTATTATGCAGACGCAGCAGGCGAAGACATAACTGTAGAATTAAAAAGCAATTGCGAGTATGAAGTAGAAATGCCCGACGTAGATTGGGTGCACGAAATTCAGACTCGAGGTATGTCCAGCCACAC
The DNA here is from genome assembly GCA_900553815.1 of uncultured Bacteroides sp. Lineage (GTDB taxonomy): Bacteria > Bacteroidota > Bacteroidia > Bacteroidales > Bacteroidaceae > Bacteroides. Next base: position 36,953 of record USEY01000030.1, read on the forward strand.
CCTATATTACACTATTGATGCCAATGAAAGCTACGACAGTAGGGAAGCTAAGATTGTATATCGAAATAAGACAAAAGAGACAGCCGATACATTGACCATTACGCAGGCACAAAAGGATGCTATTGTACTGAATCAAAAAGAGTATAATGTGGGCGTCATGGGAGAGACTATTGAGGTAAAGGTTGCAAGTAATACTGATTACTCTATTTCTGTCGATAAAGACTGGATTACACAAATAGAGAATACGAGCACAAAAGGCTTAACGGAAAACAAATACTATTTTCAAGTTACTCAGAACACATCTGACCAAGCACGAACAGGAAATATCACTTTCTCAAACGAGAAAGGTATGAAAGAAAGTATCAAAATAATCCAAGAAAAAGCCATATTGGAATTATTATCTGAAAGTGAAATAAACATAGGTGCAAAGAGTCAAACCATTGAAGTAAAGGTAAATTCAAATATACCCTTTGATGTTAAAATAAATCCTTCAAATACATCAGGTGAAGAGCAGATTAACTGGATAAAACTAACATCCGAGCCAGGAGAAACAATGTCATTCGCCATTGAAGAGAACAAAGAAAGTAAGGAGAGAATAGCAAAGATTACATTTATCAATAAAGAATATCAAAATTATAAGAGAACTGTCACAATAACGCAGCAAGGAGGGATTAAAGAAGTAACCGTAAAAGCAACAGGAACCTTGAGCGACTTACTTGAAGGAGATGAAAGTGCATTAAAGATATATGGACCACTTAGTGGAGCAGATATTAATACATTAAGAAATATGTGTAATCGCACAAGTGGAAAATTAACTTATTTGGACTTATCAGATGTTTCGATTGTTGAAGGAGAAGGTACTTATTATTACGATGATGGAAGCAGAGGCCATTTTATAGAAACAGTTAATGATGTAATAAGTAAATATATGTTTTGCGACCTTTCAACACTGGAAACCATAATTCTACCTAAGGCAATTATCAGCATAGAGGAACTTGCCTTTAGTCAGAGTAAAAAGATATCCAGCATCATCATTCCCAATAATGTTACATCAATAGGAGAAGAAGCCTTTTCTGGATGTAGCAATTTATCAAATATTACCATGGGGGAAAAGATTACATCAATAGGAGAAGAGGCTTTTAAAGGTACAAACATATCAACCATAACCATTCCTGATGGCATTACTTCATTAGAAAAAGAAATATTTGCGTCTTGTACTAAATTGACAGACATTATTTGGGGAAAAGGAATTACTTCAATAGGGGAAAAAGCTTTTTATCAATGTACAAGTTTACAAGAAGTTATTATTCCAGAGGGTGTATCTTTAATAGATAAAGATGCTTTCTCCTCATGCACAAATTTATCACGTGTTACTATCCCCAGCTCCGTTGTTACATTAAAGGAAGCGTTTAAAGATTGCACGAACTTGGTATCTATAATAATCAGTAATGGGATTACTGAAATATGGTCAGACGTTTTTAAAGGACTGCCAAATTTAAATGAAGTATATCTACCTAATAGTATAATCTATATTGGCAGTTTTGCTTTTTACTCATGTAGCAATTTAAATACTATTATCATCCCCAACAATGTGACAGGAATTGGCAAAAGTGCTTTTAGGAATACAGGTTTAACCAATATCAATATTCCCAACGCTGTAACAAGAATTGAAGAACTCGCCTTCTACAATTGCAAAAAGTTATCAAGTGTCATTATCGGTTCTAGCATATCTCAAATCGACAAGCATGCCTTTTCCGGTCCTATCAAAGAATGCCGTATTTATGCTAAAATACCTCCTAAACAAAATGATTCTTTTGCCAATTCAGCTTATGCCGAATCTGTTCTATATGTACCCAAAGGTTGTGTAAAAGCATACGAGGATGCGGGGTGGCTAAGTTATTTCTATAACATTTATGAAATGGAGGAGTAAAGATGAACGAATTTCAAATATACCGTGATTATATTAAAACAATAGTTCGTTAAAAATTAGCCCAGCCTAAGCGGCTCTGGCAGTAAATAAAAT
>USEY01000031.1 GCA_900553815.1 uncultured Bacteroides sp.
TTTCCACCGATAACGAACAGTGGATAAATCCCGACTTCGGCACTCCCGAACTGCGAACTCATTATGACAATATCAAGCAAATGGTCAAGGAAAAGACCGGACGTGCCATGCAGGAAAAGGAAAGGGAACGCAAGGGAAAGAATGGAAAGATTATCAAGGTGGCGGGATGCTCACCCATCCGTGAAGGAGTATTGCTTATCAGACCGGACACCACACTGGCTGATGTACGCAAATTCGGTGAAGAGTGCCAAAGACGCTGGGGCATCACTCCGCTACAGATTTTCCTGCATAAAGACGAAGGGCATTGGCTGAACGGTCAGCCGGAAGCAGAAGACAAGGAGAGCTTCCAAGTCGGTAACAGATGGTTCAAACCAAATTATCATGCTCATGTCGTATTCGACTGGATGAACCATGAAACTGGAAAGAGCCGAAAGCTCAATGACGAGGATATGGCAACCATGCAGACCCTTGCTTCCGATATTCTCCTGATGGAACGTGGACAGGCAAAAGCTGTCACAGGTAAAGAGCATCTGGAACGAAATGATTTCATCATTGAGAAGCAGAAAGCCGAACTGCAACGTATAGAGGAAACCAAGCGACACAAGGAACAACAAGTAAGCCTTGCCGAACAGGAACTCAAACAGGTAAAAGCAGAGATACGCACGGACAAACTAAAGAAAACAGCCACCAATGCTGCTACCGCCATAGCAAGCGGTGTAGGTTCTCTTTTCGGAAGCGGTAAGCTGAAAGAACTGGAACATCACATCGAGCAGCTACATCAGGAAATTACCAAACGGGACAAAGCTACTGATGAATTGAAAATTCAGATACAACAAATACAGGAACAGCATGGCAGACAAATTCGTAATCTTCAAGGAATACACAATCAAGAACTTGAAGCCAAAGAAAAGGAAATATCACGATTGAATACCATTCTCGAAAAAGCATTATGCTGGTTCCCATTGCTCAAAGAAATGCTGAGAATGGAAAAATTATGCTATGTCACTGGTTTTACCAAGGGGATGGTTGATTCTCTTTTATACAAAAAGGAAGCTCTCAGATGTAGTGGAAAAATCTATTCCGAAGAATATAGACAGAGATTTGAAACAAAAAATGTAATTTTCAAAATTGAACGAAGCCCGATCGATAAGAATAAATTGATGCTGACTATAAACCAACAGCCAATCAGCGAATGGTTCAAGGAACAATGGGAGAAGTTACAGCAGCATCTGCGTAACTCAGTGCAGAAAGAACAAAAATCCAGAGGATTCAGGATGTAATATAGAGAAGTACAATTCATCATGGATTGTACTTCTATCGTAATATATAGTACAAAATCTAAGTTGTCTAACTATTCTAAAGTAAAATAAGCAATAAAAGAATATCTTATTCACTATTAATATACCATATTGTCAATATCTTTCCCTCATTTAGTCAATCGTATCTTTTCGTGGTAGAAATAATTTACGATAACCGGCTTGCCTTTTTCCGAGCGCCCGTAAGGCAAATCATTTATTCTATATGGAAACCCCTGTGCCTTGGCGTATTGGGAAATGTCCTGTTCCAATGCCTGCCAGTAATCAAGCCTCTTTTTGTTGTATATTTCTTCGTATAACGGAAAGAGGTCGGGATGCTTCTCACGGATATACGTCATTATCCCTCCCTTGAACTGCCCGCGCAGATTCAGGTTTTCGAGCCATATCAAATCGGCATATCCTTTCACTTTCTCGATAATCGCCTTCATATCGGTTATTCCGGGGAATATGGGCGATACGAAACACACGGTACGGATGCCCGCCTCATAGACCTGACGCATTGCGTTCAGACGACGTTCTATGCTCACGGCATTGTCCATATCCGTACGAAACCGCTCGTCAAGCGTATTGACCGACCATGACACCGTTACTTTGGGAAAACGCTTCAACAGGTCGAGGTCGCGCAGGACAAGGTCGGACTTAGTGCATATCATAATCTCGGCGTTGCTCCCACGCAGCTCTTCGAGCAGCCTGTGGGTACGGCAAAATTGCTCCTCATACGGGTTGTAACCATCCGTCACGGAACCTATCACAATGCGCTCTCCGTCATATTTGTGCGGATTGGCTATCGGTTTCCAGTTCTTCACGTCCAGAAATGCACCCCACGGTTCTGTATGCCCGGTGAATCGTTTCATAAACGATGCGTAGCAATACTTACAGGCGTGGGGACAGCCCACGTAAGGGTTGACCGAATATCCTCCGACCGGCAGTGAGGATTTGGTCATAACGCTCTGTACGTCTATTTCTTTGATTATTTCGGTATTCATTGTAAGCGTTTTGTAAATTGTTCCGGCAGTTCCTGAATCATCCTTTCTTCGCCCATTATAGGCAGCAAATCCTCTTTCATAAACACGGGGACGCCCTGTGTTTGGGCTTGGTCGGCAATGTGAAGCACCCATTCGGGACGGGAATCCACTTTGCCTTTCCGATGTCCGGTCTCCGTACCTATGACAATCCAGTCGATACCCTCGAAATCTATATCGCCGATTTCATCGAAAATAGGTTCGAAAGTGACATGGTAGTGCTTGGCCTTGATATTTCTTTTCAAATCGTCTAGCCGCTTTTTTTCGGAATTGCGCGTGACGGTCACGCCCATCCATACATTCTCGTCATCTGTAGAGAAACTGATCTTGTCCGGACATTTCGTAAGGAATATATAAGCGTGTTGCGGATTGCTTTTCATTCGTCTGAATATTTCCGCATTCCATTCAGGCTTCCAATCGGAGAAATCGCTCATTCCGGTCATCAGCCATACGTGAGGCTTGGGCGTGTCGATGATACGCAGCTTTCGCACCATATATTCCGGTACGGAGAAGTCGTCCGTAATATGGAAGCGGCGGCAGTTGTTACGGGCATAGCAGTAGCTGCACCCGATGGAGCAGCCTACCACTATGTTCATATTCTTTATCAGGGATTTTATACAGATAGTCATCTGCTTAGAGTTCCTTTTTAGAATCATTTCGGAGAGACTTTCCATTTTACCGGTTCTTTCAGTATGATTCCGTCAGTGGCATCCTCCTGTGAGAATGTATTGCTGCAATATTGTATGCAGAGCATGAGGAGCGGAGTCGTTCCGTTGTTACGGACACTTCGTTTTCCTGCAGGAGATACCCTGACAACGCTACCTTCTTCCACTGGGAACACTGTTCCGTCTACTTGAAATTCACCTTTACCGGAGAGGAAAAAATAAAGCTCCTCATGACTCTTGTGACTATGCAGAAATCCGGTTTCTGTACCCGGGGCGAATGACTGGAAAGAAAACTCGCTTCCCGTAGTTCCGAGAGCGGTGCTGCAGAATACTTTTCCGGGGATTTTCACATCCGGGCCAAGCTGAAGTTCGTATTCATTCAGTTCATTCAACTTACCGACACTGATCGCGGCGAAATTCTGTTCTACCGCGATTTTCCTAATCTTTTTCATCTTTCTAATATTTTGAAATGATTGTTTATACAGTTATTTAAGTGTTATGCTTTCTCCGTCTTCCGGTATAATCAGTCGGCTCATATCCGTCCCGTGATGGCGAGCTTCGTTGCGCAGGATGGCACGGGTGGTCTGGCAATGATCGATGGCATCCATGTGTACGGTAATCAGCTTGATGTGTGGGGGGAGTGTGTCAAGCATCGCCATTACTTCCTGTTCATTGGGGATGATACAACCGTCCGTCTTAGAGAATTCGGGGAATACCGCACCGCCACTGTTCACCACAATATAATTAGGACGATACTTTTCCACGGTAGCAAGAGTACATTCTTCCCATTTGCAATCGCCCATGATATAAATAGTCGGAAGCCCTTCGGACATCAGCACATAGCCCGAAACAGGTCCCATCATCTGGCCTATCTGACCGAAACCGTGATGGCCAATAGCACGGTGGATGGTCAGATGACCTAAGGTTATGCTCTCTTCAATCGTTTCTACATTTGAGAAACCATCTTTCAGGATGGCGGCCTTATCTTGTGGCTGGGTGTAGAAAGGAATATCTTTCGGCAAATGCTGCTTTACACTTGGTTCGTAATGGTCGATGTGGTTGTGGGTGAGCAGTACCATATCAACACCTTCAGTAATGTCGCTAATAGGCATTACGAGATGTACCCTCGGATTCTTATATACACCGAGAGCGGATTGCAGGGTTCCTTTGTCGGCAAATACGGGGTCAATAAGAATGGTATGTCCTGCATAGTTGATTTTCAAGGTGGCACTGCGTACCAACCGAATAATTGCTTTTTCGTTCATGATGTTATGTTTTGTATTATTTTTCGGGTACAAAGTTCAAAAGGATATCCCAATGTCTCTATGCCTTAAAAACAGGAATATATGCCATTTTGATAAAAGAATGATGTATATTTGCAGAAAGCAAAAAACAAGAGTGATGAAAGCTATAATCAATCCCGAAAGACTTGTAAGCGTTCCGTTCAATAAAACGCAATGTGGCGTAGACTTCTACATTAACACAGGCGAAAGCAAGGACATCTGTGGTGTCTTGACCGAGCATAAGGCGTTTAAGACAGATTTTTTCAGCTTCTATTTCTTTCGTCGTGCCAATGGATATTTGTTGCTGAACTTCCGAAAAGTGGAGTTACGGGATGGTATGGTGCTGCTTTTGTCGCCGCACCAGCAACAGGAATGGCACGTGAACGAGGTAGAACTGGATTACACTTTTCTTATTTTCCGCGAAGACTTTATGCGCACGTTCATTGCTGACAAGTTCTTCGTATATCGGCTGTTGTATTATTATCAGACTGATACACCGCCCTACTTGTTTGCCGAGCCGGAGGAGCTGACGGAATATATGCGCCTCTTAAAAAAGATAAAACAAGAACTACAACATCCTGTGGTAGACACTTACAACCTCATTGTGTCAGTGCTTTATTATCTACTGGTAATTATCAACCGGGCATACGCTCAAACTTATCGTCTACCTGTCGAAGTGCCAAAAAACAATTACGCATTCAAATTCAAGGACTTACTCGAAAAACATATCCGAACGACACAGCGCGTTCAAGAATATGCTGATATGCTTCGGATAAGTCGTATCACCTTGAATAATTCTGTCATGGCGCAATTTGGTGTATCAGCCATTCACTTACTCAAGCAACGTCTTTTGGAAGAGCTGAAAAATGAGCTACTGTTCTCCAATCTGAATGTGAGCCAACTGGCAGACGAGTTCCACTTTTCCGACCCCAGTCACCTCATGCGTTTTTTCAAAAAAGAAACAGGCAAGACTTTTACCCAATATCTAATGAATTACAAAAGAGGAATATATGAATAGAAATTTCATATTTGGCAAATGAATTCCATATTTAAGATATTTATTTTTTTGAATAACTATATTTTTCGTCATAAAGGTTCATTCTGCCAGTCCATAGAAATACCAATCGCTTTGTAATTGACATTCTTTTGAAGAATCTTAAAAAATACAAAAACACCCAATTTTACATTCTTGGGTGTAAAAAAGGGTGTAAATCTCGCTAATGCTTGATTTTCACCCTTTATTGCGGAGAGACAGGGATTCGAACCCCGGGAACCTCTCAGTTCAACGGTTTTCAAGACCGCCGCAATCGACCACTCTGCCACCTCTCCATGAGTTAACGAAACGCTTTCGTTGTAGCTTTCTGTAGGTCTTTCCTTTCAAAAGCGATGCAAAGGTATGGCTTATTTTTGAATTATGCAAGAGTTACGCGTTTTTTTTCATAAAATAATTGTATTTTTGTCCCATGATTTACCCACAAAACTTTGAAAATAAAATAGGATTCTATCAGATAACACAACTTCTGAAAGAAAAATGCTTAAGTCCTTTAGGAGAAGAAAAGGTCTCAAATATATCGTTTTCAGACAAATACGAAGAAGTAAACGAATGGACTGACCAAACTGCTGAGTTTGTACAAATTTTACAAGAGGAAGATGACTTCCCTGCACAATATTTTTTCGATGTTCGACCATCATTGAAACGAATTCGCATCGAAGGTATGTACTTAGACGAAGAAGAACTGTTCGATTTGCTACGTTCTCTGCAAACAATAAATAGCATTGTACGCTTTTTGTCTTCCCAAGAAAATAATAATGAAAAAGAGGAGGCATCAAACTCCTACCTATGTTTAAGCAGACTGGCCAACGATATTTGTGTTTTTCCTAAAATCGTGCAACGCATAGGAAATATACTATCGCCTTACGGTAAGATAAAAGACAACGCCTCGCCAGAACTGGCACGTATTCGACGCGAATTAAGCGCCACCATGGGTAGCATATCCCGCTCTTTAAATAATATATTGCGAAGTGCTCAAAGTGAAGGAGTGGTAGACAAGGACGTGACACCCACGATGCGCGACGGCCGATTGGTTATTCCTGTTGCTCCAGCATTAAAACGCAAAATAAAGGGTATTGTACACGATGAATCTGCCAGTGGAAAAACCGTATTCATAGAACCGGCCGAAGTGGTAGAAGCCAACAACCGCATTCGCGAGCTTGAAAGTGACGAACGTAGGGAAATCATACGTATCTTATCGAAATTTTCAGCAAGCATTCGTCCTTATATACCTGACCTACTACTTTCTTATGAATTTCTGGCAGAAATAGATTTCATTCGAGCCAAAGCACTGTTAGCTCTACAAATATCAGGATTGAAACCGGCTTTTGAAAATCGCCCAGTACTTGACTGGAGAATGGCAACCCATCCCCTACTCCAGCTGTCACTGGCCAAACATGGGAAGCAAATAGTACCTTTGGACATTGAATTGAACGCAAAGCAGCGTATCCTTATTATATCTGGTCCCAATGCAGGTGGCAAATCTGTATGTCTTAAAACAGTAGGGTTGCTTCAATATATGTTTCAATGTGGATTGCTAGTCCCTATGCACGAAGGAAGCCACATAGGGCTATTCAGCGACATATTCATCGACATTGGTGACGAACAATCCATAGAAGACGATTTGAGTACTTACTCTTCGCACCTGACAAATATGAAAATCATGATGAAGCAATGTAATGAACGGAGCCTCATCCTGATTGACGAATTTGGAGGAGGAACAGAGCCACAGATAGGAGGTGCCATTGCCGAGGCCGTATTGAAACGATTCAACGGGAAGCGTACATTCGGTGTCATTACAACTCACTATCAAAACCTGAAACACTTTGCCGAAGACCATGAAGGTGTAGTAAACGGAGCCATGCTCTACGACCGTCACCAGATGCAAGCCTTGTTCCAATTGCGCATAGGCAATCCTGGAAGCTCTTTTGCGGTGGAAATTGCCCGAAAAATAGGATTACCAGAAGACGTTATTGCCGACGCTGCCAGCATCGTGGGCAGTGAATATATCAATGCAGATAAATACTTGCAAGACATCGTACGCGATAAACGTTACTGGGAAGGAAAGCGACAAAGCATACGCCAACGTGAGAAACAGATGGAAGACACGATTGCGCGCTATCAAACCGAACTGGAAGAGGTGCATAAAGCCAAGAAAGAAATTCTGGCGAAAGCACGTGAAGAAGCCGAACGACTGATACAGGAAGCCAATGCACGCATAGAGAACACCATTAAAAACATCAAGGAAGCTCAAGCAGAGAAAGAGAAGACCCGGCTGGCAAGATTAGAGTTGTCTGACTTCAAGCAAAATCTGGACAACGATGAAGCCCAGAAAATGCAAGAAGACAAGATTGCGAAGAAAATGGAAAAGCTGCGTGAAAGACAAAACCGCAAAAAAGAAAAGAAGCAGAATACCCCTCAAAACAAATCGGAAGAGACATCGCAAAAGAAGAATGAAACACAGATACCTCTGACACCAGGAAGTATTGTGAGAATAAAAGGGCAAACTACCGTAGGACAAATTATTGAAATAAACGGCAAGAATGCCATAGTAGCCTTTGGCAGTATGAAGACTACCACCAAACTGGATAAACTGGAACGCAGCAACGCCCAACTCACGAAAACAGGACTGGACACCAAGAGTACCTTCGTCAGCACCCAGACACAAGACAGCATGTATGAAAAGAAGCTGCACTTCAAACAGGATATTGACGTACGAGGTATGAGAGGAGACGAAGCCTTGCAGGCGGTAACCTACTTCATTGACGATGCCATCCTTGTAGGCATGAGCCGCGTACGCATTCTTCACGGCACCGGCACTGGCATCTTGCGCACCCTGATACGCCAGTACTTGCAAACCGTGAATGGAGTAAAGCATTTCGAAGATGAACACGTTCAGTTTGGTGGAGCAGGTATCACTGTGGTAGATTTGGATTAAACTAGAAAACAAAAAAGATAAACTATACATATAATATATACTAATTCATAACCCGTAATATATAATATGAAATCCATTAAAGAACTTTACCGCATAGGCACAGGACCGTCGAGCAGTCACACAATGGGTCCTCGAAAAGCAGCCCAGATTTTCTTGGAAAGACACCCCGAAGCCAAAGCCTTTCAAGTAACCCTGTACGGAAGCCTGGCTGCTACCGGTAAAGGACACATGACCAACGTGGCCATCACCGAGACTCTTCAGCCCAAAGCACCCGTAGAAATCATCTGGGAGCCCAAAATATTCCTGCCCTTCCATCCCAACGGGATGAAATTCGTTTCGTTTGACGAACATGGCCAAACGACAGAAGAATGGACCGTATTCAGCATAGGAGGCGGCGCTTTGGCCGAAGAAAAGGACGGAAAAGGCTCGGTCAACGTGCCCGACATCTACGATATGAACCACATGACCGAAATTCTGCATTGGTGCGAACGGACTGGCAAAAACTATTGGGAATATGTAAAGGAATGCGAAGAAGAAGATATTTGGGACTACCTGAACGAGGTATGGAAAACCATGAAAGCATCCATACAACGCGGCTTAGACCAAGAAGGCGTATTACCTGGCCCACTAAACCTGCGCCGCAAAGCTTCTACCTACTTCATACGTGCCAGTGGATACAAGGCCTCCTTGCAATCGCGCGGCTTGGTCTTTGCCTATGCATTGGCGGTGAGCGAAGAAAATGCTTCGGGAGGAGTCATCGTCACAGCACCCACGTGCGGGTCGTGTGGAGTCATGCCTGCCGTGCTCTACCATCTGCAAAAAAGTAGAGAATTCAGCGACATACGCATCCTGCGTGCATTGGCTACGGCCGGTCTGGTAGGCAACATTGTAAAAACCAACGCATCTATTTCAGGAGCCGAAGTCGGTTGCCAAGGCGAAGTCGGGGTAGCTTGTGCCATGGCATCGGCAGCAGCCAATCAATTGTTTGGCGGTAGTCCGGCACAGATAGAATATGCTGCAGAAATGGGGCTTGAACATCACTTGGGCATGACTTGCGACCCTGTTTGCGGTCTGGTACAGATTCCTTGTATAGAACGCAATGCATACGCTGCTGCACGTGCTCTGGATGCCAACCTGTATTCATCATTTACCGACGGTATACATCGCGTTTCGTTCGACCGCGTTGTAGAAGTAATGAAAGAAACCGGAAACGACCTTCCCTCACTCTATAAAGAGACCAGCGAAGGCGGATTGGCCAAGGATTACAGACCAATGGGGAAATAGAGCCTTTCCAAGCATATAAGCAACCCAAGTATCAGCCTTGATACTCAAGAAGTAACACTTTATTCAGGCCATATTCTGAATAAAGTGTTACTCTAGTTCAGATAAAGTAATGTCTTAATCAAATAAAAGCATCGCTCTGTTCGAACTAAAGTGATACTATGAAGCGATTAAATCAGAAATAATGTGCAGGCAAAACGTGTACAGAAAGAGAAAAAGCTTTAACAAGAAGAAGCCATGAAAATAATCCATACCAGCGATTGGCATTTAGGTCAAGAATTCTACACCTACGACCGCACAGAAGAACATGTGGCATTTCTGGAGCAGCTACAAGAAATAGTGGCTCAAGAACAACCGGACGCTTTGTTGGTAGCGGGCGACATCTACCACAACGCCACGCCCTCCAACGGAGTCATGCGCATGTTCAATGAACATTTGGACAAGATAAGACAAGCTTGCCCAACTATGCAAATCATAGTTACAGCCGGCAACCACGACAGCAGTGCACGACTGGAGGTGACACGTGGGCTATGGAAACATCTGGGAGTACACATTGTAGGCCGCATAGTAAAGACTGAAGACCGTGTAGACTTTGACAACCACCTGATTGCCATCCACAATACTACGGGTGAGAAGCTGGGCTATGTGGTCGCCATTCCCCATGTCTTTCCGCAAAATTATCCCATCTTGGACGAAGACTGCCCACGCGAAGAACGCCAACAAAAGTTTTTTGCCGCCCTTGGAGAGTATGTGGCAAACGCCAACAAAGAGGGTTTGCCTATAGTAATGATGGCACACATGGCCATTACGGGAAGCGATGTTACTGGTCACGACGAAAGTCGGGGAGGCATGGACTATACCGATATTGGCGATATTCGGGTGCCTTATGATTACCTTGCCTTAGGCCATATCCACTGTCCGCAAAACATTGCAAGTCCCAACGCGCGCTATTGCGGTTCTCCATTACCGGTCAGCTTCGATGAAAACTATGAGCACTCCGTATCAGTAGTAGAAATTGAACAAAAAGGCAGGGAGCCACGCATCAGGACCATAAAGATAAACAATCCCTGGCCTGTGAAAACATTGCCAGCCGAAGCCGTAGACTTAGACGATGCCATCCAACTCTTGACTGATTTGCCTGCCGAACAGTCTATGTATGTCCGCCTGCATGTAAGACTAAAAGACGTGACGCCCGTCAATGCCTTGGAGCGTGCCAACAATGCCCTGAAAGAAAAGCAGGCGCGCTTTTGCACCTTCAAATGGGAACGCGAAAAGCAAGCAGACGAAAGCCAGCTACCTCAGATGGACATTGAAAAGATACAGACCCTCTCGCCTCTGCAAGTGGCCGAGCATTTCTACCACGACGAATATGGCACACCTTTGGACGATGAACTGAAAGAAATGCTTGCAGAAGTACTGCACAACCTCGACGCTAACAGACAGGAATAACTTCCCCAACCACCAACTCCATGAAACTCCAGAAACTTACCATACACAATATAGCTTCCATTGAAGACGCCGTCATTGATTTCGAAAATGGCCCGCTGGCCGATGACTCCATTTTTCTGATATGCGGACCCACCGGTGCCGGCAAGACCACCATTCTTGACTCTATCTGTCTGGCTCTGTATGGCACCACTCCCCGCTTGAAGAATGCCGCCAACGAAAGCTATACGGACAAGATAGACAGTTTTGCCAACGGGAAACGAGAAGACATCAACATTGACGACCCCCGCATGCTGATGCGCCGTGGTTCTGTCAACGCCTGCGTTGAACTGAAATTCACCGACCACCAGAACCATTGCCTGAAAGCGACATGGAGCTGCGCACGTGCTCACAACAAGATGGAAGGAAAGATACAAGCCGTTCAATGGACACTGGCCGATGATAAAGATAACCTGATAAGCATCAAAAAATCGGAAACAGAAAGCATCATACGCCAACGGTTGGGACTGACCTTCGAACAGTTCTGCCGCACCACCATGTTGGCACAGGGCGACTTTACCAAGTTCCTGAAATCGCCCGAAAAGGATAAGTCTGAAATTCTGGAGAAACTGACAGGGACAGAAATCTACTCCCAAATCAGCAAGGAAATACACGACATCTATGTCTGTCGGAAAGATACTTTCGACAAACTGAAAGAAAGGATGAAAGGTATAGAACTGCTGAGTGATGAAGCGCTAAGCGACATAAACATCCAAATGAAGCAGCTGGCCAACAAACTGCAACAGGCAGAAAACAAGGAAAAAGCACTGCAAACCTGCCATAAATGGTGGGAAGAGCTGAATAAAGCAACAGCCTCCCTACAACAGGCAACCGATGCCATTGGCCAATACCAGCAACATATAGCCACCGAACAATATGCAACTGAGCAACAATTATTGGCCAACTGGAAAAAAACGGAAGCCCAACGCAACTTATGGAAAGAATGCCGCCAGGCACAAAAAGAACTGGAGCAACGCAAGAGCCGGGAAGAAGAGCTACGTACCACCTATCAACATCTGACCGGCAGCACCAAAGTTTTCTACCAAACCATTGAGCAACATAAAGAGCAATTGCGCCAAACAGAGGAGTTCCTAAAAAAAGAAGAAGAAAAAAGTGGCCTCTACGACAAGGCTGCCTTGATTGGAAGCCTGTTGCAGCAGATAAGCCAAAACCAAAACATGATACGGACTAAGGAACAGGAACTGACTACACTGCTACAAAAAGATGGACAACATACTCTCAATCTAAACAAATTGAGGGAGAAACACGCCCAAGCCATCTTGGCCGACGAAGCAAAACGAACTGAAGTGGAGCAAGCCAGAGCCGTTCTGAAAGAAATGGGTATGGAGCGACTAACCTCACTCAGCAAATCTACGGACCAACAACTCAATACCCTCAAATCCCTGCTGCAGGCCATAGAACAATGCCAAAAAGCAGACGAGGAACAAAAACATGCCGACGAAGTATGGAAAAAGCAAACCAACGAATTAAAAAAGTTGCAGGATGAGGGCGCGAAACTAGAAGCAGAAGCAAACAACAAGACAAAAGCATTTGAAGAGCAGAGAAAAGTCTACGAAAAGCAGAAAGCTGCATGCGACAACATTCTGAAAGAGTATCGGGCCACCCTGCACGTAGGAGACACATGCCCGCTGTGCGGACAAGCCATCGAGCACCTGACCACCGATGCTGAATTCCGCTCTATCCTCCAGCCCCTGCAACAGTTGTTGGAACAAAGCCGCAACGAAGCCGAGCAGGCCACCCAACGGGCCAACAGCAATAAAGCCAGCCGGCAGGCCATGGAACAGTTAGTAACCAACTACCTGAACGAGAAACAAAGATGCGACGGCCGACTTGCAGAAGCCAAACAAGCTCTAAGCAGCCACCCTGCCTACCCCGGCTACAGCAATGCCGACAATCTGCTGCTTACCGTCAAGCACGACATTGAAACTGCCGAAGACCAAAAGCAAACTCTCAACGAACAGCTGGAAAAGGTGGGCAAACAACAGCAAGCTGTCAACACCCTCCAAAGCCAGAAGGACAAGCTGGCACAGGCCGTGAGGGATGCTGAGAAAGAAATACAGGCAGCAGAGAATCTCATCAACCAAAACAAAATAGCCATAGAGACAAACAGGTCGTCTACCCAGACATACCTCAACACCAACGAAAGGAATCTGAAAGAAGCCGACCAATACTTGAACATAATCAACAACTGGCAGGAACTATGGCACAACAACCAGGAGATTTTCACCAAGCGACTCCAACAGGCAGCCTTGCGCTATACGCAAGCCAAAGAACTGGCCGAACAGACTCAACACAGGCTAACACTGCTCAACCAGCAGGCCGAACAGATAGAAAGTGCCCGAACCGGCATTCTTGAGAAATACCCTACATGGGAAGACATCGCTACCGACAACAACCCAGCCTCAACCAGCCGCCTGCAAGAACAATGGGCACAACTGCTGGCTGCCTGCATTTCCAACCACGACGCCCGGACGCAGATGGAGCAACGCTTGCATGAGAACAGAAAACAGTTGGACACATACTTCCAGTCGGAAAACGCACTGACAGAAGAACAACTAACAGCATTGGTACATATCAGTGCCGACCAAATAGAACAAATCAGCAACAGACACCAAGAATTAAGAGACTGGGGTACCCGCCTAAAAGCACAACAGGAAGAAGCAGAAAAATTACTGAAACAACTCCAGGCCAACCGGCCCGACATGGATGATGAACACACTCAAACTGCCATACAAAGCCTGCTGGACAATATAAAAGCTGAAATTACCGGCATCAACCAAAGCATTGGCGAGTATCGGCAGAAGCTGAATCAGGACAAGCTGAACAAGGAAAAGATGGAGCAAGTAATGCAGGAAACAGCCAAGGCCCAAAAGGAGCTTGAGGCTTGGGGACGACTGCATACGCTATTTGGCAGTGCCGACGGCAAGAAGTTCCGCAACATAGCCCAAAGCTATGTGCTACGCCAATTGCTAGTCGGTGCCAATACGTACCTGCGACAGCTCACCGACCGGTATGAGCTGGAGTGCCAGCCTGGCTCGCTCACCATACTCCTTAAAGACAAGGATGCCGGCGACGTGGTTCGACCCACTACCACCATCTCGGGTGGAGAAGGCTTCCTCATATCGCTGTCACTGGCCTTGGGATTGTCATTGTTAAGCAAAAAATCGCTGGCTATGGACACCATCTTCATTGACGAAGGATTCGGCACCCTCGACAGTACCTATCTCAGTACCGTCATCAACACACTGGAGCGGTTGCACCAGATGGGTGGAAAGAAAGTAGGCATCATCAGCCACGTAGAGAGCCTGAAGGAGAATCTGACAACGCAAATCCAACTCAACAGAGTAAACAATACGCTAAGCCGCGTGGAAGTGAAAAGCATCATCTGACATCAGTTAGTCAGAACCCATATATGTATACGGGGCTTGGTCAGATTAGAAGTTCAGGCACGCAGCCCGAAAGTTTGGCATGCCCACTCCAAGCCAACAGAATGTCCTTTCAAGAGATTTATCAGGCAATATCTGGCATATCAGCCATTCACATAAGGACTGTGAAGCCTTCACAATATGGATGTGAGGGTTTCACACAAGGACTGTGACAGCTTCACAGTACGGATGTGATAGTGTCACAGTCCTTGTGTGAAAGCTGTGAATACGTACTACACACTCCATCCTGACCACTCCGCCAAGATTAAGTGTCAATAGTAGCGCATGGTTGACCAATAAAAGGTTGAATCACTCGGGCACCGAATGATTTAGCTGAGACACTTGAAATGAGGAAACAAAGATGACAGCAACAGAGTTATTTTGACTTTTCTTTCTTATAGTCCGCTATAAATCCTTCCATCATCCAGTTGGCAAGAGCCTGACGGTTATTGCTGATGACAAAACGACGTTGGTCGAAAGCATTCTGAATGTTGCCCAACTCAACGAATACAGCCACAGGAGTAGAGTTTTGCAAAACATACAGTCCCCGTTCACTTACAGTTCCTTCAAAACCCCGATTGGGCTGATGACGGTTGTACTTCGATTCAAAGGTACGCTTCATGGTAGAAGCCAGACGCTGCCCT
Source organism: uncultured Bacteroides sp. (assembly GCA_900553815.1). GTDB lineage: Bacteria > Bacteroidota > Bacteroidia > Bacteroidales > Bacteroidaceae > Bacteroides. The sequence continues at coordinate 15,132 of USEY01000031.1, forward strand.
TTCGGGCTACCAGGCGCATGATAGAAGAATACGTCTGTCTGCTGCCGCTTGCTACGGCTGTCTACATGAAGAAATATGGAGCGGCAATAAGTATACTTGTTACGGTCGGAACTATACAAATCATTTATCTTTACGCAACGCTGTTTCAGCCTTTCCACCTGATTCAAGGGGATAGGGTCGCCCATACACGTCTCGCGCTTGCTGTTCTTCAGATATTGCCCGTCTCTGATGCCATCTTTCTTGTCCTGAATGATGATGTATACCTGTGCTCCTTCCTGCATAAGATTGCGGGCAAGACGCAGAGCCACATCGTAAGCATACTCATCCTCGTGCAGTTCCTTGCCGTTCATGTAGCCAATGGCACCCGGGTCAGGACCTCCATGCCCGCTCGCTACATAGAAACAGGCACCCTTCAGGCGACTGCCGGTTACTTGTACATCATCCAGCTTGCGCCCGAAAAGATGTTCGTGTATCTTCCGTGGCTTGCTACCCTTTGTTCTACTATTGGATTGTTTGCCATCACGCAAAGGTGGCAGCTGATACTTCACTCCTAACCTTAATTCTTCCTTTCCACGCAAGCGTTGCTTGTTCAGCTCCAGGAATTCACGGTAATACGCCCGGCCCGGCCGGTTATTTCTTTCCAAAAAAGTGGAAATGCCTTCACCATTACGCGGCTTATCATAGATTTCTTGTGCTTCGACACTCAACAGACAAAAAGAGAAAAAGAGAAAAAATAAGAGTCGGGTCATATATAATACTTTGCTAAAAAACATAATAACGCGGACAAAATTACATTATTTTCCTTACTTTTGCGACCTATAATAAGCATTATTCATCTTTTTTGAGAATATAGCGACTACGATAAGCAGCCAGTGGTTGCAAGATGCGCAGTTCTTGACCACACTGTTTGTAGCTTATAGCAAAACAAAAAAATACGTATAATTATGGCAAAGCAATTTAAACCAGAGACCCTGTGCGTGCAAGCCGGTTGGTCTCCTAAGAAAGGAGAGCCGCGTGTTCTGCCTATCTACCAAAGTACCACTTTCAAATACGACACCAGCGAGCAAATGGCTCGTCTCTTTGACCTGGAAGACAACGGATATTTCTATACACGTCTGCAAAATCCGACCAACGACGCTGTGGCAGCCAAGATTGCAGCCCTGGAAGGCGGTGTTGCAGCCATGCTGACATCGAGCGGACAGGCAGCCAACTTTTATGCCTTATTCAACATCTGCCAGGCCGGCGATCACTTTGTTTGCTCTTCGGCTATCTATGGCGGTACGTTCAACCTGTTTGGTGTCACCATGAAAAAGCTGGGCATCGACGTTACTTTTGTCAACCCCGATGCATCGGAAGAAGAAATCTCGGCAGCATTCCGCCCCAACACCAAGGCCCTGTTTGGCGAAACCATTTCAAACCCGGCTCTTGAAATACTCGATATCGAGAAGTTTGCCCGCATAGCCCACCAGCATGGTGTGCCCCTGATTGTGGACAACACTTTCCCCACCCCTATCAACTGCCGCCCCTTCGAATGGGGAGCCGACATCGTTGTACACTCCACTACCAAATACATGGACGGACATGCCACGAGCGTAGGCGGCTGTATCGTCGACAGCGGCAACTTCGACTGGGATGCACATGCCGATAAGTTCCCCGGCCTCTGTACTCCCGACGAATCTTACCACGGGCTGACTTATACGAAAGCCTTCGGACGAATGGCCTACATCACCAAGGCAACTGCGCAACTGATGCGCGACCTGGGCAGCATACAATCGCCCATGAACGCCTTCCTGCTGAATCTGGGACTGGAAACCCTGCACCTGCGCATGCCTCAGCACTGCAAAAATGCACAGGCAGTAGCCGAATATCTGGAGAAGAACGACCGCGTGGCATGGGTGAACTACTGTGGCCTGAAGAGCAACAAATATTACGAACTGGCTCAGAAATACATGCCAAACGGCTCGTGTGGTGTCATTTCCTTCGGTCTGAAAGGCGGACGCGACGTGGCCATACGCTTCATGGACAACCTGAAGCTGGTAGCCATCGTTACCCACGTAGCCGATGCCCGCACTTGTGTGCTCCACCCGGCCAGTCATACGCACCGCCAGCTCACCGACGAGCAGTTGATTGAAGCCGGCGTACGTCCCGACCTTATCCGCTTCTCTGTGGGCATTGAAAACGTGGACGACATCATTGCCGACATCGAACAGGCACTAAAAGCATAAGCCAGAACCTGGTCTGTAACTATATACATTATATATTAAGTACAAAAATTAAAAAGGAAAGCGATGAAAAAATTAACTTACCTGCTTGCTGCCGCTGCCATATTCGCAGCCTGCAACAATGGAAACAAAGGTTACACTGTAACCGGTACGGTAGAAGGCGCATCCGATGGCGACACCGTTTATTTGCAAAAGGTCAAAGCACGCGAGTTTGTGAAACTCGACTCGGCTGTCATTGCCAACGGCAGTTTCAAGTTCGAAGGCGTACAAGACACGGCCATTTCCTGCTATCTCACCTACAAGTCTGAAGGCAAAGAGCCGATGCTCATCAACTTCTTCCTGGAAAATGGAAACATCAGCGTCAAGCTGGCTGCCGACAACCAGTCTTACGCTACCGGTACTCCCAACAACGACATTTTCAAGGCCTACAAGGACCAGATAAAAGGTCTGAACGAGCAACTGTCTGCCACATACGAGTCTATGTCAGACACTACCCTGACCGACGAACAGCGCGAAGCTAAAGCCAAAGACATAGAAACTCTGGAAGAAAAGCTGATGCAGGTGACCAAGGAAAACATGGCTAAAAACATTGCCAACCCTGTCGGCATTCAGCTCCTGAAGCAGAACTTCTACTACATGGACGTAAACGAACTTGAGCCTCTCGTGGCACAAATTCCCGCCATGTTCAGCAACGACGAAGGCATTGTACGCATCAAGGAACTGGTGACCAAGATGAAGGCTACGGCCGTAGGACAGAAGTTCACAGACTTCAGCATGAAGACTCCCGAAGGTAAGGACGTAAAACTGTCAGACTATGCCGGTAAGGGCAAGCTGGTGCTTGTTGACTTCTGGGCAAGCTGGTGTGGTCCTTGCCGTCGTGAAATGCCCAACCTCGTTGAGCTTTACAAGCAATACAAAAACAAGAATTTTGAAATCGTAGGCGTTTCACTCGACCAGAACGGTGACTCTTGGAAAGCTGCCATCAAGCAACTGAACATCACTTGGCCGCAAATGTCCGACCTTAAGTATTGGGAATGCGAAGGTGCACAGCTTTATGCCGTAAGCAGCATTCCTCACGTAGTATTGATTGACGGCGAAGGAACCATCGTAGCCCGTGGCTTGCATGGAGAAGAACTCCAGCAGAAGGTTGCAGAGCTGCTGAAATAAGCTCCAATCCATCCCACCCCGTATAATCACAGTGCCGCACGCTTGCTCCATGCAAAGTGCGGCACTATTGTTTTCACCCGCTCTGCATATAGAAAATACGGACGACTTTGCCTGGGAGTTCGGAGAAAACTGTGCGGCAGGCATCCATCACTGTACTGTCTTAAAAGCTTCGAAAAACACGCACGTCGCATAGAAACAGATGAAGCAAAAGAACACCGTATGAATAGTACGCCGGTGTAGCTGCAACTACACGCTGCTCCGGTCCTGACTACACGCTGCTCCAGTTCCAGCTACACGCTGCTCCAGTTCCAGCTACACGCTGCTCCGATTCCAGCTACACGCTGCTCCAGTTCCGACTGCACGCTGCTCCGGTTCCGGCTACACGCTGCTCCGGCTCCGGCTGCACGCTGCTCTAGTTCCAGCTACACGCCGCTCCGGTTCCAGCTGCACGCTGCTCCGGTTCCGGCTACACGCTACTCCAGTTCCGGCTACACGCTACTCCAGTTCCGACTGCACGCTGCTCCAACTCGACTACACCCGGCTTGCCAACAGTACATTGTTATCCCATTAGAAGGCAAGAGTAAGCAAAATATAGTAAGCCAAAGCCATATTATTGTAATTGCCAATAGTATATTAAAGAAAAGAAAACGCAAGCACACAAAAACGAAAGTTTTCCATTTCTATTCAAGACACATCTGTATTTCAGGCGCTTAATATAAATTAACCACAAAGAAGTTATCCAAAAAGTGAAACTTACGAGTAAGAGTGATACCTTTGCTGGGCATTTTCCCATTGCATAGATTAATCATAAATTTAAATCAGGCATAAGATATGATACAAACGGTAATCAAGCGTGACGGACGCATCGTCGGGTTCAATGAAGAAAAGATTGCAACAGCCATCCGAAAGGCCATGCTGCATACAGAGAAAGGTGAAGACCTGAAACTGATACATCAAATCACTGACCATATAGCTTTCAAAGGCGATGCCCAAATGACGGTTGAAGCCATTCAGGATGCGGTAGAACTGGAACTGATGAAAAGTAGCCGAAAAGACGTGGCACAAAAGTACATTGCCTACCGCAACCAGCGCAGCATAGCCCGTAAGGCAAAGACACGCGATATTTTCTTGGAAATCATCAACATCAAATCAAACGACATCACCCGTGAAAACGCCAACATGAACGCCGACACCCCGGCAGGCATGATGATGAAGTTTGCCAGCGAAACGACCAAGCCTTTTGTCGATGACTACCTGCTGAGCGAAGAGGCCAGAGAAGCCGTAAAAAGCAATTACCTGCATATTCATGACAAGGATTACTATCCTACCAAGAGCCTGACCTGTGTGCAGCATCCGCTGGACCATATCCTGACCCACGGTTTCTCAGCCGGTCATGGTGAGTCAAGACCTGCCAAGCGAATAGAGACAGCCAGCATATTGGGCTGCATTTCGCTGGAGACTGCACAAAACGAAATGCACGGCGGACAGGCCATTCCCGCCTTCGATTTCTATCTGGCACCCTACGTCAGAAGCAGTTTCATTGAAGAAATCAAGAACCTGGAAGAGCTGAACGGCACCGACTATGCACATCTATATAATAAAGAAATAACAGACTACCAGCTTCTTCCGCTGGACGGACTGACTGGTGAGGAGCGCATCATCCAGCATGCCATCAACAAAACCGTGGCCCGCGTACACCAATCGATGGAGGCATTCATCCACAACATGAACACCATCCATTCACGCGGTGGCAACCAGGTGGTATTCAGTTCCATCAATTACGGCACAGATACTTCGGCCGAAGGACGATGCATCATACGCGAGCTGCTGAAAAGCACTTACCGCGGAGTTGGAAACGGAGAAACGGCCATTTTCCCCATCCAGATATGGAAAAAGAAAAGAGGCGTCAACTACCTGCCCGATGACCGTAACTACGACCTCTACCAACTGGCCTGTCAGGTGACGGCACGGCGGTTCTTCCCTAACTTCCTCAACCTGGACGCCACCTTCAACCAAAGCGAAGAATGGAAAGCCGACGACCCCAAACGCTACCAGCATGAAGTAGCCACCATGGGATGCCGCACACGCGTATTCGAAAACCGTTTCGGTCCCAAGACTTCCATCGGACGTGGCAACCTCTCTTTCTCTACCATCAATATTGTACGTCTGGCCATTGAATGTATGAATATTGAAGACCGCAAACAGCGCATTGCACGCTTTTTTGCCAAGCTGGATGCCATGCTCGAAGTGACGGCTCGCCAGCTGCATGAGCGTATGGAGTTTCAGAAGACAGCCTTTGCCAAGCAGTTTCCCTTGCTGATGTCTGCCCTATGGATAGGCTGCGACAAGCTGAAGCCCAACGACACGATAGCCTCGGTCATCAACCAAGGTACTCTGGGCATAGGATTCATTGGACTGGCAGAATGCCTGGTGGCCCTGACTGGCAAGCACCATGGTGAGTCGGAGGAAGCACAGGAGCTGGGTCTGCGCATCGTATCGTACATGCGCGACCGTGCCAATCAGTTCTCTGAGCAATATCAACACAACTATAGCGTATTGGCCACACCAGCCGAGGGGCTGTCGGGCAAGTTTACCCGCAAGGACCGCAAAGATTTCGGAATATTGCCGGGTATCACTGACCGCGACTACTACACCAACTCCAACCATGTACCGGTCTACTATAAATGCAGCGCCCGACACAAGGCAGAAATAGAAGGTCCTTACCACGACTTGACCCGCGGAGGCCATATCTTCTATGTAGAAATGGACGGCGACGCAACACACAATCCTGAAGCCATAAGCCGCGTTGTAGACATGATGGACCGTTACAACATGGGATACGGCTCAGTCAATCACAACCGCAACCGTTGCCTCGACTGCGGTTACGAGAATGCCGCTCCTCACTTGGATACATGCCCCAAGTGTGGCAGCCACCGCATTGACAAGTTGCAGAGAATTACCGGGTATCTGGTAGGTACTACCGACCGCTGGAACCAAGCCAAGCTGGCCGAGCTGAACGACCGCGTGACACACAACTAATCAAATAGCAGAAAAAGACATGCTGTCCATTCTCAACATACTGGAAGATACAACGGTAGACGGACCTGGTTTCCGTACAGCCATTTATGCAGCCGGATGTCCTAACGGATGTCCCGGCTGCCACAATCCCGAATCCTGGGACATCAATCGCGGTCAGTGGATGAGCACTGACGAGATACTGCAAAAGGTGCTGGCCGACGATTTTGCCGACGTCACCTTCAGTGGAGGAGACCCCATGTACCAACCCGAAGGATTTGCCGAACTGGCCTCGGCCATCAAACGGAAAAGCCGGAAGAACATCTGGTGCTACACTGGCTACACCTTCGAGAAACTGCTGAAGAACCCGCGCCAGGCACAGCTACTGGAGTACATCGACGTACTGGTAGACGGACGATATCGCCAGGAACTGCGCGACGAAGACCTGCAATTCAGGGGCAGCAGCAATCAGAGGCTAATCGATGTACAGGCATCGCTCAAAAGCGGTAAAACAACCCTCTACCGCAGTACCTCCACCCCCGGACTGTGATAAGAAAAATCGGTTCTTTATTGCAGGTATGATTCATAATACCTATTTTTGCACCGATGAACACAGGCTACCGCCCGATAGCCTACTATAAGAATCAGACAACAAATGATTTTCAAAGAGTATCAACGCAACATGCTGAGAGTTCAGGTGACTCCATAACGGACGTCTCTTTGAACCCCAAAAATTCATGTACCCAAGCTGTCTTGACGGAGACGGCAGGGATTGTTATGCTCTTTGACGTACTGGCATGCACACCTCTCTTTCGACCGGGAAACGAGAGGTTACACTTTGCATCCGTCCCACGCTGGGGACGAATGAACTTCTATCCTAACAAACAATTGTCAAACCCTGAAAAATCATTTGTTGTATTATGAACAATTCCAATCTTACCGTAAGGGTCATGCGCGCACTGGACGAAACCCACGCCGCACCCGAATATGCCAACAACCAACTTATGGTAGAACTGCTGTCGGCTACCCCTCTTACCGATACGAGCGAACTGTCCATACGGATTTTCTCCTCCCGCTATCAGCTGATGGCCACCGACACGTGGCAACACAACGGCTCCAAAACCCCTCGCCGCATACGCTTCCGTCTTCTGTCCGAAACCTATTGGGATGACTCACACTACCACCTGTTTGTCTACCGCAACGGGCATCCCCGGTGGTACACTGCTCTAACGCTTCATCCCGGCTATGCGGTATGGCGCAAAGCCGTTCTTCATGAACCGATGGAATGTCCCGATGAGATGTTCTTCGCCAACCATCTGAGCATAAGCAGCTATTGGCCGAAACTTGTGCCATGTCGCTTCAGCATCAAGCTTATCAGAGAGTTAATCAGAAAACTGCGCATCCGCGCCAATACACCCACTGCCCTGCCCCACATGCTGGCCGTGGGCGACGGAACGAGAGCCAATGCCTTTGCTTCGTACATCCTGGCCGGCTATGTCAGCCATGACAACGTAAAGGAACGTTTCCACTGCTCGCTCGACGAACTAAGCACTGGACGTGCCCGATGGACACGGCTGACAAACGACTTCGAGGGGAAAAAAGCCATCGTGATGAAAGTAACTCCCCTGGATGACAACAACCGCACGACAAACATTCTGGAAATGCTGGCCGACCTGCTCAGAAGCAACCGGTTTGCCAATACAGCCTTCCTACTACACGGCACGCCGGAAAACATTGAACAGCTGTTCCAGCGTTGCCCTTCCCTGGCCGGACTCTTCGACGGCAACAATACTTTTCACATCACTTTGTCCGAATCGCCAGACGCTGACGACACACTCTGCGACGCAGACTCTGCATTACCTTCCGACTATGCCGACATCGACGCTCCCTCCATGCAGCACACCACCCAGCACAACCTGGGCGAATGTCCTGCCAGCCTGAAGCTACAAAAATTGGTAGGACTGAAACGGCTGAAGGCCGACATGCAGGACGCCTGTCTGATGGCACAATTCGTGAAGGAACGCCGTGAACTATGCCTCGATTTAAGCCAAGACAACCGGCATCACATGCTCTTCTACGGCAATCCCGGCACAGGCAAAACCACTGTTGCCAAGCTCGTAGGCGAGATGTACCACCAGATGGGACTGCTGTCGAGCGGACACACCGTGGAAACGTGCCGAACCGAACTTGTAGGCGAGTATATAGGACACACGGAGAAACGCATGAGGGAAATTATAGACAAAGCCAAGGGCGGCGTACTGTTCATAGACGAGGCGTACACGCTCATAGACAGGTCACAAGACTCCAATGACTTCGGCAAGGAGGTTATCAACTCTTTGCTCACCCTCCTCTCAGTGCCCGACCCCGACATGATAGTCATCATGGCCGGCTATGAAGACAAAATGCAAGACCTGCTCAAGACGAACCCCGGACTGAAAGACCGCTTTCCGTTACAGTTTCATTTCGAAGACTACACGGCCGAGGAGCTGATGGAGATAGCTCGCATCAACCTGCAGGAACGCCACTTCATACTTACTCCCGATGCCGCGTTGCGCCTCAACCAAGTCATTACCGAAACTGCCGCACAACGGAATGTTTATTTCGGCAACGGCCGCTGGGTGCATAACTTCATAGAGCAGGGACTCATAAAAAGCATGGCCCGCAGAATCATGTCAATGTCATTTCATGACAGTGCCGACCGAATATTACTCAGTACCATTGAGCCTGCCGATGTGGACGATGCTGAAGAACGCCTACTCCGAAATGAAAGATTCAGGTTAGCACAACCTGCCCGCATTGGCTTCAGAGCCTGAAAGCAGACCCTTTCATTTTAAGCACAGCATCCGGCCATTTGTCATCAGGCCGAAAAAGGGAACAACCAACAATGTTTCAACTGACAACTCCGTCAGAACAATTTAGTTTCATGCCTTGAAACTGATGGTTTCATCCGTTGAAACTAACGGTTTCATACGCTGAAACCAATGGTTTCAAGCATTGAAACCAACCTGAAACTCTACTCTTAAACGAAAGAACCTTGACTATTAAAGAAAGAAAAGGCAATGCGAACTTGCACGCCATGGAAGAATTGACTATCTTCCATGGCCAAATAACCAACAAAAAAAGTAAATCAATGAAAACAGAACCGATTCATAGCTGTGTGGACTGTGGCACACAGAATTGCAAATACCAGGACCGGACTTATCCCGACTTCTGCCCGACCGACCACCTGCGCGACGAAGACCGACAATGGGCGCTGGCCCGATATGACGAGGGTAACAACCGGCAGGTAATGATAGCCAGCGCCGAAGTGGAATACGAGGGCTATTGCCAATGGACACGCGTGCAGGAAATCATGGAGTTTGCCCGAAAAATCCACGCCCGACGTATCGGCATAGCCAACTGCATCGGGCTTATCAACGAAGCGCGTATCTTCGCCCGCATCCTGCGCGCCAACGGCTTTGAACCTTACTCGGTAATTTGCAAGGTAGCCGGTCAACCCAAGACTTCGATGGGTATTCCAGCCCGATGTGAAAGCATCGGTGCAGCCATGTGCAACCCCATCCTCCAGGCACGCCTGCTCAATGAAGCCCGAACCGACCTGAATGTAGTCATCGGCCTGTGCGTAGGGCACGACAGCCTGTTCTACAAATACTCCGATGCATATGTCACTACCCTCGTGACCAAAGACCGGGTAACAGGCAACAATCCGGCTGCTGCGCTCTATACAGCCAACTCGTATTACCGCAAGAAATTCTTCGAAACGGGCAAGGAAGAATAAGCCACAACACAAGACCGGCATGAGCCGACGGTCATTTATCAACCATCCTGCCCATGCCGGTCTGTCACCCGAACCAGGCTTTCGCTCCACGATTATCTTCTGAGCGAATGAAAGCCCCTTGTGCTATTTCAAAGCCTTTCCATCAGAGAAAGCCAGCCCCGCCTTCTTGCCCAGCGGCAAGTACTGATGATGGATGGGGTCATAGGTGATAGGCTTCAACTTGGCTACATCAATCATACCGGCGTCATCAAGCACACGTTCGTCGGCCGACACATTGACAATGCGCCCTACCATAAAACACGTTTCCTTGTCGTACGAAACCAACTCACACTCCAGCGTCATAGGCAACTCTTCAATCACAGGTGCATTGACCGACTCGGCCTTTACAGCGTGCAATCCGGCATGCTCCAGTTTGTCAGCCACCTTATTACCCGATACAATACCCAGGTAGTCGCACGCCACCAGACACTCTTCCGTAGCCATGCTGACTGTAAAAGCTTTGGACGACAAGATGTTCTGGGTAGTTTTATGTCCCTCGGACAAACAAATGCCTACCATATTGTCCGTATAAATTCCTCCCCATGCCGCATTCATGGCATTAGGCTTTCCTTCCCCATCGTATGCTGCCACAATAAAGACAGGCATGGGATACAACCATGTTTTTACTCCAAAATTCTTTCGCATAGTCTTAACTTTAATTCTATTGTGTTCAGTTATTTAATTGTTCGGCTTGTAAGCTTATAAACCAATGTTTTACATCAACCTAAAAACTCATAAACTTACAAACTTAACTTACTTACCTCTAAACGGTACGCTCCGTTATTGCCACCTTAATCACCCCATCCAAGCGATTCTCAAAAATACGATAGGCCTCCTCTATATCGTTCAATGCGAAGCGATGAGTGATAAGCGGCGTAGTATCTATCCATCCGTCGGCTATCAGGCGAAGTATCTCCGCACAGTCGCATCCATCCACACCTCCGGTCTTGAAAGTCAGGTTCTTGCCATACATATCGGGCAACGGAAGCAACTGGGGAGAATCATAAAGAGCCACAACGGTGACAACGGCATTAGGACGAGCACACTCCCAGGCCAAACGAAACGTATCATCAGCTCCAGCCACCTCTATTACCACATCGGCACCTCCGTGTTCACTATGCTCCAACACAAAGTTGCGGCAATCATCGGGCGTCGTCACCAGTACATCCGGATAATGCTGGCGCACAAACCTGATGCGTTCCTCCGATTTCTCGCATACAATAATGCGGCACGGCCGCTTCAACATGACACAAAGCAATGTACAGATACCTGTAGGTCCAGCTCCGATAATGAGTACCGTATCTTGTGGAGTTATCTCGGAGATGCGGGCTGCCCAAAAACCAGTGGCCAATATATCTCCCACAAAGAGAGCCTGTTCGTCAGTCACACTGTCGGGTATGCGGTTCAAGCCCTGATCGGCATGAGGAACACGCACATACTCAGCCTGCCCGCCATCTATTCGGCAACCCAATGCCCATCCTCCGTCAGGATCTTCGCAGTTATTCACATAGCCATGACGACAAAAGAAGCACTCACCGCAGAAAGTTTCCACATTCACCGTCACCCGGTCTCCCGGCCTGACAGAAGTAACGGCCGATCCTACCTGCTCCACAACACCCACCATCTCATGCCCTACCGTAATGCCGGGCACCGCACGAGGCACACTGCCATGCTTAATATGTAAATCACTGGTGCAAATGCTACCCAAAGTGACACGCACCAACGCATCATGTGGATTCTCCAACTGGGGAACAGCCTTCTCCGTCAACACGAACTGTCCTTTCTTCACGTAAGTATAAGCCAACATAATCTTTCCTCCATTATAATAAAAAGCCAGAGCACCGGCACACGAACCACAACAAACGGATTCTCACCAGCCTCTGGCCTTATTTCACTTTACCCAAATACAACTTAATTGATTTACAATGTGCAAGTCAAAAAACTCATTCGTTATAAAAGAGTAAAGAAAGTCTTATTAATAAACTTCCACTTTCGCAGCCAAAGCCTTGGTCTTATCGCGTAAAGCATCCAAATCGCTGCCTACAGGAGCATAACACAGCACCACTCCCATACGTCTGTTTACACGTGTGGTAGGCTTGCCGAAGATGCGCAGATAGGTATCCTCAGCAGCTGTCACCTCTTCGAGGCCACGATAGTTGGGACGTTCCTGGCTGGCAATAGGCGACAAAATAACGGCACTGGCCCCCATTCGCTCCAATTTAACATTAGGAATAGGCAAACCAAGCACGGCACGCAGGTGCAACTCAAACTCATTCAAGTTCTGAGTGCCAGCCAACGTCACCATACCGGTATCGTGTGGACGGGGAGAAAGTTCAGAGAAATAAACACCGTTCTCGTGGCTCAGGAAGAATTCTACACCCCAGATGCCCGCACCAGTCAGAGCACGTGTCACCTTCTCGGCCATTTCCTGTGCTTCTTTCAGATGAGCAGGGTCAATGTGGGCCGGTTGGAAACTTTCACGATAATCGCCTCCCTTCTGCACATGACCAATAGGCGGACAGAACAAAGTGGGGCCATTCTTTTGGGTCACGGTAAGCAGCGTGATTTCACTATCAAACTTGATGAACTCTTCAATAATCAATTCTTTAATGTCACCACGGCTACCACTGCAACCATATTCCCAGGCATGTTCCAACTCATCGACCGACTTAACGACTGACTGCCCCTTGCCCGACGAAGACATCAGAGGCTTCACCACACAGGGAAAGCCGATTTTTTCGGCAGCGTCTTTCAGTTCATCAAATGATTTGGCATAATAATAGCGGGCGGTTTTCAGACCCAATTCTTTGGCTGCCAGGTCGCGTATGGCCTTGCGGTTCATCGTATAGTTCACGGCACGTGCACTGGGCACCACCTGTATGCCCTTCTGTTCGAAGTCATAAAGACGTTCCGTACGAATAGCCTCTATTTCAGGTACAATAATATCAGGATTATGCTTATTGACTACTCTTTCCAAAGCGTCACCATCCAGCATACTGAACACTTCACATTCGTCGGCCACTTGCATGGCCGGAGCTCCAGCGTATGAATCACAGGCAATGACGTACTGCCCTTTTCGTTGGGCTGCTATCACAAACTCTTTACCCAGTTCACCAGAACCCAATAACAATATTTTCTTCATCGTCTCTTATTATTTAAAGTTTTTCATTTCAGTTTTATCTTCAGTATCTTGCCGCCATAAGCATCGAGGGCAACATCTGTGGCCTTGCTGGGCAGCAGGCAAATATTTTCTTCCTTGCCAGTCAAGAGGTCTATAGCCCGGTAAGCATCCATCTGGGGCATCTGCAAATAATCAAATGCATGAGTAGGAATATTAATAGCTATATCTACCGGCATGTGGTCGAAGTTCACCACTACCAACAAAAGTTCATCCTCGTGCTTGCGCAGGAAGCAATACTGCTTGCGTTCGTTGAATCGCCAGCCATCGATATTGGCATACATCAAGTCGAAGAACAAGCCTTCAGCTATGGCCTTTTCACGGTTGCACAAAGTCAGTATGCGCTGATATATGTCGTACAATCTTTTTTCATCATCAGTTAGCAGCTTACCATCAAACTTTCCTCCGTTGCGCCAGCGACGAACAGTATCCACACTCCAATAATCAAATATTGTCGTACGCCCGTCACGTCCACTGAATCCCTCACTATCCATTCCCGGCTCGCCAAACTCCTGTCCGAAATATATCATCATGGGATTGGTATTCATACAGGCAGCCACAATGAGTGCCGGAATGGCCTTGCGTGGATTGCCGGCAAAAAAGTCTGAAGCGATACGTTGTTCGTCATGATTCTCCAGAAAATTGAGCATAGACTTTTCGATGCCCCCAAGGCTCTGCCATGCACGGGTAATATCTGTTGCAGGCGCATTGTGACAGACTATGTTTCGCAACGTATCATAAAGTCCTACCTTATCATACAGATAATCAAACTTACCACGAAACAGATAATTGCGATATTCTGCCGGATTATATACTTCAGCAATGAATACGATGTCAGGATAAGCAGCTTTTACCTGTGGTATGACCCATTCCCAGAATTCAACCGGAACCATCTCGGCCATGTCACAACGGAATCCGTCGACATGTTTTCCAGCCCAGAATAAAAGTATCTGCAGCATTTTGTTCCATGTATCAGGAACCGGGTCAAAATGGCCGGTACCTCCATTCTGATAGTCAACTCCATAATTCAGCTTGACAGTTTCATACCAATCATTTATACATGGATAAGCGTCAAAGCGGTTATTGCCTGTAGCCTTGGCAGGAAATTCACGATACGGTTCCGAAGCCGTGCCCGTCATGTCAAACTGGCCATGCAGTTCCGACTGGGGAATATAGTAAAAGTTATTATAAGGGCTGAAAGCATAATTGGGGTCATCGTTAGCTCCCAATTGTGTAGTGCCGTCAGGCTGTGCATCCGAATAGTATTGCCGCGCCACATGATTGGGAACAAAATCAATGATGACCTTCATATCCGAGCGGTGTGTTCTTTGCACCAGATTCTCAAATTCTTTCATTCGCCCCGGCACATCTTTGGCTATGTCAGGGTCCACGTCATAATAGTCTTTGATGGCATAAGGCGAGCCAGCTTTTCCTTTCACAATGGCCGGATGGTCGGGACGAATATTATAACGGCGATAATCCGTCTGCGTGGCATGCTCTATAATGCCAGTATACCAAATATGAGTAACACCCAATTTCTTTATTTCACCTAAAGCCTTGGTCGTAAAATCTGCCATTTTGCCGCAACCGTTATCGCGTATGGAACCATTATGTACGCAATGGCTGCTATTATTACCGAACAGGCGTGTAAACACCTGATAAATAATTATTTTCTTTTCATTATTCATAGTTACAATATATATTTTGAATTCAGCCTGCAATCGGCACAATTCATTCAATAAACATCTTCACTAACCCTTACCTGCAATTGACATCATGTCTCCATCCTTCAGTTGTTGCAATACCTCATTGGCTGTATTATATCCCAAATCGAATATTTCCTTTGCTTTCTTCAATTCCGTATTGCCGTAACCTGATAATTTATTGCATTCAATCAACAAATCTGCCTTCTCACGTTCTGCAATTGTATTCGAACGAAACATAAAATCGTAAGAACGCAGCGCGATGCTGACAATATTCATTTTATACTTGGGTGCCAATATCGGACTGACATTAATGGCTACTACTTTCTCGCAGATACGACGAATGGTAGATACTGGCAGATTAAGCAACACGCCGCCATCCACATAATAAGTATTGTCTATCTTGATGGGCTTAAACAATACTGGCATACAACAAGATGCAGCCACACGTTCAGCGATGCTTCCTTTATGAAAATGTACAGATACGCCATGGTCTAAATCCGTGGCTGTCACAATCAAAGGAACTTTCAAGTCTTCCAGTTTCTGGGCTTTCAAGTTGGATTTCAGGAAATCCATGAATTCATCCAGCTCAAAAAAGCCCGTCTTAGGCACCACCAGCCTCGTCAAATCTTGAAACTTATGACCGGAAAAGAAGTCCAGCACTTTATAAGGTTCATTTCCGTCGGCATAGAATACGGCTGCCAAAGCTCCTGCACTAACCCCAGACAATATATTCGGTTTAATATCATGCTCTATCAAAGACTGCATAATACCCAGATGGGCAAAACCTTTGATAAACCCTCCGCTCATGGCAAATCCTACCGGATACTTATTTGTAAACCAACTCTTTGCACGTTCCTCCATACGTCTTATATCTCCCAAATACAAATCGTCTGATATATCATCACTTGTTATCAATCATTTCTTCATTTAGCACGGCACGAATTTAATGATTTTCTAGAATGATAAAACCAAATACAGGAAAAAAATATGGCATTTTTTGCCTTATTATCTATAAAATTCTGACAAATTCTTTTCATTTTGACCTTTCAGCCCTCTTTCTAAATACTGACAACATATACAATTAGCCATTTCTTACCACCACACAGAAGCAATCTATCGACACCTTACTCCGCCTAATAGCACCCAATAACACCCTGAAATATTTATCAATCCTACATATCAAGGCAAATTGAAAGAAAAAGCGGCAATGTTCCACCTTAAAACATTGCCGCTTTCGGGTCAAAACATACCCGCTTTTCATATATAACATTGCCGCTTATGCCGCACAACAACTCATATTGTGCCGCACAACAAAGCAAAATATCAGATTCTTGACAGAGCCTTCAACAGCATATAGCCTCCCAGCCATTGAATCATCATACCCGGAACGCCTATGCGAAAATCTTGGATAGCCAGATAGAAATCTCCACACAATCCCCATTCAACTGCTGTTCCTACAATCTGATAAGCCAACACTACGAACAACAAAGGCAACAAAGCCACCTTTTTTACACGCTTGGCTACTACAGCAGCCGCAATGGCCAGCAAACCTGACTTAACCAGAATAGCAGGCAGCACTGCTGCTGCGGGCATGGCAAACAACAAATGATTGACAACCGGAGACAAAACCGCAGTCAGCAAGCCTACCTTCAATCCATATTTATAGGCAGCAATAAGTGTAAAGAAATAAATCGGAAGCAGACTGGGGCCACCAGCTGGCAAAAGATGACATAGTTGAGGCAAAGCGATGTTACCTATGACAAACAACACTGCGAACATATAAGTCCGTACGTTGGAAAAAGAAAGCGAATAAAGTTTTACAGATGTTCCCATTTTGTGATTTTCCTAATAAATAAGTAAATAATCTTTTATACTATCGTACGTAAGAAAGAAAGTTCCTCTTCATTAATCCTACAGCCGTATCAATTCATAATTCATTGTACCGATACCTATCTTCTCCGCATGGCGTAAGCCTGCCAGCCAGTCAGTATCAGGATGAATCAGATGAAACTTATCACATCCACACAAATCCTCATGAGCATGTTTTCTTGACAAGACATTGTCCGTATGCAACAAAGGAGCCTGCATGACCAAATCGGCACAAGCCATATCAAGTGCAACCGGATCGGTCGATGCCAAAATCCCCAAGTCGGGCACAATAGCTGCATCATTATGATTCCAGCAGTCACACTCAGGCGACACATTCATAATGAAACTGATATGAAAATGAGGTTTGTCTTTCAATACAGCTTTCGTATACTCGGCTATCTTGTAGTTCAAGCGTTCAGATGTATCCCAGTCGCTGACAACTGCCGCATCATGCTGACACAAGGCTACGCACTGCCCACAACCTACACATTTGGTATAATCGATTTCGGCTTTGCGTTCTGCATCCAGATGAATGGCATCGTGCGCACAATGCTTTACGCAGATATTGCAACCAATGCAGTTGTCTCGATTAATTTTAGGTTGCGAAGCCGCATGCAATTCCAACTTGCCACCTACACTGGCACTACCCATGCCCAGATTTTTCAAAGCACCGCCAAATCCGGCCTGTTCATGCCCCTTAAAGTGAGTCATACTGATAATCACATCGGCATCGGCAATGGCTGTACCGATTTTAGGAGCCGGACAATACTCTCCATCAACCGGTATTTCACGATAGTCCGTACCTTTCAATCCATCACCGATAATCACCTGACATTGTGCTGAAATCGGATTAAATCCATTTTCCATGGCACTTTGCAAATGGTCCACAGCATTCGAACGACGTCCGGAATAAAGTGTATTACAATCCGTCAAGAATGGCTTGGCACCATATCCACGCAACAGATTTGCCATTCGAGCCGCATAATTCGGCCGTATATATGCCAGATTGCCAGGTTCACCAAAATGAATCTTAATAGCAACAAAACTATCCTTCAACGGAAGTTCGGCTATCCCTGCCCTTTTCACCAAACGTTCCATCTTATCCAGCAGATTGGAAGTCGGCGACGTACGCAGGTCTGAGAAAAAGACTTTTGACTTTTCCATATTTCCTATACCTATTAATAATGATTGATAGTGCAAAAGTAACAGATTCTTGCTAAAATAATCACATATATTATAAGAAAAGCGTCCAACTCAACACATTTTTGTTCATCCACCTCCCAATATCCATTCAGTCAAACTAAAAGAAAAGCCGACCGTCTCACTCCTCCTGACAATCACGTCAAGACACTTTAGTTTCATGCCTTGGAACCAACGGTTTCATACGGAGAAACTAATAGTTTCACGCCCTGAAACCTATCAGTAACCTTACTCTTAAATGAAAAAGCTCTGTTCCTTATAGCAAAAAAATCATCAAATGCTTTGTATATCAAAATAAAAGCTATAATTTTGCGCCGCTATTACGAGTTAATAGCGTTAATCAAATCATTAACAAATAAAAAATTATTTAAATGGCAACAAGAATCAGATTGCAAAGACATGGTCGCAAAGGTTACGCCTTCTACTCCATCGTCATTGCCAATGAGAAAGCACCACGAGATGGTAAGTTTATTGAGAAGATTGGTACTTACAATCCTAACACCAATCCTGCCACAGTAGATTTGAAATTTGACCGCGCACTTGACTGGGTTATGAAAGGTGCACAACCTACTGACACTGTTCGTAACATCCTGTCACGCGAAGGTGTGTACATGAAGAAGCACCTGCTGGGCGGTGTAGCAAAAGGCGCATTTGGCGAAGCTGAAGCTGAAGCTAAATTCGAAGCATGGAAGAACAACAAGCAGAACGGTCTTGCTGCTCTGAAGGCTAAAGACGAAGAAACAAAGCGCAACGAAGCTAAGGCACGTCTTGAAGCAGAAAAGAAAATCAATGAAGTAAAAGCAAAAGCATTGGCTGAGAAGAAAGCCGCTGAAGAAGCAGCAAAAGCTGCTGAAGAGGCTGCCAAAGCAGAAGCTGAAGCACCCGCTGCCGAAGAGGCTCCGGCTACTGAAGCTGCCGCTGAATAATTTATTCGGCGCATCTTGTTTTTATGGGTTAAACTATTACAAAGGCTACTTTCATACGAAGGTAGCCTTTTTTCTTTTCCTGACGATTTTCATCGAACCTCCCTTTCTTCCCCCCTTATCTTCCTCTGACTTCCCCATATCGTGTAACAAAAGGCTCCCTAAAGCTATGTATTCAAACGAAATCAGGTCAAAAATTTCTTTCTTCTAAGCTTTTTTATAACTTTGATGTGATTTTTCCTTAAATATGTATACTGATAGAGAGATATATTAAAAAAATTCCTTTTGTTATGAAACACTTAAAGCTTTATGCCGCACTGCTGCTTATATTAGCAGTTTCTGCCATTCCCGTCTATGGACAAGGTTTGAAAGCCTTCAAGCTTAAAAACGGACTTTCCGTATATATATGGGAAGACAATTCTAAATCTGATGTATTCGGATTGGTTGGTGTCAGAGTAGGTTCCATCAACGACCCTACAGAATATACCGGACTGGCCCACTATCTGGAACATGTCATGTTCAAGGGTACCGACAAAATCGGTGCACTCAACTGGCAGGAAGAAAAGCCCATCTATGAAGAAATAATCAAGAAATATGATGAGATGGCCAACGAAAGCGACCCCGTACGCAAAAAGGCCATCAGCCAGGAAATCAACGAACTGACCATTAAAGCCGGACAGATAGCCGTTCCTAATGAATATTCCGACCTGATGGAAAGTATGGGAGCCAAAGGTGTGAATGCCGGAACTCATTATGACTGGACTTTCTACCATTGTTCTTTCCCCGCTTATCAGATAAACAAATGGCTGGAAATTTCCTCACAAAGATTCATCAACCCCGTATTCCGCTCTTTCCAGGCCGAGCTGGAAAACGTTTATGAAGAATACAACCGTGCACAAGACAACCAAGGCTCCGCCATCCAACAGTTTGTCATGAGCAAGGCTTTTGAAGGACATCCCTATTCACGTCCCATCATCGGCCTGCCCGACCACCTGAAGAATCCACGTCTGAGTCGCCTTATTGACTTCTACAACCAATGGTATGTACCCGAAAACATGGTACTGGTATTGGTAGGAAACATCAATGCCCAACAAATCAGCGGACGCATTGCCGCTTCCTTTGGCCGACTCCCCAAAAAACAAATACCTGCCCGCAACAGTTATCCCGACCTGCAAATCGAAGGCCGCAAACAATATAGTGCAAAAATCGGATTCTATCCGCAAGTCACCATGGTGTTCCAGGGAGTAAAAGCCGGACATCCCGACGAGGAAGCGCTCAACATAGCCCTCTCATTACTGAGCAACAGCAGCCAGACCGGAACACTTGACAAGCTTGTACTGAACGGAGAACTGACCAGCGCGGGTGCCTACCCCATGACTTTCCGCGAGCAAGGAAGAGCTATCATTGCAGCCATTCCCTTGTACGATGAAAACCAGCGACGCTTCGAGTCAAACAAAAGTGTAGAGAAAAAGGCCATTAAGGCCATCCAGCAAATTGCCAACGGTGAGTTTGAGGACTGGAAGATTGATGCCATCAAAGCCGAACTCTGCCGCCAGTTCGATCTCAGCATGGAGTCCAACGAGGACAAAGCCATGATTCTGATGAATGCCTTCTACAACGAACAAGACTTGGGCGAGATACTTAACTACAAAGACAAAATCATGTCCATCACCAACGATGACATCAAACGCGTAGCACGCCAATACTTGTCCAACAACTACCTGGCACTTTATGTAGAGAAAGGCAAACCCGAAGATAATGGCAAGATTGAGAAACCCGGTTATAAACCAATAGAGGCACCTACCGGCAAACAATCACTCTATGCCACACAATTCAAGACCATGCCCATTGGCAAAGTAGAAGAAAAATTCATAGACTTCAGCAACGTTCAAATCAAGTCACTCAACGAGCGTTCCAAGATATACTATACACCCAACACAGAAAACAATGTCTTCCAGTTGGTACTTCAATACGGTGCAGGTACCCGCGAGTTCCCCAAACTGGAGATTGCCGCATCACTGATGAACAATGCCGGCGTAATGGGAGCATACGAACCTCAGCAACTGAAGGAAGAACTGAGTAAACTGAATGCCACCTGCCACGTATCAGCCCAAAGCGATTATCTCAATATCATTATTGAAGGATATGAGGAAACCCTGCCACAGGTATGTCAACTACTGTCAAGACAAATCCTCATGCCCAAGCTCGACGACAAACAGCTGACTCGACTCAAAGGTTCTGAGCTGGGTATGCGCCAGCAACGCAAAGAGAATGTCAGCATCCTGGCCGATGCTCTCCGCCAGTATATTTTCTATGGGGAGAAATCGGACTACATCAACGAGCTGACCGACAAAGAACTCTACGAATTGCAGATATCTGAGCTGACTGGCGACATCAACCGTGCAGCCAACTACGAAGCGAAAATATTCTATACCGGAACCTTACCCTTCGACCAGGTTTACTCCATCCTGAGCACCAACCTGCCCTTGGTAGCCAACGAACGCCCGTCCACATCGCCACAGGCCAAACCTATGATACCCGTCGCAGAGAATACCATCTACTTCCTGCCCAACAGCGATGCCGAACAGGCACAAATCTACTTCTACGTGCCCATGGATGCCTATGACAAGAAAGACGACGTGTTCCGCAACGCATTCAACCAATATTTCGGCCTCGACTTCACCGGACTGGTAATGAACGAAATCAGAGAGAAGCGCTCCATGGCCTATACCGCCTATGCCTATGCAGCTGGCCAAGGCATCACCGGTAGTGCCGGATTCCTTAACGGCTACATCGGAACCCAAAACGACAAGGCCAACGATGCCATCGATGTCTTCATGTCGCTCCTCACCGATATGCCACAAAATCCCGAGCGCATCGACAACATCAAGAGCTACCTCCGCCAGGCAGCCTTGACCGACCATCCTGATTTCAGACAAAAAGCGCCCTACCTTGTCAGCTTGGGCTATAGAGGATACAGCGATGACCCGGCTAAAGAAAATCTGGCCAAGATTGATGCGCTGACCTTCGACGATATTGTAAACTACTACAAACAGCACATACAAGGAAAGCCCTATTGCATAGGTATCATGGGCAACCCGAAAATGATTGACCTTGACAAATTGGCCAAGTATGGTAAAATAGTGAAGTTGAGCGATAAAAAGCTATTCAACAGCAAAGACTCATTCTTCTAAACAATACAAAATCCATTGACTAAAAAGTCCGCCTCTTTTCATGAAACTGAGGCGGACTTTTTTGTTACACACCTGTTTCAACTTTTCAACAACCTGACTTGCAAGAATTAAAGGAAGCAGAAAGAAATTACATTTACCGCTCACCACTAACCGTTAACCGCTGCCATCCAGTACCCGTTCCCATACCTCGTATGCACCCTTCTGCCCGTCTGTGCCAGCAGACGGCTGAAGGCCATGCACGAATAACCCGCCATGACTGCCCGATTCTTCTGCTTCAAAGTAGCGTAGATGTCGGCTGCCGACATCAGGCGTGCGCCCTGTTCGTTAGGCTCAGCAAAGCGGAAGCACGACTCCAGCACTTCTTCGGCAGGAATAGTTCGATAGAAGGCACGGTTGTGCTGCTGTATTTCGGCCTCTTCCTGCTTGTTGAACCAGCAACGATCTCCACCGGCCAATTCTTCTTTCAACTGGGCATACAGCTGCGCATGGTCAACGGGTGTGGTGCAGTCAATCTGTTTCTCCACTTCAATACAGATAAAACGTCGGCTGCCCGAGGCGTCCACCAACAGGTCTTTCCGGTTCGCTGTACCGATGAACGAAGCAATACGTGGCAACGGCTCTGTACTACGCTTATAAGCACGGCGTATATGCAGACTCTCCATCTGCATCAGGTTCTTCAGCAATGGCATACGGGTAGCAGGCAGGCGGTCGAACTCATCCAGGTTGATAAGGCCATACGATGCCAGTTTGTTTTCTGCCGATGTGATATTGGTCAGGTCGAAGCTTTCAGTAAAGTAGGTACGCAGTTTCTTGGGCAGCAACATACGGCAGAAAGTAGACTTGCCCATGCCCTGCACGGTGCTGACCAACAAGGGAGCGACACTGTTGGCGCGTTGTTCCTGTTCGTTGTTGTTCATCCACTGAGCAGTGACGCCCAGCATCCAGCGGTGGAAAGAACGGACCCACAAATCGTTGTCAGATACACGCCTTGCCAGTTCTTTTACACGGTCTTTGCCGTCCCAGCGGGGCAAGTGCTCAAAGTAATCGGTAAACGGATGATAGGCAGGGGCGTGTTCGGA